>DAOWEB010000200.1 GCA_030638735.1 Spirochaetaceae bacterium
AGAGCTTGTAAATGATATAAGTCTTCACGTTTATTCAATCCTAAGATTTCAGTATAAAATGGATGATGATGAAAGAGGAGATTTTTTCTGTACTTTTTATCCAAAAATCCCTGGATTAATTAAACGGTTTAATTACTATGGAACACCCTTTGACGGATATCTAAATATATCAATTAGATGGAATATTAAGGCTTACCGTTCTGCAAAAAACAAATATATTGGTATACAAAAAGCCAGTTACAAAGAACCCTTCTACCTGGTAACACCTGAAAATGATTTTACTGAAATAAAGGATACACCTCTAAGTATATCTGAATCAGCAAGAAAAGTACTTCGTTTGGAGGAAAACGAAAATTTACTCTCAGACACAATAAAACAGAGAATTCTTTATCTATATCTGATAGAAGCAAATAATATGAATAAAAGACTAAAAGAGGGAATAATTCAGATTACAGGTTATAAGGAAAAATGGCTTGACTCCTGTTCCGAAAAATTAAAAGCAAAAGTTGAAGGCAGGCTGGATCGTATCAGAACAATTAGAAACAGACGAAACAGCGCATTCTTCATGTTCCACCTACTACAGGAAAAAATTAGTTTTGCAGAAAATGAAAAAGAAAAAAAAGAGTTAGAGGCTAAGATTTCAAACCTGCGAAAAAAAATCTGCAAAATGAATAGAACCATTTCAAAGGCACCATCCAGGCCAACTCATAAAGATATTGCTGATGTACTGAAACTTCCCAGAGGATCAATAGATTCTGGAATTCATTATATTAAAACATCCTTTAAGGATATAGATAAAAAAACTGCTTGAATAGGAGCTTAAATTTAAGATTCAGGAAATGGTAATACCAGTGGACTCATTCTAGACAATTGTTTATTGTAATCTTATGGAAATAATATTGGCATCTGGAAACAGACATAAGCTGTTTGAGCTTAAAGAGATTTTAAAGGGACATACCCTGCTTCTACCGGAAGACATTGGTATTGATTTTGATTTTGAGGAAACAGGAGACACCTTCCTTGAGAATTCCCAGGGCAAGGCATTTGCACTCTTCAATCAGGTAAATCGTCCTGTCCTTGCAGATGACTCAGGACTGAATGTAGCAGCCCTTAATGGAGAACCAGGAATCTTCTCTGCACGATATGGTTCAAAAAACGGAGTAGAGCTGGAAGCCTCTGTTAGAAATTTATATCTTCTTGATAAATTAAAAGGGAAAAGTGATCTTAGTGCAGAATTTATTTGCTGTATGACACTTGTAATGGATTTAAATCGTTTTTTTGTAGTTCAGGAATCATTTAAAGGGGAAATAACAAGAGAATCTACAGGAATTAATGGATTTGGTTATGATCCGATTTTTTTCCTGCCTGAATATGGTAAAACCGTAGCAGAACTTCCTGAAAAAGAAAAAAATAAAATTTCTCATAGAGGAAAAGCCGGTTATAGAATAGCAAAACTTTTAGAAGGATTAAATTAAATGAAATCAGAAATAAAAATTAAATTAAGATCAGATGTAGCAGATATTGATAAATGGAATCTAAGTGGTTTGTTTAAGACTGAAACTGATTGGGAAAATAGTCTTAAAGAACTGGAAAACAGAATCCCTGAAATAAAAAAATATAAAGGAACATTACATGAATCTGCCAATCAATTAAAAACCTGTCTCGATCTTGTCACAGAAATAGAAATTCATGATGAAAAATTGGGTAACTACGCTTTTTTAAGAAATACAGAAGATGTTGGAGATAGCAAAGGCCAGGATCGACTTTCAAGATATATGAGGGTAACCTCACTTCTGGGTACAGAATTAAGTTTTCTTAATCCGGAGATTCAGGCCATTGATGAAAATATTACAAAAAATTATTTGAAAGATAAATCTTTAGAGGCATATAATTTAATGCTGAAAAAACTTTTAAGATTCAAACCTCATGTACTCTCAGAAAAAGAGGAAAAGCTTCTTGCTATGCAGATGGAAGCCCGTCAGACACCTGGAAAGGTATTTACAGCTCTTACTGATGTAGATATGGAGTTTGGTTCCGTAGAGACAAAAGAGGGAGATATTCCTCTAAGCCAATCAACTTTCGGGATGCTATTGATAAATAATGACCGTGCTGTAAGGGAAAAAGCGTATAGACAATTTTACGCAAAGTTTTCAGAACATAAAAATACTCTTGCATCACTCTATGCAGGAAGTGTTCAACAGGATATCTATCAGGCAAAAGTGAGAAATTATCCCTCTACCAGAGCTCAAAGGCTTTTCCCTGATAATGTTCCGGAACTGGTTTATGATAACCTTGTTAAAGTAATTCACGAAAACCTTCCTTTACTGCATAAATATTACTCCTTCAGACGAAATAAACTGGGACTGAAAAAACTGAAACACTGGGATGTCTATGTACCTTTACTGGGTTCTATAAGTACTAAATATACTTATGAGGAAGCTGTTGACCTGATTAACAAGGCCGTACGCCCTTTGGGAGATGAATATTGTAAGATTCTAAACGATGGTCTTCTGGAGGGATGGGTAGACAGATATGAGAATAAGGGAAAAAGATCGGGAGCCTTTTCTTCCGGGGGTTACACAGGGAATCCATACATAATGATGAATTATAAAGAAACTGTACTTAGAGATATATTCACTCTTGCTCATGAAGGCGGACACTCTATGCACAGCTTTTATAGTGTAAAAAATAATAATTTTCAGAATTATAACTATACAATATTTGAAGCAGAAGTAGCATCGACCTTTAATGAACAACTCCTGGCAGATTATCTATACAAAAATGCAGAATCTAACGAAATGAAAGCTTATATCATTGGGAAAAGGATAGATGATATAATTGCAACAATATTTAGACAGACAATGTTTGCAGAGTTTGAACATGAAGCCCACGCAATGGTTGAAAAAGGGATCCCTATAACAGTAGATTCAATAAGAAGTAAATACAGGGAACTCATGGAACTCTATTTCGGTCCTGATATGGAACTGGAAGAAGAAAGTGATATGGAAGGATTAAGAATCCCTCATTTTTATAGATCCTACTATGTTTATAAATATGCAACTGGTCTTTCAGCAGCAATTGCTCTTTCAGAGAAAGTTCTGAACGGTGGAGATTCTGAACAAAAAGATTATCTTAATTTCCTAAAATCGGGTGGATCAAAATATCCCATTGACTCACTAAAACTTGCAGGAGTAGATATGAGCAATCCTGAACCTGTAAAAGCTGCAATGAAAGTATTTGAGGAACTTCTGGATGAAATGACGGAGCTTATGGAATAAGTTACGAAGCTTGACTAAATAGCATATTTAGTGGTAATTTAGCTCTCGTACCAGCGGTAGTGGTGGAATTGGTAGACACGCTAGCTTGAGGGGCTAGTGATCGCAAGGTCGTGGAAGTTCAAGTCTTCTCTACCGCATGTTTAATCCCTTA
Organism: Spirochaetaceae bacterium; assembly: GCA_030638735.1. Classification (GTDB taxonomy): domain Bacteria; phylum Spirochaetota; class Spirochaetia; order B11-G9; family B11-G9; genus JAJRQE01. Next base: position 3,430 of record DAOWEB010000200.1, read on the forward strand.
CGGGACAAGAGATTATCTTTACCAGGATAATCTCTTTTTTTATGTTGCAATCGACCCTTCTATTGACCCCTTTCTTTTTGTAATGTGTATGGAAATGTGGAAGATTTTCTATATTAGCAGCTCTAAATTGCTCCGATGGAATTAAACTACACCACAAGTTCCGCTATACTCTTCTCACCGAATCTCTAATAATCATCTTTGTCTTAAGTTCTACTGTCTTTGGAAAATCATCCCAGTTCCCACGAATCCTATCAATAAGAATGTTGGCGGCTGTTTTCCCAATTTTTTCAGTGGGCTGCTCTATTAAAGAAAGTTTTGGCGAAAAGGCATCCGTACCGGAGAAACGATCGTAACCAAATAAGGACAGATCATCAGGGATGGAAATCTTCTTGTTTACAATCGAAAGAAATGTTCCCATTGTCATGTCATAGCTAGTTGAAAATACAGCTGTAGGAGGATTCTTGTCTGCCATAATATCATTGAACATCTTTCGGGCTTTATTAACTTCAAAGTCAGCCCATCGAACCTTAGATTCATCCCAGGGAAGGTCATATGCTTCAAAAGCATCCCGGCATCCCTCATAGCGGTTCTGAGCTACGAAAGACCCCTTCCTTCCGGCCAGAAAACCGATATTGCGGTGACCCTGCCGGAGAAGATACTCGGTGGCCCGGAATGTTGAATTACGATTATCAACAACAACAGCATCTGTTTTCAATCCATGGACAAAATCGTCGATTACGACAACAGGAACCCTGGAATCGATAAAGGATTTCAATTCTTCGGCAATATCTCCCTCAAGGCCGGAAGGGAAGAAAATCAAACCATCTACAGAACGATGCCGCAACTCTTCGAAACGACGCTTCAGATATGCAGGATCTTTATGAAAATTGAAGAGGAGGATACTGAACATATGGTTGCTCAGTTCGTTATCCAGAGATTCAATTATTCTCATAAAGAATTCAGCGTTCAATGCAGACAGCACGACTGCAATAGTCATAGAGGACCCTGTCCTCCTGGCCTTGCTCACTATATTCTCTTTGTATCCAAGCTCTTTAATAGCGGTTTCCAGTTTGACCCTTGTGTTTTCACGAACAGTCTCGCCGTTAAGGTATCGGGAAACAGTCCCAAGAGCGACTCCTGTGTATTTAGACAGATCCCGTAATGTAACACTCATTTCATCTCCTGATTCAATTCCCCGTCTAACAACATCTCACCGCCTTCTACTAAATCAACTACCTGCTGATTATCCCGGTAGATTAATTTCCATTTCCCGGACTTAGACGATATGATCTTAACATACTTCAACTTTCCCTGTCCCCATTCCAAACTCACTTTTAATCCGTATTTGCACTGAACATTATGGAAATATCCATTTTCCCATTCTTTGGGTAATGCTGGAAGCAATATTATGGAATTATCAATCTGGTGTATAAGGATCTCTGAAATGGCAGCTATAATTCCCAGATTACCATCAATCTGAAAAGGGGGATGAGCACACAGTAGATTAGGATAGCTACCACTGCCGAAGAAATGAACCTTCTCATCACCCGGCTCCGCCATTTTGAGTAATTTTTTGAATAGTTTTGATATTTTTTCAGATTTTCCGAGGCGTGCCATTAGAGCAATTTTCCAAACATTGCTCCATCCTGTAGCATCCATTCCCCTCATTTCCAGGGATTTACCAGCTGCTGTTCGATATTCTTCCATTCCCGGTTTAGTCATGTAATTACCGGGATACAGACTAAAGAGGTGGGAGACATGCCGATGTTTGTCTTCTTCTCTGTCCCAGTCTCCGGACCATTCCTGTAATTGTGACAATCTGCCAATCCGAAAAGGTTTGATTCTCCCGACAGCAACCCGGCACCAATCCACAAGGCTTTCATTGCAGGAAATTTCGCTACTCATCGCCAAAAAAGACTGTATAGTTTCAAGAGTCAGAGATAAATCCATAGTGGACCCACTACTGACCGCCGGGAACTTATCCTTCCATTTAAATCGGTTTTCCGGTGATGTTGACGGGCTTGTGGTCAGCATTCCGGCAGAATCTTCAATGAGAAAGTCTTTCAAGAACCGTACACTTCCTTCCAGCAAGGGTCGCACCCTATCCCGGAGGAACTCCTTGTCTCCTGTATATTCATAGTGCTCCCAGGCCATAAATGATAGCCATACTCCGCTAAAAGGCCATAAAGAGTATTCCACGTTTCCCTCTAATACTCCACTGTCAGTCCTTCCCCGAACAGTTGTTGCCGCCCACAAATCGGTCTGATGATGTGAGCACCAACCATTGCATCCATATGTCAGGTTCGCAGTCCTTTGACCGTTTTTCATTAATCTCATGGCGAAATCATAAAGAGGCTGAGCACAGGAGGAGAGACCCGCTAGACAAGATCCCCAGTAATTCATCTCGGTATTGATGTTCAAGGTGTAGTTCGACCACCAGGGAGGGTTGATTTTTGAATTCCAGATTCCCTGCAGATTCGCCGGCAGATTCCCTGGACGGGATGATGAGATAAGAAGGTATCTGCCGTAATTGAACAGCAGTTCTATCAATCCGGGATCAGTATTTTGTTCAAATCCGATTAGCCTGTCCGGAAGCAGACTGGGTTTATCCCTTGATTCTGATTCAAGGGATAATTCTATCTGTGAATAGAGGGCAGTATAATCTGAAAAATGCTCTTCTTTCAATTCCAGATAATTCCTGCCCATAACTGCATCAAGTGACTCTATCCCTGATTTTGTTGACCCGCGATCATCCCAATCCGTATTAACATGGATAAGTACAGTAAATTCAGTAGATTCCTTAATATGAAATGAATCGTCTTTAATTGTACAATATCCGTCAGAAGGAACGATCCGTACAGTAATGAATCCGTTAATTCCTTCAACATCCGAGAACTCTGGTTCTGCCGCATCCATGAAACCATCCAGCCTGACCGGTGCCTTAATAGAATACACAATATAATCCGCACCATTAAGGGTATTACCCCGGGAAATATTATCTGAGTATGGCGGCAGGTAAGACAAAACTCCGTTATATTCAACTGATCCTTTAGTTGAGAATTTTAAGACAGCAATAGATGACGGATAGCTGACAAAACCTTCTGTCAGGTAAGATCCTTTATCCATATCAAAGGACTGGCTGTATGTTGCATCACTCAAATTCAGAGATCGGCGATAAGACTTTGTTTCTGTACTGTGTTCAGACAGATTGTAATTAAAATATAACTCGCCCATTGGTTGATATGGAGATGTGTAAAGTCCTGATAACTTATTTTCCAGGAGCTTTTCCGCCTCTAAAAAACGTTCCCCGGTGATTTTCTGACGTATCAACTCAAGTGTACTGGAATTCATTTCAGCATCTTCAGATTTCGGACTGCCGGCCCAAAAAGTATCGTGATTCAGCTGAATGCGTTCATTGCCGACACCTCCCCATAGAGATAATCCTGTACTGCCGTTACCAAGCAGAATAGTCTCTCCCCAAAAAGCGGCAGGTTTATGAAATTCAAAGCTGTTGTTGTACATTTATTAGTGTCCCTTGTACTGAATTTTAAATAAGGGTTAAAAGGATTCTCATCCCTTAAGACCGCCGGAAGTCAACCCTTTCTTGATATAACCACTGAAAATTAGAAAAACGATTATCACCGGTACCGCCAGCAAGACAATTCCTGCGTTGTAACCGCCTATATCCTTCGGAGAGACCGTTTGTGTCCTGTTAAAACTGCTGATCATTTGTGTAGCAGTAGTCAGGGAGCGTTTTGACAGAAGGAACGATGGAAGCAGGAAATCCTGGAACGACCAGACAAATTGAAGTATTGCCAGATTGATTACCGCAGGAGTATTCATTGGAAGATATACCTTCCAGAAAATCTGGTAGATATTAGCACCGTCAATAGATGCAGCTGCCATGTAATCATTATGGATCGAATCAAAGGCATTTCGCATTAACAAGACACCGAAAGGCAGGGTTAACGCTACCTGAGGTAAAGCAACGGCGAAAAAAGTATTATTCAGACCTATCTTTTTCAATGTAAAAAAAAGCGGAATAAGAATCGTTATACCAGGTATTGAAAGCAGGCTGAGAGTCAGAATGTAGAATACATTGCGGTACGGAAATTGAATCTTCGAAAAACAAAAACCGGATAACGCAGATACTGAGCTTGTCAGGAAAACAGCAATTGCGGCGATAATGAATGAATTGATCAGAGCATGTAAAAAATAAATCCCATTCATTTTACTTGTTAATACATATATATAGTTTTGTACTCCAACGAATTTCAAAGAATTGAATAATGCAGAAAACATAGGGACAAGCCAGATTTCTGTGATAAATAACAGGAGAATACCAACAATAATCTTTACCCGGCCTGTTAAATTAAAAAGTGAAGAACCATTACTCATTTGATCATCCTTGGGATTATGATTTTTTTCGGTATAGAACAGTGGTCTGCACAATAGCAAGTAGCAATGCAATCGAAAGGACAACTGTTGATGCTGCACATACATATCCGATGTGTATTCCCTGTCTTGTGAATTTATAGATGTATGTACCTGTAATCTCTGTAGTGAACCCCGGGCCACTCTGGGTTAAAAGGAAAATCACTTCAAACATTCTGAAGCTGGCCAGTATTGAAGAGATAATGATGGTTTTATGACTACCGGTCACCAGGGGATAAATAATTTTGATCATCATGGTAAACAGACCTGCACCGTCAATACGCGCCGATTCCAGAATACTTGGTGAGATAGAGGCCAGATCTGCATTGTAGTACAGCAGAGGTATCCCGATCATATAGATAAAAACACTGAAAACAGATAAATATGCCAGGGAAGGATTGGTGAGCCAAATAAGGCTTTCGGTATTCATCCCCAAAACAGCGAGAAAACCATTCAGTGTTCCTGTATGGTATTCAAACATCTGGCGAAAGACTGTCGCCACCAGGGCTCTCGGCAATATAGCAGGAATAAAAACTATGGCAAAAATCACTTTGCTGAATCTGATATTTAAAGAAAGCAATACCGCAAGGAGAAAGCCCAATGTAATACCTGAAATTACAACAACACTGGAGAATATCAGATTATTAATAATACTCCGATAAAAGAGTGTGTCGGTCAGAAGAATTCTATAGTTTCGCAAACCTACGAATTCCGGATTCGCAAATGATAAATCAAGCTTAAAAAAGCCGTTTTTAATAATAAAAAATATGCTGAACAACAAAAATACACTAATAATAAGTACTAACGGCAGCATAAAGATAATAGCCGAAAGACTATTGTTACCATACAATTTTCGCTTTAGTTGATTTCTTTCCAACACTCTGTAAACCTCCGAATAGATACAGGCTGCTTCATCTGAACGATACAACAGCCTGTTATTCTATTCCATATTATACGATAGCCAATTGGCGTGCTAGTATTTACCGGATTCAAATTCTTTTTGAATATCCTGGCATGCACGCTCAATATCATCTCCGTAATCTCCACCCAATACCTTTTGGATATATTGACCTACAACACTACTGAATGCAGACATATTATTTCTATGGGATGTTGATTCAGATACAAGCTTAACAACATACTCCCATCCATCACGGCCTTCTGGTGAGTTAAAAAGAGGAGCAGGTAGCATCGAACCAGCTTTATTCGGAACAAGAAATGCTTCTTCATTCAACATATCGAAACCATCCCCTCCGGACATGTAAAAAATAAAATCAGCGGCAGCTTCTTTATTCTTGCTGTACTTAGGCATTGCCATGCCAAGCTCGGTAAATGCCCGTAATGTCGCTTTCCCGCCATCTCTCATTATCGGCATTGCCATAGCTCCTACATTATCAAGACCAATCCCACGATCTTCACGGAATTGAGATGATAATCTTGGTGCTTCCCATGTCCCCTGGTAGAAAATTGCTGCTTTTCCTGTATCAAACAATTCAGCCGATCGGCCATATCCGACATCATTCATATTCAAAAAGACACCATCATCAAACATTCTCTTAAAATCGGTAAGCGCCTGTACATATTCAGGATCGTCCCAACGTCCACCACCATATCTGATATCATTGAAGAGGTCTGACTGCTGAGCTAGAACAGTTAATACCATTTCATCCAGGAACCACCCATCACCAGTAAAGGACACCGGAAGAATATCAGGCATCTCTTTCTGAATCACTGCAGCTACATTTTTCATTTCCTCGTATGTTACAGGTACTTCAAGACCTAGTTCCTCGAAGATGGATACATTATAAAGACCAATTGCAGATCCGTACCTTCCACTTGTAATAAAAAGCAATTCATCGGTTTCGGTTTGTCCACGACTTATCCCAAGATCCAGGGAATTAAATGTTGCTTCCCAATCAGCTCCGGCAATAGCGGAGAAATAGTCATCCAGGGGTGCCATATATCCCTTAAGCTGAGACGGCATTATACCTGTCTGAACACCGATGATATCCAGTTCTTCTTCAGAAGCAAGAGCCACAGGCAACTTTTCCTGAAATACAGAGGACTCCATGACTGTCAGGTTTATTTTAACTCCCGGATTATCAGCTTCATAAGCGTCAATAACCGGCTGAATAACTTCTGAAGACGGATGCCATGTCCAGTAATTTAACGTCACAAGACCTTCATCTTTTTTTCCTGCTGACCAGGCAGTCACAGCAATAGTTGCCAGACAAATACTAATAAATAAAATTCTCTTCATAATGCACTCCTCTAGGTTTTCTAAACACATTTATTTGAACATGTTCATTTTGCATGATAATTCAGTTATATTTATGTGTCAAGGTTATTTTTCTCAATATGATGAATATAATGACTTATAGCGTGTCTCACACTCAATATATAATATTCATGACAGTAATCGAACGATTTTCTATGCAAAAATCTAATTATATTAACTAGTTATTGAACATGTCCATTTAAATCTAGCAATTACAGATAAATCTATATCCAGATCAGGCCAAAAAAAATGATATCCCATTGGTTCTTTAACATTGATAATCTTACTTACAGGAGCATCTTTTAACCAGGGGAAATCAGTATAAGAAAGAAAGTATTTTAATTGAATAGTAATAAGGTGTTGATAAGTTGACTAAAAGATTTAAAAAAAACCGACCCCGATATAGACCCCTTTATTAGGGGAACCCAGGTGGCTCTATACTTCCCCTAATCTTTTATGAAATACAAAACACCCCATATACGGCTATAAATGGCACTATTTTGGATACGCATTAAATTGAGGGGCTAGTGATCGCAAGGTCGTGGAAGTTCAAGTCTTCTCTACCGCATACTTAATCCCTTACGGGACAAGAGATTATCTTTACCAGGATAATCTCTTTTTTTATGCCGTACGGGAACCGACCCCTTTATCGACCCTTTTATTTTTGTAATATGTGTGGGAATGTGGAAGATTTTCGTCATTCGCAGCTTAAAGTGTCTCCGATGTAATTAAACTACAGTACGGCATTCATATTTGGAGCTGCTGTACTGATATTTACTCCTTTGATGTCATACCTGCTATAATCAATCGAAGTAAATTGAGGAGCATTATCGTAAATCAGAGTCTTCTTATCTGAAAATTCCTCTGAGAACAGCTGAATTCTTTGTTTTACAAACTCTCTACCAGGATTTTCAGTTATATGATATTGAATAATCCTTCTGGTTTTCAGTTCCAGAATAATAAGAAGGTATAATCTCTTTCCAAATAGAGTATCTATTGTCATGAAATCCATACCGAAAAGAGAGTCCCAATTTAATTTGAGAAATTTTTTCCAGCTACCGACAGACTGAATCTTTCCATTCTTTCTGAAAGTCTGGATTATACGATTAACCGTGGTAGGAATTAACTCAATTTCAAGCTTCTTAAGCTCATCTGCAATTCTATGGCAGCCCCAAAGCTGGTTCGCAATCTTCATTTCCAGAATTAAGTTTTTAATTTCTTTGGATACTGGTTTTCTTCCAGTCGCTTGGTGTTCGTAAGTCCAGTAATTCTTAATGAATCGTCGTTGCCAGTTTAAAAGTGTTGAAGGTTTCACCAGTGTTAGATGGTTGATTGCTTTCTTGGATAATGATGAGATTAAAAATAGAAAAATTCGATCTTGGCGCTTTAGCTTTGATTGTGCTTTTTGCCAGTTAATCTGCCGCTTATAGATCTGATTTTCCTTTTTAAGGATCATCATTGTGAATATTATATCTTTTCTACTTGAGAAAAATAGTTTGAATATGCAAAGAAAAAGGGAACATATAAAGTTGAACATATTTTAGTTTCGGCAATTTCTAATATGGAAAAATTTTCATATTAGTTGAAAAAGCCATAGTACGCCATTGTTTTGAATGTTTTAATCCAGCCCAGATAAACCGTCCTTAACTTCCTAAATATCATAGTTAAGGACGGATATTGACATAAATCTGTCTATAACTATAATAAAGACAGACTTAAGGACGGATTTTATGAGTAAAAATAATAAACCCTTTTGGGGCAGAAGCAAAGAACTGGAGCTTCTTCGAAATTGGGATGGTAGAAACTCCAGACTCAGTGTCATTTATGGACGCCGTAGAATTGGAAAAACAAGATTGGTAACTCAGGCGTTTCAACAAATTAAAACATACAATTTTGAAGGCCTTGAAGGGCAAAGCCAGCGGGAACAACAAAGCTTGTTTGTGGTAAAAATGATCGAATATTTTGGAAATTCTGTAAATGAACAACTGGAAAAACATGATTGGATTTCTCTGTTAACATGTTTATCACAACAGATAAAAGATTCATCCTGCATTGTCTTTTTTGATGAATTTCAATGGATGGCAGGCAACAGAACAAGCCTGGTCAGTCAATTAAAGTATGCCTGGGACAATCTATTTATTCAGCATAATCGAGTACATCTTGTTCTCTGTGGCTCTGTATCGTCATTCATGATTAATAAAGTATTAAAATCAAAAGCACTCTATGGAAGAGTTGATAAAGAAATTCACCTATTGCCTCTTTTGTTTCAGGATATCGTAACAGACTTTTCACAAAAACGTTCTGTTAGAGATATTATCGAAATATTTTTGCTGATTGGAGGTATTCCAAAGTATTTGGAATTATTTGATTTAGATCGTTCTGTTCAACTTAATACAGTAGACTTATTTTTTAGTCCAAACTCCTATTTTATCAACGAATACGAAAGACTCTTTTCCAGTCATTTTGGAAAAAATAAACATTATGAGACGATTCTAATCTTCCTGCAAAAAAACAGATGGAGTGACAGGAAAACAATTCAGGATAAATGTCATCTCAAAGAGGGTGGAAGAACCACTGAATATCTCAATAATCTGGAACAAGCCGGATTCATCGAAAACTATGCTCCTGTAGATCGAACTAATACAATCAGACATTCTCGATACAGAATCTGTGATCCGTATCTTGATTTCTATTTCCGATTTTTACATGAAAATAAAAAAAGGATCAATAAAGGGACTGATCAAAATCTCTTCCTTAAGTATCTTCCTGACAAATTGTATTACCCCTGGCGTGGATATGCTTTTGAAAAGTTCTGCTATCAGCATGAGCACTTAATAGCCCGAAGTTTAGGCTTTGGGGGAATAGCATATGATGCAGGCCCCTGGTTTGAAAGAAATAATAGGGAAAGATTTCAAATCGATCTTGCCTATATTCGTTCAGATCGGGTTATGACCATTTGTGAAATAAAGTTTATGGACAATGAAGTTGATTTGAACGTTATTGACGATTTCCAAAAACGATTGGTAAAAATACCCAATCCCAGGAAAATGACTATTGAAAGAGTTTTAATTACAGCATCAGCTCCTAAAAAAAGCCTTGTTGACAGAGGGTATTTTCATCATATTCTGACCCTGGATAATATTTTTGGTTCCGGCGCAAAGAATACCAATAATTCGTTTTAAGAGCTTCACGCCTAATTGTTCCGTTTAATCTTTCAACATAAGCATTCATGCCAGGATGCATGGGCGAGCAACAACCATTATATATGAATTCCGATGTATCTTTGTCCATGTGGATTATAAAAGACAATAAATTATTATTTCCATTGCAAACCCATAATCAATCAATTAGGATAAATAGTATAAGTAACACAGTATTTGTTTTAGTAAAGTATTATAGGGATTAACAATGAGCACTCCAAGTGAAGCTAATAATTTTTTTGGATCTGATAAGACATCACTTCTTATACTCAACCAGGTTGTAAACAGCAGCAGGGAAATAATCATTTTGACAGATAAAAAGGGAGTAATTACTTTTATTAATCCACAATTTACAAAATTGTATGGATATACGGCTGAAGAGGTAGTAGGGAAAAGAACGCCACTATTTTTAAGTGTGGAGTATATTAATAGCGATTATGCAACTGAATACTGGAAAGATTTACTAATAAAAAAAAGCTTCCTCACTAATTTTTCAAACAAGTCTAAAGACGGCAGACTTATAGATGTAGAGGTGTCTATAGATATCATTCATAACGACCAGGAGGAGTTTATTGGATTCCTCGAAATCCAGAGAGATATAACTGAAAAAAACCGGAATAAAAATGACTTAAAAAGAAATATAGAGATTCTCAACAGATCCCAGAAGATGGCTCATGTGGGCAGCTGGGTTCTGGATCTCGAAATAGATGAACTGGAGTGGACTGATGAAGAATACAGAATATTTGGATTAAAAAAAACCATATCCAAATTAACATACCAAACCTTTTTAAATGCAGTTCACCCTGATGATAGAGAGATGGTAAATCGGGTTTACACTTCAGCTATAAAAAATATTGAACCCTACGATGTTATCCACAGAATAATAAGACCGGATAACAAAGTTAGGATAGTAAGAGAAAAATCCCATGATATTATTGATGATAATGGAAAAGCTATATTATCTATTGGTATGACACAGGATATTACAGAACAGACAGACCTTTTAAATACTATTGAACGTCAGGAATCTAATCCCATATACTCATTTATAAATTAAACCAGAAAACAAAAGAGCTTAAATGTTTATATGATGTATCACAGTTACTGAAAAATACAGACAAAACATTGGAAAAATTATTTATTGATATATCAAAAACTATACCTGATGGTTGGCAATTCCCGGAAGACATCCGTTGTAAAGTCATATTCGGTAATAAAGAATATGTATCCAGACCTTTTGTACAAACTCTTTTAAGGCAAAGAAGCAGACTGTATTCCAAAAATGAAATTATTGGACAAATAGAAATATATTATATCGGTATCTGGGAAGATACAAATACACCATTTATCCAGGAGGAACAGAACCTACTTGATCTTATTGCACTCTCGTTAAGTGAAGCCATTGAACATAAACAAAGGGAAGAAAAGATATGCTATCTCTTAAAAGAAAAGGAACTGATATTAAAAGAAGTACATCACCGAATAAAAAATAACATGGGGACAATCATCAGCCTTCTATCCCTACAGTCCGGAAATATGGAAAGCCCTGAAGCTGTGGGAGCTCTTGAAACTGCTGCAAATCGAATTCACAGTATGCTGATACTATACGATAAACTGTACAGAGGAACAGATTTTCAAAGTATTTCTGTTAAAGATTATTTAACAACACTAACAGAAGAGATTGTTGACAACTTTGAAACTAATAACAGGATTAAAGTTGAAACAGATATTGAAGATTTTGAATTGAACTCGAAAACTATTTTTAACCTGGGAATTATTACCAACGAACTAATAACAAATTCTATGAAGTATGCATTTACTCATGACCAGGCTGGAAAAATAACTGTGTCTGCGTCAATCAACAATAAGCATATAACTATATCAATTGGAGATGACGGAACAGGTATCCCTGAATCTGTAAACATAGAAACATCAGAAGGATTTGGATTTACTCTTGTTAATATGCTTTCTGAACAACTTGAAGCAAAAATCCAGATAGAGAGAAAAAATGGTACAAAATTTATATTTACCTTTGATGCATAAAAAACAATATACTAAATTACCAGGGAACTTGATTTTCCGATTATTGAATTATGAAATTGTTTTTTTATTGAATGAGAGCTATATTTAATATATTATAAAAAATATATTATACAATTTTAATATGGAGAAATAGAAGTTTGAAAACAGTTTTAATTGTGGAAGATGAAGCAGTTATTGCCCTGACCTATAAAAGAGCCCTGCAAAACTATTATATAACCAATTTGGTAGCTACAGGAATAGATGCTATTGATTCAGTAAGAAAAAATCAACCGGATCTTATTCTTATGGATATAATGCTGGAAGGTGATATGGATGGAATTGAGGCTGCAAGGCAAATTCAGAATATATCTTATATACCTTTTTTTTTCCTAACTGGAAATACTGACAAAGAAACAAAAGAACTGGCACTGGAACTTAATCCCTGCGGTTATCTTAGTAAGCCAATTAATCATAAAGAATTAGTTAAAACTGTAAATTCAATTATTCTTTGACTGTAATTATATATTCAGTACCATTCTCCCTATTAATTTTCATTTCTCCGGATATTTGACTTACAAGACTGTTTATTAGCAAAAAACCTATTGAATCATTTTCATTTATTAGATTTTCTTCCGGAAGTCCAATTCCATTATCCCTTATTGTCAGGACAATCCCATTCGGAGTATTCCTAACCAGACTAATATACAATTCGGGTAAATCAATATTATTAAAAGCATGCTTTAGAGCATTGGATATTATCTCATTTATTATCATACCTAATGGTATAAGCAAATCCAGGTCAAGTTCCAACTGAACTATTTCAATTTTAGTGCTTATATCATGAGAACCATAATTGTAACTATCCAAAAGAATATCTACAAGTTCATCAATATATTTTTTAACATTGATATCCTTCAAATTTTCACTTTTATATAAATACTCATGAATAAGAGCCATGGATCTGACTCTATTTTCTGTAGATTGAAGTAAAATATGAACACTCTCATCTTCAATACTCATGGATTGAAGAGATATAAACGAGGTTATAATTGCCATATTATTTTTAACACGATGATGAACCTCTTTGAGAAGCATTCGTTTCTCTTCCAAAGATTTTGCAAGCCGATCCTCGGTAAGCTTTCTTTCAGTAATATCATCTACAAGAGAAACATAGCTAAGTATTCCTCCATTCTGGTTTTTTAGTACTTTATTGTACCATTCACATATAATTGTTCTGCTATCTTTTGTAATATTCTCATTAATATTTCTTGTTCCGCCTGTTGCATTAGCCAACCCTGTAAAAACACCTGATATATCAGAAATAATATTCGGTGAAATTAAAAATTCAAACCCTTTGCCAATAATTTCTTCCCTTGTAAAACCGAATATTTTCTCAGCAGATAAATTCCAATCTATAATTTTATAATCAAGATTCCACTCCACATAACCCAAAGGAGACTGTTCCCGCTGTAGACGCAATCTCTGTTCTGAAGTAAAAATACGTTTATCTGCTTCCAGTTTGCTAGATACCATTTGATTCATATCTTCAGCAATATGAGAAAATTCACTATAACGGATATTAGAAATATTGATTTCTTTAATATTTTCTGCAGCATTATCAAAATAGCTGGAAAATAAACTAATTTCATTTTCTACAGTTTTTGTAAATCGTTTAAAAATAAGCTGAATAGTAAAAAGAATAAATCCAATAATTACAATTAATATTAAGGCTTCAAACCCTGTATCTTTTATTACTTTTTTTTGAAGAGTATCAATTTCTTTTTCTATCGAATCAAGATATACCCCGGCACCAACCAGCCATTCCCACTCAGGAACACCCTTAATAAATGATACTTTGGGGCTTATAGAATCAGTTGAAAGTTTGAGCCAGGAATAGTAGATAAAATCACCTTCAGGATTTCTAACAGCCTCTCGCTCCTCCTGTATAACCTTAACTCCATTAGGATCTGTTAACTCCCAAATACTTTTTCCATTAATAACTCTTTTAGCATCAAATAATAGCGGAATACCGTTATAGGTATTTACAAAAATATAACCATCGTTATCATAGCCAAATCTTATATTTTTAAGAGATTCAAGAATATCATCTTTTGAAATTTCAGAATTTCCTGCTAATTTTATTAGCTGCACTGCACTTTGAACTTGTGTTTTTACTATAGATTTCTGCTCTTCAGTATAAGCATCTCTAATTTTATCAGTTTCATTTTTTAAAAATAAAGCTTTTTCATATATCCCAATAAATGCAAAACAAATTATTGTAATTCCATAGATAATATACGTTACTCTCCGTATGGTATAAACAAGACCAATTTTTCCTGCCAAATGTTTCATCTATCAGAATCCTTATAAACTGTATATACAAGAATGTTAATTTAATTTTCTATTGATTGCAAATAAAAATAAATTTTATATTGAAACCTTCCTAAACTCTATTTTCCAATGCCGGCCTGTTCCAATATTGTAAGCTCTGGCAAAATTCCCCTGATTTATTGCAATAGCCATATTATAAACAGAATTTACATAGATTATCTGTTCACTGGCATAAACATCTGCAAAAGATTTTCCATATGCTATTCTGTTATTATATGCAAGTGTAGATCCATTTCGAATAATTACCTCTACCCGGTCACCATGGTTGAAACCTGTTTCTACAAAAAGATTCCTTGGAATATTAGTCCAGAGAGAACCAAATCGAATATCCAGAATATCAATTGTTCCTTTAATAAAACCAGTACCCTGTTCAACTTCACCAACTTCCAGCTCACAGGTTAAATCCAAAGCTACTACAGACCCAACCTGCTCAAAGGATATTTTACCTGAAGCAAGTTTTGCTCCTGTATTTGCATAAACATCCCTTCCGTGAAATGTATAGGAATGCTCAGTATCCTCTCTTCTATGTTTAGTCTCATCAATTTCACGCACCTCTTTAAAACCTATATATTTTTTAATATGTGTAAGAGTACCATTGTCCGGAGTAACAATGTACTGGCCTCCTACAGTTTCTGCCACAACACTTCTACGACTGGAACCTACACCAGGATCAACTACAGAAACAAAAACAGTGCCCTTTGGCCAGTATTCTATTGTCTGAAATAAACGATATGAAGCCTCCCAAATGCTATAAGGAGGGATATCATGGGTCAAATCCTGAATTTTAATAGAATCATCTACAGTATTTGCTACACCATGCATTGCAGAGACAGCACCATCAACCAAACCAAAATCACTTTGAAAAACCAATAAATTATTCATACATCCTCCTAAATTCTTTAATACAAACCCTTTTATCAGGATGAGTTAAATATCCAATATAAATTACATAATATTATATTAAGGTGAAAATGGTGTCAAACGAGTATTTATGTATTAATTCTTGACATAGTTATTTCATCAACTATACTTTAAATAAGTGGAGCTATATGCAACATATGAAAAATATATCAAAAAAAATACTTCTTGTAGAAGATAACGCTGTAATTGCATTAGACCAGAAAATTCAGCTGGAAAAACGGAACAAAATTCACCATTAGCTGCAAGCAGGAACAAAAATAAGCTTATTCCAGAGAATATACAGCTTCTATATTATGTACAGCACCATGTGGGTATAGTTTACTTGAATAAAGTCTAAACTCATCTATTATAAAATTTTCTGTTGTAAAATTATCATTAGAAAAAAGAAAATTACTTACACTGTTTATCTGTATATTATTCAACCGGGCAAGTGTAACATGAGGTCTGAATTTACGGCCTTCTCTATTTATACCACATAGATATAGGGATCTTTCTAATTTATTTTTAAGCCGTATTAGCTGCTGAGACTCTTCCAATCCTGCCCAAAGTAATTTTGGTAATTTACCAGAGGAGAAATAGCCTACCCCCTTAATTTGTAATAAAAATTTATCCATTATTACTTCTGATAATTTATTCCGTATATCACTGAAAACCTGTCCATCAACCTCACCTATAAATTTTAAAGTTATATGAAATTGATCATCCAGGGTCCATTTTGCGCCTGGGATATTTGATCTTAATTGCAAAAGATTTCTCTTTATTTGAGAAGGGATAGGAACTGCAATAAATAATCTATACATATGGGTCAACCTGCCTGATATTCTCATATACCATCACATTAAAAGATGAAAACAGGGAAACTCAAATAAACCGATTATTTCCCATCAGCTTTACCTGTAAGAAGACTCACAATTGGGTTGAGAGCAAGTGATACAAGCATACCAACAGTTCCAGCTTCAGGGGATGAAAACCCATAGATATACATACCCAGAGTAATCCCAAGACCCACAATAGCAGAAGTCCATGCACCATATTTATTTGAAAACTCTGTAAAAAGACCCCATACAAAAGGTCCTAAAAAAGCAGCTCCAATAGCTCCCCAGGAAACTCCCAGGATAGACACTATGGTTGAAGGTTTTATTAGCGCAATTATTACTGACAAAATAATAAAGAAAACACTTCCAGCTCTCATTAACGCGGTAAGTTTTTTATCACTGATATTCTTATTTATAAACCCTGCATACATATCTTTTGCCAGAGAAGAACTGGATATAAGAACAAGGGAAGCAAGGGTGGACATGGAAGCAGAAAGAATAAGAATTAAAATTATAATAAATAGATAGTCCGGAATTACAATACCCATTAAAGCGGGCATTAATGCATCAACATTAAGAGATCCACTTTCGAAAACTGCAGGAGCAGATATCGGATTAATATAAAACCGTGTAGTGGATCCCACAAAATATGCTATTCCACCTACCAGCAATGCAAAAACTGTAGATGCCATCATTCCTGTTTTTATAGATTTTTTATCCTTAATTGCATAAAATTTCTGAACAAGCTGGGGCATTGCAAAAGGAGCAACACTGGTAAGAAAAACAAGAGAAAACAAAGGCCACAACCCCGGAGGTCCAACAATATCTGTTAATTTAGGATTTATTTCTGTAAGACCTGCAGTAATATTACTAATTCCACCTGCTTTTGTAAGGGTAAAAACCAAAAGCATAATTACGCCGACAGTC
>DAOWEB010000318.1 GCA_030638735.1 Spirochaetaceae bacterium
ACCTTTGCAGACGATTACAAAATTGGTCCAAACTTTATATTAGGAGCAGGATACTACCATAATCCTCAATATTCACTCCACCTCCTGTTCAGATACAACTACCTCTATTCAAATGCAAGCGGAGTTGACGACACAACCCTTATGAGCCTGGCCGTAAATGCGCGGCGCCATTTTCCACTTGGTAATAACTTTTCCTGGTATGCAGGAGCAGGCGGGGGAGCATATTTTGATACTGACAGCAACGTAGAAACAGGAGGAAACGCCGGGGCAGGAATCAATTTTAGACTATCACGTTATATGGAACTGGAAGTCGGAGCAGATTATCATTACATGATAGATTCAGAGAATCAGTATATACATGGACATGCCGGAGTGCTGTTCAGATTTTAGAAGGAGCATTATGTTATGCTGTGTAAACAATAATGCAACTAATTATAGTTGCATTATTGTTTAATATATTTTAAAATGTTTATAACAGAGATAATTATGAGCAGAAAAGAAAAACTTATTTCGAGATTCCGGGGAAAGCCAAAAGACTTTACCTGGGACGAATTAACAGCTTTACTTAAATATTTGGGATACAGGGAAGGAAAAACAGGGAGAACCGGAGGTTCCAGGCGTAGATTAATACACCAATCGGCTGCAACCATTACTTTACACAAGCCCCATCCTCAAAATGTTGTAAAACGGTATGCGATAGATCAGGTAATGGATCTGTTGCAGCAGGAGGATATTCTATGAAAGACATGATTCATTATAAAAATTATTACGGATCAGTACATTACAGTGAAGAAGATCAGCTTTTTTATGGGAAGGTTGAATATATTAAAAGCCTTGTTAATTATGAAGGAACAGATGCAGCAAGTTTAAAAAAGGCTTTCGAAGAAGCGGTTGGTGATTATTTAGAGCTTTGTCAAAATGAAGGTCTTGAACCGGATCAGTCCTTTAGGGGAAGTTTTAATGTTCGTACTGGAAGTAATCTTCACCGTAGGGCAGCTTTATATGCTAAAGAAAAGGGAGTAAACCTGAACAATGTTGTTATGGAAGCTCTTAAACAATATTTATCACAATAGGGCTAAACAGGCACTTCCATTTTACTTCTAAACCTTGATACAGTCCATCTACTCTGATAATATGCAGATTCATTCATAGATAGAAATATTGCACTAAACAGGAGTGGCAGATGAAGGCTGTTGAGCTTGATAAAGTTTTTAATCCGGCGGAATTTGAGGATCGGATTTATAAATACTGGATGGATAACGATCTTTTTTCACCAAAAGAAAGTGATGATCCCGAAAAAAATAATAATCCTTTTACAATAGTTATTCCCCCTCCAAATGTAACAGGTGTCCTTCATATGGGCCATGGTCTTAACAATACTCTCCAGGACATTTTAATTCGTTATTATCGGATGACAGGAAGACCCACGCTCTGGCTTCCAGGGACTGATCATGCAGGTATTGCAACACAGAATATTGTTGAAAAGCAATTACGTGCAAAGGGTGTTTCCCGAAGGGATCTGGGCAGAGAAAAGTTTGTTGAAGAAACCTGGAAAGTAAAAGATGAGCACCATTCCATAATAACTAAACAGCTGCAGAAAATTGGTGCATCCTGTGATTGGAAAAGGGAGCGTTTTACTCTTGATGAAGGTCTTTCCGATGCTGTAAGGGATGTATTTGTAAAACTTTATGAAAGAAAGCTTATTTATAAAGGTAAATACCTGGTCAATTGGTGTACTTCCTGTGGTACAGCATTATCAGATGATGAAGTTGAGCATAGTGAAGAACATGGCGGCCTGTATCATATCTATTATCCTATGGCAGATGGAAGCGGTAAAATTGAAATTGCAACAACCAGACCGGAAACAATGTTTGGAGACACAGCAATAGCAATACATCCGGATGATGAGAGATATACAGAATTAATAGAGAAAGAAGTAAATTTACCCTTAACCAATAGAAAGTTTAAAATTATTGCAGATAGTTATGTTGATAAGGAATTTGGTTCCGGAGCTCTTAAAATTACTCCCGGACATGATCCCAATGACTGGGAAATTGGAAACAGACATAAGCTTGAAAGAATAAACATACTGAATGAAGATGGAACTTTAAACGAAAATGTTCCGGAAAAGTACAGAGGAATGAAGTGTGATGAAGCAAGAAAGCTTGTTGTAGCAGATCTAACAGAACAGGGTTTTCTAATTGACAGACAGGATCATAATCATCAGGTAGGGCATTGTTACAGATGTAATACAGTAATTGAACCATATATGTCCGAACAATGGTTCGTAAGTATGAAAGGTATGGCTGAAAAGGCTATGGATGCCTGGAAAAAAGATGAAGTAAGATTTTATCCCAAAAAATGGGAGAATACATATAAACACTGGTTGAATGGAATCAGAGACTGGTGTATTAGTCGTCAGTTATGGTGGGGACATAGAATCCCTGTATGGTACTGCTCTGATTGTGGTGAGATGATGGTATCAAAAACAGATATAACTGAATGTACCAAATGCAGCAGTACTAATTTAAAACAGGATGAAGATGTTCTGGATACATGGTTCTCCTCCTGGTTATGGCCTTTTTCAACTTTAGGCTGGCCTGAGAATACTGCTGATTTTAAGAAATATTTTCCAACTTCTACACTTGTCACCGGCTACGATATACTCTTTTTCTGGGTAGCAAGAATGATTATGGCCAGTGAAGAGTTTTTGGGACAGGTACCTTTCAGGGATATCTATTTAACAGGCCTGGTTCGGGATAAAAAGGGCAGGAAGATGTCCAAGTCTTTGGGGAATGGTCTTGATCCTCTTGAGATTGTTGATGAATATGGTGCAGATGCAATGAAGTTTACATTGGTTTTTCTTGCAGCACAGGGACAGGATATTCTTATAGATAATGATGCATTTAAATTTGGTTCGAAATTTGCAAATAAAATTTGGAATGCCACAAGATATATGTTAATGAATCTTATGGATCGTACTCTTTTAAAAGAATCAGAATATGAACTGGAAGATGTTGATAAATGGATATACCATAAACTTAACAAGGCAGCTGGTATTGTTAAGTCCTCAATGGAAAATTACAGATTTAATGATGGAGCTCAAATTGTTTATGAATTTTTCTGGAACGATCTTTGTGACTGGTATCTGGAAGCTTCCAAGCTGGATTTGTACAGCAGTGATGAGCATAGAAAAGACAGAGCTATAACAATATTAATAAATATTTTAGAGGAATCTCTAAGACTTCTGCATCCTTTTCTTTCATTTATAACAGAGGAAATTTATCAAAAATTACCAAACAGCAGAGAAAATATTATAACTGCTCCTTATCCAGAAGAATTAAGCAGTAGAAATTATCCTGAAGTATCAGAAAGGTTTGAACTCCTTCAATCTCTGATTCGTGGGATTAGAACAATTAGAAGTGAGTTTACTATAGCTCCGGAGAAACGTATTCCTATTGCAGTGTCTATGGATAATGATTTTATTGCAGATGATATGTTTACAGCCCATTATGATTTAATAAAATCTTTAACAAGAGCATCTGAACTAACTATAGAAAAATCGAAACCGGACACCAGAGGCAGTATTCCTGTTCCAGGTAAAGGCTTTGAAGCTTTTATATTTATAAGTGATATTATTGATGTTCCTGTAGAAATTGCAAAGCTTGAAAAAGAAGGGAAGAAGAATGATAAACTTCTAAATTCAACGAAAGGAAAGTTGAAAAATGAAAAATTTCTAGCCAATGCTCCTGATGAGGTTGTTGAAAAAGAGAAAGAAAAACTTAATGAGTTTAAAGAGAGAAAGAATAAAATTGATGGATATCTGGCAGAACTTGGAAAAGACTGAAAATAGGGTAGAAAATCCTTGCAATATATGAAATATATGATATACTCGTTGTAATTTAACTAAATAATTTGCACCAATATTGGTGAAAAACTATAATAATTGTTAATATTTTTAGTTAAAACTAAAATTGAAGTTATTAAGGAGTAGTTCATGGAAAAATCAGGTGTATATGATTATATTAAAGGAAAAGATCCTGAATCTTTAAGTGCAGATTTTATTGCATATCTTTCTGCCCTGGATCAGGTAAGCAAAGTTTCTAAAAATACAGCATCATCAATTGTAAAAGAACTTGAGAACCAGAGAACAAGTTTGAAACTTATTGCAAGTGAGAATTTTACTTCTCTTTCTACTCAGTTCGCAGCCAGTAATCTTCTTACAGATAATTATGCAGAAGGTTTTCCATACCACCGGTTTTATGCCGGATGTGATAATGTTGATGATATAGAAGCTGATGCTGTTGAGCTTGCTAAAAAAATATTTGGTGCCGAACATGCATTTGTACAGCCCCATAGTGGTGCAGATGCAAACTTAATTGCTTACTGGGGAATTCTTACAACAAAAATTGAAATACCAATGCTTGAGGGTATCGGAGAAACAAATCCGACCCATCTATCAGACGAGCAGTGGGCAAAGATAAGAGAAGCTCTTGGAAACCAAAAAATGCTTGGTTTGGATTATTATTCCGGAGGACATCTTACTCACGGCTACAGATTTAATTTATCTGCAAAGATGTTTGATGCATATACATACAATGTTAATAAAGAAACTGGTGTACTCGATTATGATGAAATAGAAAAACTTGCTATGGAAATTAAACCATTAATTCTTTTAACAGGTTACAGTGCATATCCAAGACTAATTAATTTTAAACGAATGAAAGAAATTGCAGACAAAGTTGGAGCAGTTTTTATGGTCGATATGGCACATTTTTCCGGTCTTGTTGCCGGTGGTGTTATGACTGGAGAATATGATCCAATTCCTTATGCTGATGTTGCGACAACAACTACACATAAGACTCTTAGAGGCCCAAGAGCAGGACTTATTCTTTGTACGAATGAGTTCAAAGATTCCATGGATAAGGCTTGTCCTCTTGTAATGGGTGGACCTCTTCCTCACATCCTTGCAGCTAAGACAGTTGCATTAACTGAAGTTGATACACCGGAATACAAAGAGTATGCACATAATATTGTAAAAAATTCAAAGGCTCTTGCAGCTGCACTTCAGGAAGAGGGGCTTAAAATTGCAACAGGTGGAACAGATAATCATCTGATGCTCGTGGATCTTGGAGATACTGGTTTAAATGGAAGACAGGGTGAATCTGTTTTAAGAAAGTGTGATGTTACCTGTAACAGAAATGCTCTTCCCTTTGATGTAAACGGTCCATGGTACACAAGTGGACTTCGAATTGGTACTCCTGCAGCAACAACCCTTGGTATGACAACAGATGATATGAAGGAAATTGCTTCTATTATTGCTTATATTATAAAGAATTCAAAACCTTCAGTTATAAAGAAGGGTAAGAATGAAGGTAAGCTTAGTAAGGCAAAGTTTGATATTTCTGAAGAAGTAGTTGCTAATGCAAAAGCAAGAGTAAAAACTCTTGTTGATAAATATCCTGTATATCCTGAACTGGATCTGGATTTTATGAAAGCTCATTATGTAGTTGATAAAAAATAATTCAGTTATTTATGTAATTTACAACCGGTACATTTTAAGATGTACCGGTTTTTTTTCTAAGAATATACCCTTCTTTAACAGGCAGTTCTGTCTCAAGGGTATAAACCTTCCCATGATCAGCCTTAACAACTTTCTCCCCATCCTTATCATACAAAAAGTAGTTACTGTCTTTCAGAAATAAAACGTCAGGGCCAATATACTCAATTTCATTTTCACATCGAATCTGGTTTTTTACTATAAGGTCAAATTTGTTAGGACCTACCTGTTTTCCAATAGAACCCAGGAAGGTATATTCTCTTTCGTAACTTGTTTTCGTTACCTCATCCATTTCCTCTTTTCCAAAGTAGAAGCCTGTAGAGAACTCTCTGTGGCTTACTTTGAAGAGTTCTTCTCTAAACCCTTCAATGTTTTCTATTTTTTGACCTTCCAAAGAATCAATCATTTTTCTATAGGCTCTAGTAACTACAGCAGCATAGTAGATCGATTTCATTCTCCCTTCAATTTTTAGAGAGTCCACACCGGCATCTTTAAACTTATCCAGGTGATCAATGAGGCACATGTCTTTGGAAGACATTATGGTTGTAAAATTTTCTCCCTGAACAACAGGCATATATTCCCCGGGACGTTGTTTTTCCTCAAGAACCCTATAATTCCAGCGACAGGAGTGAGCACAGTCTCCCTGGTTGGCAGATCTGTCTGACATATCCTTACTTAAAAAACATCGGCCGGAATAGGCAATACACATTGCTCCGTGAACAAAGGCTTCAATCTCTATTTCAGGAAGATAGTCTCTTATCTCTTTTATTTCATTTAAAGGAGTTTCTCTTCCTAAAATAATACGGCTGAATCCAAGATCTGTGTACACTTTTGCAGATTCTTTATTTATACAGTTGGCCTGGGTGCTTAGATGCAGGGGAATATCTGGGAAATATTTGCGTAAAACAGGTAAAACTCCTAAATCACTAATAATAAATGCATCGAAGGGGTAAAGTTTTAGATAATCAATATTTTCTTCCAGAGTTCTAAGATCTTCATTATGGAAAAAAATATTGAGAGCTCCGAATAATTTCTTATCTCCTTTTACTTCTTCAATTCTATTCCATTCATCCTTTGAAAAATTATCTGCCTTTGCTCGTAATGAGAAGTTTTTTATGCCAATATATGCGGCATCTGCACCATACTTATAAGCATAGTATAGTTTTTCCATATTGCCAGCCGGGGCTAATAATTCCATCCTATACCTCTTTAAAAATAAGTTTAATAACTTCTTCCATATATTTTACTGGATGAAAAGTTATACCCTTTCGTATATATTCCGGAATTTCTTCAAGGTCTCTTAAGTTTGCATCAGGAATAATTATTGTTTTTATCTCATTTCGTCGCGCAGCAATAGTTTTTTCTTTAAGACCGCCAATTGGAAGCACTTGTCCTGTTAGTGAAAGTTCTCCAGTCATAGCTAAATTATTTTTAATCTGTTTGCCGGTGCTTAAAGAGAGTATAGTGCTTGCCATGGTAATTCCTGCAGATGGACCATCTTTTGGAGTTGCCCCTTCAGGAATGTGCAGATGTATTGTATTTTTTTCAAAAAATTCAGCCTTAACATTATAATTCGAAGCAATATGTTTTATATAGGAGAAAGCAATATTTGCAGACTCTTTCATTACATCACCCATTTGTCCAGTAAGTGTCAATCCTGATTTTCCAGGAATATTTATTGATTCAATAAGTAGGGTGTCCCCGCCAAAATTGGTCCATGCAAGACCTACAGCCATTCCAGGCTTTGTAATTTTTTTTATCTCTTCTTCTCTAAACCTTGGTTTTCCCAAATAGTCTTCAAGATTTTCTGAATTCAGGATAAAAGGGGGGTCTATTTCTTTAAGAACTACTTTTTTTGCAATCTTACGATGTATTTTATCCAGAGCTTTTTCGTAGTTTCTCATACCGGCTTCTCTGGCATAATTTACAGATATTGCTGATAGTGCAGATTTATTATATCTTACATCTTTTCGTCTTAAGCCTGATTTTTTAATTGATTTTGGAATAAGGTATTTTTTGGCAATAGCGATTTTTTCTTCTTCAATATAACCCGAGAGTCTGATGATTTCCATTCTATCCAGCAGCGGCCTGGGTATTGTATCCAGAGTATTTGCTGTTACAATAAATAGTATATTGGAAATATCAAAGGGTATATCAAGGTAATGATCTCTGAACGCATGGTTCTGTTCCGGATCAAGAACTTCCAGAAGTGCAGAAGATGGATCTCCCTGGAAGGATGAGCCCATTTTATCAATTTCATCTATCATAAAAACCGGATCACTTGTTTTGGTTATTTTAAGACCCTGTATAATTTTACCCGGCATAGCACCTACATAAGTTCTCCTGTGCCCTTTTATTTCTGCTTCATCCCGCATACCTCCAACAGAAAAACGAAAAAATTCTTTTTCCAGAGCTCTTGCAATGGAAATACCTACAGATGTTTTACCAACTCCCGGTGCTCCCACCAGACAGATAATTGATCCTTTTGTATCTTTTTTTAATTTTCTGATTGCCAGGTATTCAAGAATTCTTTCTTTAACATCTTCCAGTCCATAATGATCCTTATCAAGAATAAATTTAGATTTTTCCAGATCTATATCTTTTGGTTTAGATTTATTCCATGGAAGGGATACTATTGTATCAAGGTAATTTCGTGTAACTATATATTCAGAAACATTTGGATCCATCATAGCAAATTTATCCAGTTCTCTTTCAACCTGTTCTTTAACTTCACCTTCAAATTTAAATTTTCCAATTGCTTCTTTTAAACGATTAAATTCACTTGATCTGGAATCAACATTCATTCCAAGTTCCTGTTTAATTGCTTTCAGCTCTTCTCTAAGAAAATATTCTCTTTGGCTTTTTTCTATCTTCTCATTTATCTTTTTTTGTATTTTTTTCTGGATTCTAAGTAGTTCCTGTTCTTTTTTGATAAAAATAAGAACATCTTCCATTCTTCTCTGTACATCGATGGTTTCAAGAACTCTTTGCTGTACTTCTCTTTCTGTATTAAGAATTGATGTTATAAAGTCTGCAATTTTCCCGGGATGATCAATATTTACCATATTGAGTCTCATCTCTTCAGAAAAAAGTGGATTGTTTTCAGACAACTGTTTCATTTCAGATAAAAGTGATCTTGTAAGAGCTTTTACTTCCATAGATTTATCATTTTTATCATCAAGATATTCAATAGCAGCTACAGTTGGTCCTTTTTCAGATAAAAATTTCTTAATTTTAAACCTTTTTAAGGTTGAAATAAATATATTTACACCTCCGTCGGGAAGGTTTATTTTTTTTACTATTTTTGCTGCAGTACCAATTTTGTACAATGAATCTGTACCCTCATTGTCATCTGAGTCTTCTTTGTCGAGAAGAAGTCCAATCATATTATCACCGGACATTGCCAGTTCAATTACTTCAAGATCGTGGGATGACTCAATGATTAGTGGAGTAAATATTCCTGGAAATATTGGTTTACCTATTAAAGGTATAATAAATAATTTATTTGGCAGTAACTGTTCTACCGGAATAATTTGTTTTTCGAGCATAATTCCTCTTGGTTATAGTATATTATTTAAGAGACTGTAATCTTAAGCAATAGTAAAATAACGATAATATTAAGATAGAGCAACTAAAATATTCAAATTTACACTATACATGCTAATAAGCTTCCCTTATCATAGCCTTGAATGAATCGTAATATTAAAACTGATGGTATTATTCTGCGAACCAGAAGAATTGGTGAGTTGCATAAGGGTATATCCTGTCTGACCAGATCACATGGAATTATAGATGCAATTGCCTATGGTGCAGGGAAGGGTAAAAGTAAGCTGGTTGGTATGGTAGATCCCTTTTCATTATTATATTTGTATTTGTATTTTGATCCTGTTAAGGATAATTATAAAATTTCTGATATTGAACAAAGGATGATTTTTCCGAATATACGCCTTGAGCTTGGGAAATTTTATATTGCATCATTTTGGGCGGAACTAATTTTAAAATCATATTCCGGTGGTGGTGAATCAGAATTGGTATACCCTCTTCTTTCAAAAAGCCTTATTATTTTAAATAAGGCAGAAAAAGGGGAACAGAATCTTGTTTTAATCCAGTTTATATGGAGATACTTAGGGATTTCAGGATTTCAGTCAGATATCAGGAATTGTTCCAGATGTGATAAAACTTTTTCTGATACTGAAAAAGTTTCATTTGATGAAAGTAGTAATGAAATAATATGTTCTAATTGCAGTACAAATGTTGATATGCTTAAATTTTCAACAGGCGGGCTTAAATATTTAAGATATAGTTCTAAACTGGATATTGATAAAAGCATGAAAATTGGACTGGACAATAAATCTGTAGATATCCTGAAACGTATATTGCTTGCAATGGTTCAGGGGATAGTTGAATATCCTTTAAATACTTTAAAAAAAGGATTAATATACCATGGCTAGAATGGTAAATAGGATAATAAATGGAATGGAATAAAAAGAAAATAGATTCTGATTCAGTAAAAGATCTATCAGATAGATATGGAATTGATCTGCTTACAGCTTCAATATTTTACAGAAGAGGTATAACTGAAGCCGAAGATTTGAAATTTTATCTGGAAAGCGATCTTCGGTATACTCACAATCCATTCCTGTTTGAAGAGATGGAAGATGCTGTCGATCGTATTCTCCAGGCTGCCGATGAAGGTGAAAAGGTTAAAATATTTGGAGATAGAGATGTTGATGGAATAACTTCAACAGTTATATTAAAAACCGGACTTGCCAGCATCGGAATAGATGCTGCCTGGTCATTACCGGAAGGTAACGATCCCTATGGTCTTACTATGGAAGGGGTTGATAAATTTGCTTCAGAAGACGGCAGCCTGCTGATAACTGTTGATTGCGGCATTTCCAACATTAAGGAAATAGAATATGCAAGAGAAAAAGGGATTGATTCAATTGTAATAGATCATCATCTGCCTTCTGATGAAATCCCTTCTGCTGTGGCAATAATTAATCCAAAAAGTAATGATTCCTGTTATCCTTTTAGAGATCTTGCTGCATGCGGAGTTGTTTCCAAAGTGGTATGGGCTCTTTCGTTTTCTACAAATGAGCTCTATAAAGCAGAAATTGTTCTTTTAAATATTCGGCCCGGTAATGATACATATATTATTGATGCTGTACGTATTGTAAACATGGTTGAAATAGAGAGAATATCTGAGAATATTGTTCCAGGTGTTGTAAAAGTGGAAAAAACACGTCTGGGGGAATTCCTTTATAACCGGCAGATTCTTGTTTATGATGAACCCATGCAGACAAATATGCTTAAAAAAGTATTTGGAGAAAATACGGAGTTTGAGCTTTTGGATATTGCACCAAAAATTTGGGAAGATTTTCCCAAATTAAAAAATATGAGTATCCTCGAAATGAGAGAAAAGAGCAGGTCATCAAAATATCTGGGTAAGAGTATTGAGGAGATTGATGTTTTTCTTAACCTTCTTAATATTTACATTTATCGAAAAATTGATCTTATGAAAAATAATTTTGAAAATAATCTTGACCTTGTTACCCTTGGAACTCTTGCAGATATGATGCCCCTGAAAGATGAAAATCGAATTCTTCTTAGACATGGCATGAAGTTAATTAATAACTCAAA
>DAOWEB010000012.1 GCA_030638735.1 Spirochaetaceae bacterium
GCACGAGTTCAACCTAAAAAAAACTATGAGGCCGTAGTTGTACCTTGGGTAGGAGATTTTAATCCAAAAATGCAACACATTTTTGAGAGTATTGGTTTTTATCCAAAATCAAAAATGGCCACCTTTCGAAAAGAAGTTATGGCATCGAAATTATTATGAACATGTTATTAAAAAATAGAGAATCATATAAGAAAATATCCAGGTATATAGAAAATAACTCAAAATAGGTTTTCATTATTGTTACTTCCATTTTATGCGAAATCCTCTGTATCTTACAGATAAAATGTTTAAAGTTGTAGAACATTCTATGGTTTTTTTATTGACTGAGAAAGTATCTTGAATTAGTATTGTTGATATGCAAACTTGAGGAGTTTAAAATATGAAAAGCTTAACAATAAGTATAATAGTTATTCTGCTTATGACTACGGTTCTAGGTTGTGATCCTGACGCTGGTAGTGGTGGTGGTGATCCCACTGCATGGGTAGTTGAAGGTACAATTACTGTTGCTGATTCATCATATTGGACTTTTCTTAAACTGGGAGTATTTTCGGGTGGAACTGCAGGAGACTATATTTATCTTGATTCAGATGATAATTCGAATGGTGTTGATATGTATAGGGTTACATATGATAATTTAGATGATGAAAGTGATATAGAAGTGCCTGCCATGAGTTCTACAAGTTATACAATTAGTGATACTACAGGGACATCAAGTGCATATTCTTTTGAATTACCATCGGCACTGCCAGCTGAAGATGAGGAATACATTTTTGCAGCCTGGTATGATAATGATTCTGATGGAAATCTGGATTTAAAAGATGCAGATCCTTTCTTCAATTCTGCAATTGTGGCTCTTGGTGAATTTAATAGACTTCCTACTAAAGATACTCTCGATACTGATGATAACCCAACAACCATTGTTATTAATTATTTTACAGAATCTATAGATCTTGTTTCAGGTAACCCTTCAGGTAACTATAAATATGTAGGCTATGATGGCAGTTCTTATAATGAACAGATTGAGATAACTACTGCTGCTGATAGCAGCGGATTTGACTTTAATATTACCGCAAATACAGGCTGGTAGTATTTCAACAGCTTGTAGAATGTATGTATGAAAGTAAGATTGACAGAAATGCAAGTTCTAAGGAAGTATAGTCTTTTTTTATTAAGATTTATACTGGCGCTTCTTTCAGGTTTTCTTTTAACACTAAGTTATCCTCCTTCTTCCATTAATTGGATTGTGTGGGTTGCACTTATTCC
Source organism: Spirochaetaceae bacterium (assembly GCA_030638735.1). Lineage (GTDB taxonomy): Bacteria > Spirochaetota > Spirochaetia > B11-G9 > B11-G9 > JAJRQE01. The sequence goes on from DAOWEB010000012.1 coordinate 1,264, forward strand.
AATTTTTATCAGTATCCACTTTACTAAAAAATTGGAGGGATTTATTAGTGGATTAATTACAGGTATTGTTTTTTATTCGCTTTCATTTCAATGGGTTGGTGCATTTCATCGTTTTGCTCTTCTCTTCATGGCTCTGGCATCTGCTTTATGCTTTATTGCAATCCCTGTGCTGTTAATTCAAATTAGTATAAAGAAAAAAGGGCCTCTGATTTTTCTGGTTATTCCTTCTATCTGGATAATTTTTGAGTTTATTAAGCAGAACTGGTTTCTTTCTTTTCCATTTGGTATTCTTGGATATACTCAGCATAACTGGCTTCGGTTTATACAGATTGCAGATATTTCAGGTGTCTTTGGAATTTCCTGGCTTATTATTCTTGTCAATCTGTTGCTGTCCAAAATTATTGTCCAGCTATTTATAGAAAAATCTAAATCATCCAACTTTCTGGTAATAAGATATGTATTATTAATCTGTATTACATTCCTCATACCTCTGCTATATGGAACCTATAAATTTAACACCCTTGAATATAGTCAGGAAAATAAACTTAAAGTTGGGTTTGCCCAGACATTATTTCATCCAAAAAAAACCTGGGAAGAAAATAAAGATGACTATATGGAAATTATAGATCATAACATTTCTATGTTAGCGGGGCTTAATGCAAAATTAATTATATTCCCCGAACTAACGATTGATCGTTTTCTGACACTTGATCCAAAAATAAGATTGAAAGAAAATGAAGAAATACTGAATTGGTTGTCACTTAGAGCGAAAGAAAATGGTGTATATATACTGTTCGGCGGTCTTGAGTTGGCCAATACTCCTACAGAACCGGACAAGTACAACAGTTCTTTTCTCTTTGATTATAATGGTGATTTAACAGCTGTTTACAGGAAAAATATACTGGTGCCCTTTGGAGAGAAGAATCCTTTTAGTGGATTATTTCCCGGCATACAGGATTATATAATAGATACTACAGATGCCATTAATCTAATGCCTGGAAAAACTGTAAGTATCATGGAAATAGAAGGCAGTAATGATTTATTAAAGTTTGGTGTTTTAACTTGTTTTGAAAGTGGTTTCGGACAATTAGGAAGAATACATGCAGAAAATAATGTAAATTTTATTGTAAACATGACAAATGATTATTGGTCTTTATCCAGTGTTGCAATGAAACAGCATCTTGTATTTTCAATTTTCAGAGCTATTGAGATTCGAAAACCGGTACTTAGGATAAGTAATGGTGGTTATTCAGGCTATATAAATGAATTTGGTAATTTTTATTCAAAAATACCGATTTTTCAGCAAGGTATGATGACAGCTGGTTTACGGCTGCTTGATGATAGTAAACCATCATTTTATACAAAATATGGTGAATGGATTTTAATTTTGAACCTAATCCCAATACTGTTGTATTCTATCTTTTTTTTATGTAGGAAATTAAGTTTTTTAAATTTAATTACAGAGGTTATTCGTATTCGAAAAAGATAAAGATTATGGCATCGAAACTATTATAAGCATATCATTGGAAATAAAGAATCATATAAGAAAATATCCAAATACATAGAAAATAATCCAAAAAAGCTGCTAAATAAAAATAGATCTTCCCCCATTACAAATCTAAATGTATAATCAAATATGCGACTCAGTAATTTTGAAAAAAAATCAATAATTGATACTATTTTATTTTATGATCCTGAAGCAGAATTATATCTTTATGGTTCCAGATGCAATGATTATAAACGTGGTGGAGATATTGATATAGCAATTATTTCAGATAAAATAAATAATTTAGAGAAAAGAAAAATTCGGTTAACCCTTTATGATTTAATTGGAGAACAGAAAATTGACATTGTTTCCGGTAAAACTATTATGTCTCCATTTTTAAAAAAAGCTGTAGAAACAGGAGTTTTATTAAATGGAAGATCTTAATATTAAAATACTAATAGAAAATATTAAGAGTATGGATAAATCCCTTAAATGGCTTAAACGTTCTTATCAAAAATCTTTAAATGTTGATTTCAAAGGCGTTTTAAGTGAAGAAGAGTTCGACATAATGGAAAATCTAACCTCCAGATATTCCAGAGCCATTGATTTAATTATTAGTAGGATCTTTAGAAGTATAGATGCTGTAGAATTGGAGGATTCCGGTACACTTTTAGATGTTGTAAACCGTGCGGAAAAGAGAGGTCTAATTGACTCTTCCAGCAGATTAAGAGAATTAAAAGATTTGCGAAATGAAATTGTTCATGAATATGAAACAGATGATCTGGTAGATACTTTTGAGGCAGTTCGAAGTAATGTTCCGGAACTTATAAGTATAGCTAAAAATATTAAAGATTATTGTATTAAACAAAATTATGTAGAATCATAATAAAATTTCCAATAACCTTCAGTCTTCTCTTTTCAGAAGCCACTTCCAGGCAGGAATAATATTAATAGTTCTGCCCGACTCTACAAGTGTTTCCTCTTCATTTTCTGTAATAATATACCCGATAGTTAATCCATAGTTCAGCATTGCTTCTTCAAGACCTTGCAGCTCTCTTTTCCGTGTAGATGGGTCATATAATGAAACAGTAACCTGAATAGCAGAAATTACTTTTCCTCTGTCTACAATAAGAAAATCACATTCACGTTTTCCCTTGTGGTAGTAAATATCAATGTTTTTTCTTTTTAGGCAATTAAAAATCTGATTTTCAAGCAAACGACCCCGATCTTCAGAAATATGGAAACCAATCTGTCTGATCAGACCTGTATCTATGGCATATACCTTTCTTGAGTTCAGGAGCTGCTTTTTAAGAGAAAAATCATACTTCTTAACATAAAAGAATATAAATGCATTTTCCCAGTACTCCAGAAATCGTTTAACTGTAGAAAGACTTCCAAGTCCGGAAATATTTTGCAGAGTTTTATAGGAAAAAAGTTTGGATGTATTTGAAAATAGAAATAAACCAATTTTTTTTAATTCTTCAATCTGATTTATCTTATAACGGGCAACTATATCCCTATAAAGAATTGCCTGGTAATATTCCTTCAGAATATTGATATTTTTTTCTTTATGAACAAGTGGAAATCCTCCCATCTTAAAGTAGTTCTCCCAATGAGCAATCAAAGATCCTTTTTCTTTTGTGGTATAAAAATAATTTTTAGGTTCTTTATCTATAAATCTAAGATATTCTGAAAAGGAAAAAGGATTAAGAGATAGTTCCATATATCTTCCTGTTAGAGAAGATGCAATTTCAGAACTTAAAAGATTTGCACTTGAGCCCGTTACAAAAATTTTATTTCCCTTTTCATACAGACGAGTAAGAAATTTTTCCCATCCATACAGGTATTGGATTTCATCAAAAAAATATACTCTTTCTTTCTCATGTGCTGTATCAAACATACTCTGGTGGAGTTCAAGTATCTGTGAAAAATCAAGTGTTGAAAAATCCTGTAATCGTTCATCATCTCCGTTAAAATAAACACTATTTTCCTGTTGTGTCTTCATGCTTTGGTGAAGCAGCCATAGGAGTGATGATTTTCCGCATCGTCTGGCACCGGTAATTACTACTATTTGTCCTGTTTTTATATATGGTGAATAATTTACTTCTCGTTGTATTAATTTTTTTTTTGAGAAAAAATCATCTCTTTGATCAGTTATTATACTTAACAATATATTTTTATCCATAAACGTTCTATACCATAGAATGAAAAGCCTGTCAAGCTTGCGATCGGATAGAACGATAAAGTTCTCATTTGTATTATTAATATATAAAATAAACTCTCTTAATTAAAAAAAGTAAAAAAAATCATAAAAAACCAATATTTTAAAAGTAAAATAACCTTTTTACCCATACTAGTAGTTAAGAACAAGAAAAAAGTATTAAGCCTGGTCGCCAACAAGTTGGCTGCTCAGCTATGCTACCAAAGGAGAAAAAGTATGAATTCTTTAAATTCGATTTTAATGGAAGGTAATTTAACAAAAGACCCGGAACTTAAAGAAACAGCAAAAGGTACTAAAGTATGTACCTTTACAGTAGCCTCAAACCGCTACTACAAGAAGGATGATGAACAGCAGCAGGAGGTCTCTTTCTTTCCTGTGGAAGTTTGGGCAGGATTAGCAGAAAGCTGTAATCAATATCTTAAAAAGGGCAGGGGTGTCAGGGTTGTTGGTCGTATTAAACAGGACAGGTGGAAGGATCAGGATGATAAAAATCATGAAAAATTTAAAATTGTAGCTGAGCATGTAGAATTTAAACCATTATTTACTAAGAATGATAAAGAGAATGTCTCTGATGATGGAAATAAGGATAAGTCTCATTCATCAGAAGAAGACCTCTTGGAGGCTATCTAAATTAGATAATATTTTCAAATATTAAAATAAATGTATATTTCAAAATGTGGAGGTACTCTTTATGAGTACCTTTTTATTTTTTTTAACAGATCAATTCTTCAATATTTATTATTATTTTTCTATTTATATCAATTTTATCTCGATTTTTTTTAATAATAATGCGAGAATACGAATCGCATACGGAGTTATTTATTGAAGAAAAAAAAGTTGAGTCATATAGAAGTTGAAGCTGCAGTTAATGGTATTCGAAAGAAATATAATGATTTAATTGTAGAATATATGAAACCTAAAGTAATAAAAGACTCCTTTGAGGACAGGTATATTGGTGCACTCCGGGCCAGGGTGGATATGGGTAATTTTATCTATACTGAAATACTGGTAGTTGGTAATCTGTTAAAAATTGAGAAAGAGAAACTACAGCAACGTGAGATTAATAAAGATAAAAGACTTAAGGCTTCAAAAATATCTAAAAGTAATAAACAGAGTATTGCCGACAGAATTTTTGATGCCAACAGGGATAAAATAAGAAAATATCAGGGAATTGGGCTTGATGATTCGGATGCATTTGAAATTAATAAATTGTATGGTGCACTAAAGTTTTTTGAAGTAAATTATTGGCCCTTTGTAGAGAAAATATTACGTCGAATCTATCCTTCAAGATATTCCGGTCCCAGAGTAAGTATGGAAAACAGATTATTTGAGATAACTATTACCGGTCCTGATGGTTTTCCCCCGGGTTTAATAAAATTAAGGACTATGTTAAGTCGTTCCCCCAGAGAATATTCCTCTCTGGAAAGGGAAACTCAGCGATGTATACTGGATGTATCGTTTCTGCTTCATGATATCAGTGATGAGCTTCCAACTTTTCTGGAAGAAGAAGTTCTTATTAAAGGGGAGAAAAAGCCTCTGGAAGAAACAATTAAATATGTGCATACTGTACTTGATGACTTCAGACTTATGGATCTGAAGGAATCAAAGCTAATATAGATAAAATGGGCGACACGAAGTGTCGGGGACCCTGGTCGGAAGCAAGCTTCCTACTCGGGTATGCATCCTTACCCATTCTTAGTCGTCAAGGAGAATAATAATGGGCGTTGAAGTAAATGTTACAAAGGAAAATTTTGAATCTGAAGTATTAAAGTCCGATATACCGGTAATAATTGATTTTTGGGCAGAATGGTGTGTCCCTTGTAAAATGATAGGTCCTGTTCTCGCAGAGATCGCGGAAGAATATAAAGGTAAACTTAAAGTTGCTAAGGTAAATGTTGACGAAGCAGGAGAATTAGCTTCTGAATATAGTGATATAAGCATTCCTACTCTTATGCTTTTTAATAAGGGAGAAATGGTTAAACCACAGGTAGGTGCTGTTTCCAACCAGGTTATGGTAGCTATGTTTATAGACAACCTATAGAGCTAACCCTGCGCTGCATTGAGCAGTTCGACAAGCTCACTGTAGCACTTGTCGAAGTGTGGGCATCCTCACACTGTCTAGGGTGTGTAAATCAAATCAGAATTAGTTTCTCCAAAACTGGCAGTGCTTGTTGGTACTATATGCCAGTCTGTCGTGTCATTATTATCGGAATACACAGATTCTCTGCACATAGATCTTGTGGCTGTTGAGTCTTCCGGATTTATTGCATCTTCCGGAGCAATAAGATCTTCCTCTGCATTCCATCCGCCTAATTCGTACAGCCTGTCTGCTTTGTTCATCATAACAGTGCTTCCAAACCCCCTGTATTTCTCATCTGAGACAGATGTTCTGTTACTGTAGAGAACTCCATCTATTAAGCTGCCTCTGGGGTTAGTAAACAGGGTAATGGTCCCATTGTTGCCGGATAGTCCCGAACCTGCCTCTACCCATAGATCCCAGGCTCCTGGATGCACATTTAAACCTCCTGATGTATCTGTATTTTCTGTTTCATCAATTTCCTCAGCAGTTCCTGAAGGTTTAAAATGAATTATAATATAATCGTCCGCATAAACATCTATGGAGGGTAGTACTTTCCTTTGAGCCCATTCAGTATCCACACCTTCATATATACATATTCCTGCTGTATTTCCATCTGTAAGAACTTTTAATTCTACTTTATCCGGGTTTGTTGCAGAACCCTGGCAGGTAAATTCATTTATTATAAGATCCGGCAGGTTTGAATTAAATCCATAAAAATCTGAAATAAGAGTCAGACTGTTTCCGGACAAATCGGTGACAGAAATTTCAATTTTCAACAAACCTCCTGGTTCAAGGTCATTGGCAAATAGAATTTGAATTTCATTTTTGTCTACTGTAATGGTCGTAATTTCTACAGCAGGATCGAAAAATATGTAATCAGGTTCCGGTGATAATTCTTCAGAAAATTGAAGCTCCAGGGTTCTGGAATCGAGTGTTCCCATACTTATAAACATTGGTGCCTGAATATCTCTGTCAGTGAACTGTCTGTAATCTTCCAGCGGACCGCAGCTGCTTATTATAATTATTAAAATAATTATCTGTATGATATGAAAAAACTTCATCTAATTTTGATAGCGTAAA
>DAOWEB010000184.1 GCA_030638735.1 Spirochaetaceae bacterium
CCTGAACTTAAAGAGCTGCTGAATACAATGATCCCAATGCGAAGGCCCGGGAATCCGGAAGATTTGAAAGGGATAGTTGTATTTTTAGCGTCCGATGCTTCAGCTTATATGACTGGTCAGTCATTGATTATTGATGGCGGTTATACCTTATGGTAAATGAATGGAGGTATGTGTGAATACTGAAATAATTAATGCAACAGCTTCGACTGTGCGGTCCTTGATTCTTGATGCCCTAAAGGAAGCAGGTTCCGGGCACCCTGGATTGCCTTTAGGCTGTGCTGAACTTGGTACATTAATATATGGAGAAATCCTGAATCATTGTCCGGAAGATCCGCAATGGATCAATCGGGATCGATTTGTACTTTCAGCAGGCCATGGATCAATCCTACAGTATATTCTTCTCCATCTTTCAGGATACAAACTTTCTTTGGAAGATATAAAAAGATTCAGACAGTTAGGTTCAAATACACCCGGTCATCCTGAATATGGAACAACTCCGGGGATTGAAACAACAACTGGGCCATTGGGTCAGGGTTTTGGAAATGCTGTGGGCATGGCTCTTGCAGAGAGGAATCTGGCGGCAAAATTTAACACTCCTGAACATGAGATAATTGATCACTATACATATGCTCTTGCGGGTGACGGAGATCTCATGGAAGGAGTTAGCTATGAGTCAGCTTCTTTAGCCGGACATTTGGGCCTTTGGAAACTAATTGTTTTTTATGATTCAAATCATATTACAATTGACGGTGGAACAGAATTAGCTTTCAGTGAGGATGTGGGCAAGCGTTTTCAAGCCTGTAACTGGCAAACATTAACTGGTAATGCCTATGATCCTGATGGAATACTCAGACTGGTTAATGAGGCAAAATCTAATAAAGATAAACCAAGCCTGATTATTCTAGATTCCATAATAGGAAAAGGATCTCCTGATTATGAAAATACATCACAGGCCCATGGGAGTATCTTTAGTCAGGAAGAAATTGAAAGAACAAAGGTTAATATAGGGATGGAAGGAAATCCTCCGTTTTATATAGCGCCTGAGGCCAGGACTTACTTTTCAGAAAAAAGAGAGGAGTGGACCAGGCTCTATGAGGGGTGGCTGCAGTTATTTAAAAATTGGAGTTCAATGAATCAGGAATTATTTAAATCCTGGGAACAGCATTTTACTAATGATGTCAATATTTCCGGATCCTATATCAGACCGGACTATAAGGAGAAGGAGCAAGTAGCAACACGCGTTGCAGGCGGTCAGATTGTGGGTGCACTCATGGAAGGGTTTCCCAATCTTATTGGAGGGTCGGCTGATCTTTCAAAACCGAACTTTGCTCAAACAGGTAAATTTATTCCAGTTGAAAAGAATAAATATGGCGGAAATTATATTCACTATGGCATAAGGGAGCATGCTATGGGAGCTGTTTCCAATGGAATTGCCCTACATGGCGGCTTACGTCCCTTTTGCGGAACTTTTATGACTTTTTCTGATTACATGAGGCCAACTATTCGTCTGGCCGCACTCATGAATCTTCCCATAATCTATATCTTTACTCATGACTCTGTTCTAATCGGAGCAGATGGTCCTACTCATCAGCCTGTGGAATTCTTTGCTGCTCTTGAGGCTATCCCAGGATTAATTGTTTTAAGACCCGGTGATGCACAGGAAACAGTGATTGCCTGGGAAATGGCTTTAGCCAGGAATGAAGGACCAACTGTTTTAGCTCTGGCAAGACAGAACTCTGATGTCTATCAAAAAACGGAAAGCCACTGGAAGGAATCAATTTACAGGGGTGCTTATATAGTTAAGGATAGTTTTGGTGAACCGGAGATAGTTGTAATTGCTACAGGCTCTGAGGTTCAGTTGGCTTTAGAAGTCCAGGCAGAATTGAAAGATTATAGAATAAGAGTTGTTTCAATGCCATCACGCAAGCTTTTTTTGAGTCAGGACAGCAATTTTAGATCTCACATTATCCCAACCGGCACCAGCAGGGTTGTTATAGAGGCTGGAATTACCATGGGATGGGAAGTATTTTTCACAGAAAAAACGGATATTATTGCAATTGACAGGTTTGGAATGTCAGGTGATGGCCGTCAGGTGGCAAATACACTTGGAATAAGCAAGGAAAATCTTATGCATAAAATTAAGGAGCTGATCTGAGGGTATGAAGAAGAATATTGTATTAATAATAGCAGATCAACTCAGGGCCGATGTTCTGAAAGCATACGGTGGAAGGGAGGTTCATACTCCGAATCTTGATAATCTTGCTGAGGGAGGAGTGGTTTTTGATAATATGTACTGTCAGGCTCCTGTCTGCGGCCCATCCCGGGCGAGCCTTATCAGCGGGAGATATGTATTTCAGCACCGTGCAACAAACAATATGCGTTTGCTTCCTTCACAGGAGTTTTCCTATGCCCAGTCTTTAAGAGATCATGGGTATACTGCAGTGGCAGTTGGAAAAACGCATCATTACAATAACGGTTTTCAGGTGGTCCCGGTACCCATCCGAGACAGTTTCCATTATGCACCGGATAACCATCCTCCATTTGGAATTTCAAACTTCTATGCAAGCGGTACTCTCGAAGTTGTTCCCGATGCATATGACAGCCGTGTAGCTGATACTGCCTGTGCTTTTCTCGAGGATATGAGCAGCATGGCCGGTCCATTTATGATGAATGTTGGTTTTCTCAGTCCTCATAATCCTTACGCATTACCCAAACCATACGCGGATATGTATAAACCTGAGGAGATACTGCTTCCAAAGAACTTACATGGATTGGATATACCTCCCATGATTCAGGAGCGATACGAAAAATACCTCTGGATGAAAGAAGCTGATATCCGTAAGGCACGAGCATTCTATTATGGAATGGTTTCACTCCTTGATACATGTGTTGGACAGGTAATGGATAAGCTGAAGGCATTGGGTGTATATGATGATACGCTGATAATTTTTACTTCTGATCATGGTGAAATGCTTGGAGACCGGGGTTTGTGTGAAAAATTTGTGCCCTATGAAGCCTCAGTTAAAGTGCCATGTATTGTTCACAGTGCTGATTCTTCCGGCGGCAGACGGGTAAGTTCACTTACAGAGCATATCGATCTGACTGCAACCATCCTCGATTATGCGGGAATAAAGATACCGGGACGTGTTTCAGGTGAATCATTAACAGGACTTTTAGCCGGTGACTGTCCCCATAAGGATACAGTTTATTCCCAGATTACCGAGTGGCGTATGCTCCGTGATTCACGTTATAAACTCGTAATATATACCGATGGTTATGGCGAATTGTACGATTTGACAGATGACCCTGATGAGACAGTAAACCTCTATTATAATGATGCCGTTCAAAAGGTCCGCAGGGAAATGGAAAAAAAACTGTTAATGCATTATATCAACACAGTTGATCATTCTAATGAGATGTTTCCCGATTGCCTGCAAAAACGTGGTGCGTTTAATAATGGTATAGGTAATTGAAAAGGAGGGTAGAGGAAGATTCATCAGGTTGAACTGGATATGAAATACACTGAAAAACTTAAGAAAATGCAGTCGGCAGCATTCAATGCCGATACAGTTACCCTTTTAAAGGAGTTGAGAAAATGAAAAAACTATTAATTTTGTTTGTACTACTTGTAAGTATTTCCACTTTGATATTTGCTGGTGGGAATAAGGAAGGTTCCAACGAAGCCATGGAAGATGGGAGACCTGCAGGATATCCTGAAAAAACCATAGAAGTTCTTTTACCTGTTAAGGCAGGAGCATCTCTGGACCTCCACTTCAGGGCTTTAGAGGCTGCAATGGATGTAGGCGGACCAGTGGCGATCATCAATATGGGCGGTGCCAGTCAGACTTTGGGAGTAACTGAAGCTTCTAACCGACCAGGTAATGGATATAATGTAGCATGCAGCGCATTTGCCGGTCTTGTAATTCAACCACACATACTTGACCTGCCTTATTCACAGTCAGATTTCAGGCACATTGTAGCATTGAACAAGGCCTCGGGTGTATCCATGGCAACCCTTCCGGGGGCCGGAATTGAAACATTCGAAGAACTTATTGAAAAATTTGAAAAGGGTGAATCTGTTACTTATACAACATCGAATGCTGCGAATGTTTCGCATCTTGCAGTCCTCTCTGTTCTCGATCAACTTGATGTTTCGCCGGAACTGGCCATCTATGTTTCCTATAGTGGATCTGCGGAAGTCATGACAGCTCTCCTGGGCGGACATGTTGATATAGCAATTTTTGATACAGATTTCCTTGCAGAGAAGGTTGAATCGGGTCAGATGAACTGTATTGCGGTACTTGAGAACGAAGGAAATCCTAAACTTCCAAATTCTCCATCCATAAGTGAATACGGTGTGACTGATATGGATGCTTTTAAGGGTTTCCTGTGGGTTGCAGTTCCCAGTGATACTCCTGATGATATTGTCGAATGGCTGAAACAGCAGATGAACGAGGCTCTAATGTCTGACAGTTATCAGGCTTTCCTTGCTACTATAAAAAAGAGTCTAACTAAAATTGCCACAGAAGAAGAAATTACAGCTTCACTTAAAAAGGCTACTGACATTTATGGTGACCTGATTCAGAAATACTTACACTGATAGTTATTGATTATGCTACAATAGGAAAGCCTTAAGATAAGGCTTTCCTAAGTTAATGGAGGAAAAAACTAATGAAATCAGGAAATATTATGGCTGAATCCCTCCTGGCAGTAATTTTTATATTGTTGAGTTTGTGGATGATCTTCATTGCAATTCCTTCCGAAATCAGCTTGAGTGCTACCTGGAGTACAGTTGATTCCGGTGTAAACAGCAGAACATTCCCATATTTTTCCGCCATTATTATGGGGTCCGCGGCATTATTACAATTAATCATTGTTGTAAAAAAATATATAATTCAAAGAAATGCACAGGAAAAGCCGGTCCAGGGTAAAATTATTTGGATAAAAGAGCTTCGGGCAATAACAGTTTTTATTATATGTGTTATCTACGGAATTCTGTTTATTAAAATCGGCTATATACTTGCCACTATTATCGCACCCCCTATGATACTGTTTGTTTTGGGGGATCGGAAATGGAAGCATTATCTGACTGTCTATGGTGTTGGTGCTGCAATGTATGTAATCTTTCAATTTCTTCTCAAAATAAGGCTACCCTAGGGAGTTTAATCAATGTTAGAGATTTTAACTGGTATTATTACATTAAATAATCTGCTCATGATGAATTTTGGAGTAGCTGCAGGAATTATTATTGGAGCTATGCCGGGACTGTCTGCAGTACTGGCAATTACAATTCTTCTCCCATTTACCTTCGGCATGAGCTCTTTACCCGCTATTTATCTTCTCCTGGGAGCATATTGCGGTGCTATCTATGGAGGTTCCATTACTGCCATACTTATTAATACTCCGGGTACACCCAATGCGATTGCTACTGCACTGGATGGATATCCGCTCACCAGGAAGGGTCGTGCCGGAGATGCTCTGAAATGTGCTCTGGTGGGATCGACTTTTGGTGGTATAATCAGCTGTCTGGCGCTCATGTTTTTTGCTCCCATCATTGCTTCGGCGGCACTGAAATTCGGACCTGCTGAATATTTTTCCCTCTGCCTCTTCGGTCTCTGTGTCGTAGTAGGTGTAAGCGGGGTTTCCGTAATTAAAGGAGTGGTAATGATCGGTCTTGGACTGTTGATATCCACTGTCGGAATTGATGCCATTGAAGGTGTAGCCAGATTTACATTCGGCAGGTCAGAGCTGTTGCCCGGATTAACTTCGGCAGCGGTAATGCTTGGTGTTTTCGCCATAAGTGAAATCCTGGTAAAAAGTCATTCTCAGGATGAAACTTTTGCAATCGATACACCAGTAAAATCTACTGCGATAAAGTTAAAAGAAATATTTGTTCACTGGAAAACAATGATACGGGCATCACTCTTTGGTGTTACTATCGGAGCTGTTCCGGGTACAGGAGGGGCTATAGCGGCTTTTTTGAGTTATAACGTAGCTCAGAACTCATCAAAAAACCCGGAGGAATTCGGTAAGGGCAGTATTGAAGGAGTTTTGGCAGCGGAAACAGCCAATAACGCAGTGACCGGCGCGACTCTAATTCCACTATTGACTCTGGGAGTTCCTGGGGATGTTTGTATGGCAGTAATGCTTGGTGCACTTACAATGCAGGGGATAACCCCCGGACCGAGGCTGTTCACTGATGACATGTTCTGGGTTTACTGTCTTATGGGCGGTCTTATGCTCATTAACTTTTTTCTGTTTGTACAGGGTAAGTTTTTTATAAGAGGATTTACAAAGATTACCAAGGTGCCTTCAAATATTCTTGTACCAGCTATTATGATATTTTGCGTATTGGGTGGTTTTGCGGCCAGAAATTATTTTTTTGATGTGTTTATTGTACTTCTGTTTGGTTTTATTGGGTATTGGATTAAACGTTTCGGCTATCCTATCGCACCTCTTGCTATTGGAATGGTGCTGGGGCAGCTGGCAGAAACGAATCTTCGAAGGGCTATGGTTATTTCGAAGGGAGACATATCTACATTCTTTACCAAACCAATATCCCTGGTATTTTTAATAGTTTCTGCCCTGGCTCTGCTGTGGCCGTTAATTAAAAAGAGTATAAGGTTTATGAGGGATAGAGGAGAAAATAATAGCAGTGACCTGTAATTTCTTCCTTATTCGATAATCTTCACTTAAATGATTTATGATTAAATTATTTTCTCATAAAGGATTTGATCTTTTATTTAGAGAAAGTATGCATGGATTATTATTTTCCTGTAATCAAAAAAATATTGAAGGAGTAGTATTTGGACTCAAGAGAAAGAACTTTTATAAGCCTGAATCATCAGGTGCCGGATAGAGTCCCCATTGATTGCTGGTTTTCTCCAGGAATGAAGAGGAAGATTGAAAAAGAATCTCATATTACATATGAAGAGTTTTTAGATAAAAATGATGTTGATTTAAGATACATTAAAGGACCAAAATTAAAAGATGGCATAGACCAACAATTTATTGAAAAGCCGGATATGGATATATGGGGTGTCAGCCGAAGTGAAATAAATATAAGACTGGATTATAATAAAGATGGTAATTATGAAAATTACAGGGAAGTTCTAAGTAATCCCATGATGTCCTTTGAATCACCTTCGGAAGTGTACAGCTATAATCACTGGCCGTCAGCTGACTGGTTTGATTATAGTGAGATTGAAGAACAATGCAGGAAAATTCGTGATAAGAAACGAGTGGTGGTTTTTATTGGAGACCGTCTTAATCGGATGGCACAGCTTAAACCAGCCATGTATCTACGGGGATATGCCCAGATACTAATGGATTTGATTATAAATCCAGAAATTGCAGAAGCTATATTCAAACAAATATCTTCTTTTTATATGGAGTATGGCAGGAGGATTCTTGAAGCTGCCAGGGGTAAAATTGATATATTCTGTACAGGTGATGATTTTGGGTCACAAAATGGATTATTAATTTCATCTTCCCTTTGGAATACCTTTTTTAAAAAAGGATTTAAGGATTACATAGATTTGGGGAAAAGTTATGATGTCAGAGTAATGCATCATACCTGCGGATCAGTTCATGCTCTTATCCCGGAATTTATAAAATGTAAACTGGATATTCTTCAATCAATTCAGCCGGAAGCAGATAACATGCACCCTGGGATATTAAAAAAAGAGTTTGGAGATAACCTTTCATTTCAGGGAGGTATATCTATTCAGACTGTTTTACCCCGGGGTTCTGCAGAAGATGTCAGGCAGCATGTGAAAGCAACTTTCCAGTCTCTGGCTCCTGATGGAGGTTATATTGCATGTACATCTCATAATATTCAGGCAGATACTTCGGTATCCAATGTAGAGGCTTTATTCCGGGCATATCATGAGTTTGGTAAATATTGACTTTTAAACTGTACAGATGGAGTGACATATTTAGAAATTGGAACAGAAAAAGGAATTATACAGGTATCTTCAATTTCTCAGATTAGATCAGGACAAGGATACGATATTTTATTATTCAGATTATTCCTCCCCCTGAGTTTTAAGTCTCTTCCAGGAGATCGTGGTTAGATTGGATGCAGATAATCTTTTGACATTTTATTCTGAAGTTTGAGATAGACAAACTGCGAGCACTGTTTACGGTATTAATAATATTGTCGAAAATCGTGGACTGGCTGAGGAAGGTGAATTACTGATTACAGATATGTATGGATTTATGGTGAGTTTCCGGAGTTTCTCATGGGAGGAAAGGGCTTTAGCAAAAAATTGTCTTTCTAAACAGTTCGGGTGGTTTCAGACTTGAAATGAAAGTAAAGGGTAAAGAAATTTCCTGGTTATATTTCGAGATTATAGATTTTCATTACACAAAAAGTCACCTAAAAAATTACTATACCGGAAATGCCAGCATTTCTCCAACTCCAAGTGTAAAAAGCCAGAAACCATAGATTGCATGTTCAATAGAAATTAGAAGCAGAGATTTGGTTTTAATATAGCTGAAAGCAAAAAGTATACCACCTGCAAATGTAAGTAAAAGTACAAAAATATTTCTAAAAAAGATATGAGCAAAAGAAAACAGAGCTGCATTTATCAAAACTATATAGATTTTATTTGAAGGAAAAATAGATTCATATCTATTAAAAAAGTAGGTTCGAAACAGAAACTCCTGGGGTAGAACTGAAAACAGAGAGTAGAAAATGGAAATCATTAACCATAGTAAAGGTCTTTCCAGGACAATAGAGAATAGGGCTTCTCTGTTAAATAGATACATAATAATTGTTGATAAAACTGCAGCATCAATAAACCTGAGAAAGATAGTACTTAGATATCCTGGTTTTTCAAACTTAAAAATGAGGAAATTTTATTGGATTCTATTTTAAGAAGTATAAACATACAATAGATGAATCCCGAAAGTACAAGTATAAGATTTATCCATGGAAGTGGATTCAGTAACAATATTAAGGGGATAAAAACAAAGAGTATTACAAGTTCAATTGATCTGTATCTGACTGTTTTATTCATATAAAAAATATACATAAAAATAGATATTTTGTGTAGAGTAGAGACAGATTTAATTCTGTCCCTACTAAGTAAATTTTATTCCTCTAAACAGAATCCCATTGAAATTCCTGATCTGCCTGTATTTGTGAAAATAAAACCGAAGGGCCAGGCAAATCCAGATTAAGTGTTTCTTTTAGCACTTCTTCCACTGTTTCTATTTTTATAAAGGATAGTTCGTTCATCACTTCTTCCGGAATATCTTTCAGGTCTTTTTCGTTTTCCATAGGAATTAGTATTTTTTTTACTCCTGCTCTGTGAGCTGCAAGAACTTTTTCCTTAATTCCTCCAACCGGAAGAACCGTACCCCTTAGAGTAATCTCCCCGGTCATAGCAATTTTAGGGTTTACAGGTTTTCCCAGAATAAGCGAGGCAAGGGCAGTAAAAAGAGTAACTCCTGCAGAGGGTCCGTCTTTGGGCGTAGCTCCTGATGGTATATGAATATGTATATCATTACCCGTAAAATCGAATTGTTTGATTACATGACCAAGTCGTGATCGTATAAGACTTAATGAAATACGTGCAGATTCTTTCATAACATCACCCAACTGGCCTGTCAGAGTCAGACCTCCTTTTCCTTCCATAAATGTACCTTCAATAAAAAGAATGTCACCGCCTACGGGTGTCCATGCAAGGCCTGTAACCACTCCTGGAACACTGTCTTTCTGTATATCATTTAATCTGGAGATTTTTCTTCCCAAAACATCATCAAGCTTTTCTCTTGAAACAACAAAAGGGAGAGACTCTTTTCCTGACACAATCTTTTCCGATGCGACCCGGGCAATTTTGGCTATCTGCTTCTTTAAACCTCTTACGCCCGCTTCTCTTGTGTATTCTTCAATTACTCCCTGTACAGCTTCCTCTTCTATCTGAAGCTGATCTGAAGTAATTCCATGTTCCTCAAGAATCTCCGGAATCAGATGGTCTCTGCCAATAATAAATTTCTCTCTGCTGGTATAACTGGAAATATGAATAATTTCTGTTCGATCCAGAAGTGGTGCAGGGATGTTTGAAAGAGAATTTGCAGTAGCTATAAAAAATATATCCGAAAGATCATATGGAACCTCCAGATAGTGGTCGGCAAAACTGTTATTCTGCTCAGGGTCAAGAACTTCAAGAAGAGCACTGGAAGGGTCTCCTGCATATGAACCCGATATTTTATCGATCTCATCCAGAACAAAAACAGGATTTTTTACCCCTGAACGGCGAATTGCCTGAATAATCCTTCCAGGAAGAGCACCTAAGTAGGTTCTTCGGTGACCTCTTATTTCCGCTTCATCCCGAATTCCTCCAAGACTGATCCGTGAATATTTTCTGTTTAGAGATTCTGCAATACTTTTGCCCAGACTGGTTTTACCTGTTCCGGGAGGGCCCACTAATAAGAGTATGGAACCCTGTTTATCCTTCTTTAATTTCATAACTGCCATGTGCTGGATAATACGTTCTTTAACTTCTGTTAAACCATAATGACGTAAATCCAGAACTTCTCTTGCTTTATCAAGGTCTACATTTCCCGGTTTGACAGTTATCCATGGCAGGTCAGTCAAAAGATCAAGATAGTTTCTTATAATTGAAGTTTCGGGGTTGCCGTTTCCCTGGTTTTCAAGTTTTTTCAGCTCTCTCATGGCGATCTTTTTAACTTCGTCCGGCATATTGGCATTTTCGATTTTCTCACTGTATCCTTCTTCTTTCTCAGAGTCAGTTCCGTCTGTTTCCTTTAATTCCTCCTGGATCGACTTAAGCTGTTCCTGAAGCATCATTCTTCGATAGTTGCTGTTATTTTTTGAAGAGAATTTCCGGGCCATTTCCAACTGTATGCTTATACTTTCCTTCTGTTTAAGAAGCAGATCTATAAACTTTAAACTCTTTTCTCTTAAGGAGAGTATTTCAAGAAGTTCCTGTTTTACTTTTACTGTCACAGGAATGTAAGGGAGAACATTTCCTATAATCTGTTCCAGAGATTTCATCTGCAATAGTGGTTTTATAAAAAATTCTGCACCACTGAAATTTCTACTAAGATCTTTAATAGTTTTATGTATAAATGAGATCATCTCTATATGACTCTTTTCATCTAAATCATGAACCACAGTCAGGGGCAGATAATCAGCACTAAGATACCCATTTTTTTGTTCAAAATTTTGAACCTCCACCTCTTCAAGTGAATGAAGAACCACCACATAGCCGTTTTCTGATTGCTGAATAGTTTCGAGTCTGGTAAGATTTCCAATAGAATAGAATTTATTTTGAGACAACGCTGACTTAAGATTATCTTTATTTATTGTCAGGGCAAGGGTGAAAACCGGTCCTGATTTTGCTAAATTTTCTAAAAATTTACCTGTTGTTTTATCTAATTTAATTTTTGTACGTACTTCCGGAAACATCACTATATCTTCCAGAGGGACTACAAAGAGCGATTCATTTTTTCTGTTTTCCATTCCATTCTCCTGTTGAGCTTTGTTGATATTACGAAACTCATATATTACGTTAATCGTAATATAACCAGGAAAAATTCCAAAGTCCAGTTGATTATGTGTTTTTCTCAAAGATTAGTAAATAAAACAGGTATTTTTATCCAATAGCTTTTTTGAATAGCCTGAGGAACTCTTTCTGCTCATTTTCAGTGAGAGATTTTAAAAGTTCTTCACTAACAGAAGTGTGAGCATTTTTTCTAAGGTTTATTATTTTTTTACCAGGGTTTGTAAGTTGTACCTGAACTACTCTGCGATCTTCATCAATTCTTAATCTATCAATATATTTATTTTTTACAAGTTTGTTTGCAATACTTGTGAGTGTACTCATAGGCAGGGATAATGACTCTGCAAGCGCTCTCATAGTAAGAATGTCATTTCTATCCAGACATTCCAGAAACCGAAGATCATTGTAGTTTAGAAGGGCGATAGGTGAATTTGAACAGGTTTTTTTTTCCTGAAAGAACCGGCTTTGATAAAGTTTGAAGAAATGATCATTCAACAACAAAACTCTATCTTTAAAATTCATTTTACATCTCCGAAAGGAATATAGTTTACTAAAAATATATTTCGATATTCGTAATATTAAAGGAATAAATTCCTGCTGTCAATTAAATTTAATGAGTTTGCCTATGTTTGCCAATGTTGGATTAAGGTAAATATGTGACATCTTTGTAAATATTCCAACAAAAGTTATTGCAGTTTAGCTTCAGTTTAAGAATAATAGGTATATGAAAGTAGATTACATTAGAAAGATTCTCAACGCTCCTGTTTATGATGTTGCGGTTGAAACACCTATAGATAAAGCTAATTTTCTATCGAAAAGATTTCAAAACCGGATTCTAATTAAACGGGAAGATCTTCAACCTGTTTATTCCTTTAAAATCAGGGGAGCTTATAACAAGATGGCTCAATTGACCGACGAGGAAAAATCAAAGGGTGTTATTGCTGCTTCAGCCGGGAACCATGCTCAGGGAGTGGCTCTGGCTGCAGTGAAATTGAATATTGATGCGACCATAGTCATGCCCATTACCACACCGGCTATCAAAGTTGACTCTGTAATTGAAAATGGAGGGAAAGTAGTACTTCATGGAGATACTTTCAATGAAGCGTACATTCATGCTGTCGAAATAATGAAAAGAGACAATCTGACCTTTATCCATCCCTATGACGATCCTGATGTTATTGCAGGGCAGGGAACAATCGGAATGGAGATTTTAAGAAGATATTCCGAAATCCCCGATGCTGTTTTTGTCCCTGTCGGTGGTGGAGGGTTGCTTGCAGGAATATCGGTGTACATTAAATTTCTCAATCCCAAAGTTAAGATTTTTGGTGTGGAAGCAGATAATTCTGCTTGTCTGAAAGCAGCCATGGACGCCGGAAAAAGAGTTCAGCTTGATCATGTGGGAATTTTTGCAGATGGCGTAGCTGTGAACATGATTGGAGAGGAACCTTTTCGGGTAATTAAAGAAAATATAGATGGTGTTATAACTGTTAATACAGATGAAATATGTGCGGCAATTAAAGACATCTATGACGATACAAGAGCCATTACCGAACCGGCAGGGGCATTGGCCATTGCCGGATTAAAAAAATATGTGGATCAGGAAAAAATTTCCGGTCAAACCCTGCTAGCCATAAACAGTGGTGCGAATATTAACTTCGACAGACTGCGCCATATATCTGAAAGAACGGAAATCGGTGAGAAACGTGAGGCAATTTTTGCTGTTGAGATTCCAGAGAGAGCTGGTTCTTTTAAACAATTCTGTACTGCTCTTCAAAAAAGAAATATCACAGAATTCAATTACCGTTATTCCGATTCCCAAAAAGCTCTGGTTTTTGTTGGAATCCAGTTGGAGAATCCCCATGAAGGCCGTTCCCTAATCTACAAAGATCTAACGGCTATGGGCTACAAAGTAAATGATCTTTCAGATGACGAAATTGCCAAACTGCACATTAGACACATGGTGGGAGGAAGAGCTCCCGACGTGACAAATGAAATAGTTTTCAGCTTTGAGTTTCCTGAGAGACCTGGCGCTCTTATGAAATTTCTCAATGGACTGGGACATAACTGGAGCATATCCATGTTTCACTATCGAAATCACGGCGCAGCTTATGGTAGAGTTCTTGCGGGTATGCAGATTAATAAAGATGAAGTGGATCTTGTTAAGGAATACCTTACCCAACTGGGTTACAGATATAAAGAGATTACCGAAAATATTGCCTATAAGCTTTTTCTCAATTAAAACGAGACTACAATTTTCCAGTAAAAATTTAAAATTTCCGGATTGCTGTATTCATCAGAATACAGCAATCCGGGGTTTATTTTTCTTAAATCAGTTAAGCTCTTCTGGATCCATTCGATTTTCAACTCCCGAAACATCCTCTTTCATAATTTTTTTCAACTCTCTGCGTCGCCGTTTATCTCCCCGTTTCCCACTGTCATTGCCTCCCGATGGAAAGCCCTTAAAAAGTATTGAGCTCAGGACCAGGAGGCCCCAGGCCTGCCAATAGGATATCTGTTTTAAACCGAAAATCTCGGGAATCAGCCAATTCCAAAGCAGCATGACCACCCATCCAAAAAGGAAAATCAGACCAATGAAGCCGATTCCCATAAGAAAACCCAGGAAGAATTTCATCCCGATTCTCCTTTCCTCCCACCAGGAATCATGATCGGTTCCCGGGTTCCTTCTTTTTTCTTTCTCCCAATCCTTCTGAAACTCTTTCTTTATTTCCGCTTGAATTTCTTTTTTTATCTCATCCATCATCTTCATTCCTCCATTTATTTTTATTGTCTTCCAAATCAGTCACCGATCCAGTGTCTGAGTGTCCGTGAAAGATTTTTTACTGCATAGCGTTTTCTGGCTTTAAGGGTATCGATACTTTCACCAGTAACCTCAGCCAGATCAGAGAATGTCATTGCTCCAAACACCTGTGCTTCTACTACCTTTCGTTGATCAACGGGAAGTGTCTTTAGGGCTCCATCCAGCGCCTCCACCATACAGCCACGTACATAATTGTCCAGGGGATCCAGGCCGACCCCTGCTATAACCTCTCGAAGAGTTTCCTCAGCCACATCAGTTTCTCCTGCCATTTTCCGGATTTTTTCATGTCTCCATGTGTCAATCAAACGTCTGGAGACCAGAGTGTTCAACCAGGCGGGAAGGTTGATAATATTCGCCAGACGCTCCATTCTTCCCCAGGTTTCAGTGTAGACATCATGTATCAGATCCTCAGTCTCCTCCAATGATTTACCTGCCGCACGTATCCTGGCCATTAGTTTGGGCTTTTCAGTTTCGTAAGCTTTAGAGAGACGCTTTTGTGAATCCTGACTGTTTATTTGTTCTTCTTTATTCATCGCAACCTATATGACGTATGATATGGATTTCGGGTGTAAAAAATTTTCTATTTTTTAAATACATATACTAATAAGTACGTATTCACAGAATTTCAGAAATTAGAAATATATAATTGTATTCTGCAGATTATGGCAGATCAAGATTATTAAAAATTGAGGTGTAGTATGAAGCCCTTAGAGGAAAATGTTATATTTCATAAGGAGTTCTAATGTAAACATCTTTAACCCATTGCTGGAAAAACTCAAGACTATGACCCCTCCAGTTATTTTTAGGATTTTCAATATCCAAATTTAATGGAAGGGGTACATCTGATCTGCCTTTTTTTAGATCACGATTGTATTCATTAACCAGTCTGTCTGTCTCATATTCCGGATGACCAAGATGCATTATAAAAGATTTATCTGCTGATTCAAAAATTACATACCCGGCTTCATCAGAATGGGCCAGTAAGTTTATATTCCCCTTGTCTCTTTCAGCCTCCAGAACTTTATCACTTATTCCTGCATGCCTGGACTGGGGAGACATAAAAACATCATCAAGGTCACCTGTTATTCTGTTGGTCCTATCGATATTATCCAAAGGGTATACTCCAAATAATTTTTTATCAAAAAGCATTTTATCAATTCCAATATAATTAGCAAGAGCAAGTCCACCCCAGCATATACCCAGGGTGGAAGCTATATTATTCTTTGCGTAATCGAGTATTCCTGAAAGTTCATCCCAGAACCAAACATCCTTAAAGGATTTTTCTTCCACAGGTGCACCTGTAATAATCAAACCGTCAAGGCCTCTGTTTTTTATTGCTTCATCAAAGGAGATGTAAAGTTCATCGAGATGCTCTTTACTGGTACTTTTATAGGCATGTGTTTTAAGGCGAATCCAGACTGGTTCAATTTGAATAATTGCCCTGCCTATAGGAAATAGAATGTTGTACTCGTAAGTATTTGCTTCCGGCATAATATTGAGTATCGCTATTCTAAGGGGACGGAAGTCCTGCTTTTGTGCATTAAAAGATGAGATACAATGAACCCTGGAGTTCTCCAGGGCTTTTTTTGCATGATAATTTTCGGGTACAATTATTGCCATATGTCTGTTTTATCCTTTAAGAGCCTGATCAATGTCATTAATTATATCTTCAATATCTTCAATACCTATGGATAAGCGAACCATATCTGGAGTTATACCTCCGGAAGCCTGATCCTCTTCGCTAAGCTGGGAATGAGTTGTACTTGCCGGATGAATAGCAAGGGTTTTTGCATCTCCCACATTAGCGAGGTGTGAAATAAGCTTTAGATTATTGATAAATTCAGACCCCCCTTGTATTCCCCCCTTTACTCCAAAAATAACCATTCCTCCCTAGCC
>DAOWEB010000323.1 GCA_030638735.1 Spirochaetaceae bacterium
GGTTCCGGAGCTTGTCGAAGGGCAGCCTAAACAGCTAATTACAGGAGTTTAGATAGTATATGAAAAACACATCAAATAAAGAACTTATCGAATACTTCAAAACCTTTATAACAGAACAACGTTTATATAAAATGGAGAACATACTCTCATTAAGAACAAGATATCTGACTGTAGTATTAGAAAATATCTATCAACCTCATAATGCAAGTGCAGTCCTGCGAAGTTGTGATGGATTTGGGATTCAGGATGTTCATATTATTGAAAATAGTAATTCCTACAGAATAAATCCAGGGGTTTCTCTTGGAACAAGCCAGTGGCTTACTATGCATAACTATAGTAAAGAAAAAGAAAACAGCAAAACAGCTATTGAAACTCTTAAAAAAACAGGGTACAGAATAGTTGCTACGACCCCCCATAGAGAAGATAAAAATCTGGAAATTTTTGATCTTCCAAAAGGTAAAATTGCCCTGTTTTTTGGAACTGAAATGCATGGCCTTTCTGATATAGTTCTTGAAAATGCAGATGAATTTATGAAGATCCCAATGTATGGTTTTGTAGAAAGTTTTAATATTTCTGTATCCTGTGCTCTTAGTCTTCATAACTTAAGCCACAGACTTAGAGAATCGGACATAGACTGGACATTGAACCCAAAGGAAAAAGAAGAAGTCCTATTGGAATGGATGCGTAAATCTGTGAAAAATGCTGCCAGTCTGGAAGAGGAATATTACAGACGGCGGTGACTTCGATACATTTTTGCAAGCAAAAACACTCAGTCACCGGGGGAACCGCACCCCGAGTGATTGCGAATTTTAAAGAGATATTCCTCCATCAAGATCACAAAGCAATTGTATCGAGGGGTCCTATCAATAGATTAATAAAATCCGCACCCTCAATTTCACCATATGACCCTGATTTGGCAGATTCTTCATCATAGACTTTTACTTCGTCAGGAACCTCTCCAGGCTTCATAATTATAAATGGAATGGGCTCCCTTGTATGTATCCGCATTTCTACAGGTGTAGGATGATCAGGAAGAATGGCGATTGTAAGTTCTTCTCCAATTTCATCTTTATGCTCTAAAATATACTTTACAATACGTTTATCCAGATACTCAATACATTTCATTTTAAGATTCAGATTACCATCATGTCCGGCTTCGTCTGTAGCTTCTACATGCAGGTAAAGAAAGTCATGGGTTTTAAGTGTTTCTATTGCAGCTTCAGCTTTCCCTTCATAGTTGGTATCATAGAGTCCTGTTGCTCCGTTAACACGAATAACATCCATCCCGGTATATACACCAATCCCATTTATTAAATCTACACCGGAGATAACCGCTCCTTTGAGTCCATAGAGTTCCTGAAATGATGGCATTACCGGTTTTATTCCAGGAGACCATGGCCATATTGAACTTGCAGGGTCTTTAGACGAATTGATACGCTCTAAATTTATGGGATGTCTGGCCAGAATTTTCTGGGAATGAGTAATTAAAGAATTAATAAGATCTGCAATATTTTCACCATTCTTATTTAAAGGTTTTACCAGTAATTTTGTAAAGACTTCTCCAGGATGATCATGAGGAGGAGTACATTCAATTTCTGAGGCCCCGGCATTTTTTATTACTAAAATATGCTTAAAAGAAATACCCGGATAAAATTTTACATTTTTGAATTCAGAGATACTTTCTATTGATTTATTAAGAGAATCAATTAAAATCCTGGATTCTTCTGTGGAAATATGACCAGCTGAATGATTAATAATTTTTTTATCAGTAATATTAAGAATATTGCACCTGAAAACAAGATCATCCTTATCCACTTCTATTCCCATATTAGCTGCTTCAAGAACCCCACGACCTTTAAAATATTTATGAGAATCGTAGCCCATGACCCCAAGATTTGCTACAGCACTCCCTGTGGGCATATCATCCGGTATAGTCTTCAACATCCCATTCCGCCCATTAAGAGCTACAGAATCGATATATGGTTTATCTACAGCCATAAGAGGTGTTTTAGCACCTAATTTTTCAATGCGTCTGTCTGCCATCCCGTCGCCAAGTATTATTAGATATTTCAATTTTAATTCCTCTTTTCCTTAGGTGTTATTATAAAAAACCAGATTTTCAATAAAAAATCAATAGAAACTGGTTCCCAAAAATAATCAATGCACATACGTAAAATATAAA
>DAOWEB010000206.1 GCA_030638735.1 Spirochaetaceae bacterium
AAAGGGATTTATAGATATGTATGGCCTTGAAGAAGATACAATATCCAAAATAAATGGTGTTTTCTCTAAATACCCTAAAATACAAAAGGTTATTTTATATGGTTCCCGTGCAAAAGGTAATTACCATAATGGATCAGATATAGATATTACTTTGAAGGGACAAAACCTGACACTAAGCAACAGTGTTTATCCTATTACAGAAGAACTGGATGAACTATATTTACCATACATGTTTGATATATCCATTTTCAGCCATATAAAAGACCAGAACATGATTGACCATATTAATAGAGTTGGACAAGTGTTTTACACCTCTGTAAAAACCGGATAATTTTGTATAACAAATATTATGAGTAGTAATTATCCAGCGAAATCTTTCACAGAAAAAGTAGAACTTATCCTGAAAAATATTCCAATAGGAAAAGTTACCAGTTACGGCACAATAGCAGCTCTGGCAGGAAGCCCCAGAGCTGCCAGACAGGTTGTTCAGATACTACACAGAACTGATAATATCCCCTGGCACAGGGTTGTAAACAGTCAGGGAAAAATTGCAATTAAAGATTATGAGGGTTTCCAGGAACAGAAAATGCTTCTTGAAATGGAAAGTGTAAAATCGGATTCAAAAGGGAAAATAGATCTGGCTAAATATCAGTGGAAATGCTATTCCATAGACGAACTAATGTCATAATCTGGAATTAGCCCTATTCTATAAAGAGCATCCCTCCAGGGAAGAATTGTAATTCCATTTATTATTTGTCTATTTTTAACTCTGGAGGCACAAATAAATTCAGAATCAGGAAAATCTTTTCGAAAATGAATAAGATTTTTTATATGGCGGGTATCAATAATTGCTGCAGATTTTATTTCTACCAATAATTGACTTTTACCTGGCCTCTCAATTATTAGATCAACTTCGACATCATTTTTTGTACGTAAATATGAAAATTTATAATCAAGTTCATAATAGTAATTAAGTCTAAAACACTCATTAACAAACCAACTTTCAAAAGCGTCACCATAATCCGTTGTTTTAGGAACTAATGGAACATTCAACATCCGCTCCAGTGCTCTTTTTACTCCCATATCAAAAATATAAAATTTTGGGCTCTGCTTTTGTACTTTACGAACAGATCTGCCAAATGGTTCAAGAAAAAAACCAAGATTTGTATCGACCAATATCTGATAGTAGTTTTGTACAGTTTTATAATCAACACCAGTATCTTTTGCAATATTAGAATAATTTATTGCTTGAGTATTCATCTGTGCAGCTATAGGGAGAAATAATCTAAAAGGATCCAAATTTCTTATTAATTGTTCTACAAGGATCTCTTCCTTCAAGTAAGTTTGTGTATAGGTTCTTAAAAAACGACTTTTATCTTTTTCAGATTGCAGGGAAAGAACTCCTGGTAAAGTACCCCATTGAAGAGCAGTATCTAATTGAAAATCTTTACCTAATTCTACTGCTGTAAATGGAAATAAGGAGAAACTGAATGCACGACCTGCTAATAGATTCGCTCCTCCACGTTTTAGTTTCCTACTGCTTGAACCTGTTAAAGCAAAATTTATTCCTTGTTCTTCAATTATTTTATGAACATGATCCAGTAGTTTTGGCAACTTTTGAACTTCATCGATAATAATCCATTCACCCGAGGGAAGAGCATTTGCCTGTTCAATTAATAGCTGTGGCCGAAGGGAATACATTTCCTCTGTGTCACTATCAAGAAGATCAATATATAATTTATTTTTTAAAAAAGGGACATATTTTATAAGAGTTGTCTTTCCAGTTCCTCTTGCACCAAATAAAAAAAAACTATTATTAGCTGAAAGAGGACAAATACGTTTTATTGATTTATTAACTTTCATTATGATATGTCACCTCCAGACAAAACTCCTAATTTATACGCCATATTAGGAGTTTTGTCTATTATATGGTTTTTTATATAAAATAGCAACTTAATTATCAGAGCTTTTTGCGCTTGTCACATTTTCTTCCGGAAAACCTATAAGGAGTTCACTTAGACTTATCCAAAAAATACACCTCATTAGGAAGATAGCTCTTAATAAATATCAGTGGATATGTTATTCCATATAGAAATTAATATAAATCTACAGGAATAAAATATGCCTCTTTGGTTAACATACTCTCTTTTTGCAACTCTTTTTTATGGAATGCTTAATTTTCTTTACAAAGTTGCTGCAGAAAAAAAATATCTAAATCAGGCTGTAATTCTTATTTCAGCTTCCTCTGTTGTAATTTCATCCGCTGTTGTAATATTAATACGAGGAACAGGGCTTTCAGAATTTATTCCTGCATTGCCATATGCAATTGCAAATGGAACACTTTTTGCCATTGGAGCCCTTGCAAAATTCAAAGCACTAACCCTTGCACCGGCATCTGTGGTTTTTCCAGTTAATAAGTCGAATGTACTGTTTGTAATTATTATTGGAATACTTTTTTTTGGTGAATCTCCCAAAATCAATCAGTGGGCAGGTATTGGAACATCTATTCTGGTACTTATTCTTATTTCATCTGAGCAATTCAAAATATCAGGATCTCATACCCTTAAAGGTATCTTTTTTGCAGTCTTTGCAGCTCTATGTACCTCTTTTTCCATGACTGCAGGAAAACTTGCATCTGTAAATGTAGACAGAAATACTTACATACTGCTTTCATATACAATAGTTGCTCTTATCTCATTATTTGGATATTTAAGACGAACTGAGAAAAATAAAAAGTCAAATACATTTAAAAAACCTGGAATATTTTTAATTGGAATTATTATTGGTGTACTAAACTTTGCAGGTTATGGTTTGGTTCTTAAAGCCTTTGCAGCAGGAAGCATGTCCCTGGTTCAGCCTATCTTTACACTATCAATTTTGATACCAATATTTTTATCTGCAGCTATATATAAAGAAAAACTTACTTTAATTCGGATTATAAGTATTGGATTGTCTTTGGCTGCTGTTTTGCTTATTAAGAACGGATAAATCCCGTATCAACCTTTGTAAAAACCACTTTCCCGGAAAAAGAAGTAATCTCAACACCATCATCCTTCTTTACAATGGTTCGGGCCCGGTCAAATCCTTCGGGTATCCGGACTACCCCCTGGATATATTTTACAGTCATAGAATCCTTCCCGTTCAGATAATGGCAGGTTTTAATCCCTTCCCCGTTAAGGAAATTTTTCTCAGCAGAAACTGACAATCCGTCGGCAAAGGAACTGCAGACATCCTCTACTCCTATACAGCAGTTTCGACCATTCCACGGATTTTGATGTCTTCCTTTATTTTCCATCCATAAAACAGTTGAGGGAAGTATTTCGGAGTCCTTCAGGGAAAACCACAGATATTCCTCTTCCGGTGTTGTTACAGCAGACCACGCAAAATCCTTATGGGATTCATTATAAATTTGCAGGAGATCGATAAATCCCTCCCGGGCCGGAAAAACGGAGCAATCAGTGTACTCACTTTCCTTCCATACTGTGGGAACCTTTTCAAGAGATTTAAATTTCTTCAGGGAAGCAAGGCTGTAGTATTCTCCGTTATTGTAGCTGCTGTTTCCATATTTATTGGTATAACCGAATTTAATAGAACTGGTACTTATATATTTTTTTGTGTCCCCCGGAAAGGTTGCATGATGTCCTAAAGAAGCTGGCCCTGCAAACCCATCAATATGATGACTTATATAGAGGTTATTTTCACCTTCTTTCAGCTCTATCTTTTTTGTCACACACCCCTTTCTTGCTTCTGTGTCTATTTTTAGTGTAATTGAACCCTCTTTCTGATTGGGAACAAGACTCCACCCACTACACGAAACCTCTCCATGAGGTGGGTGGGATTCACCATTCCAGGAATTATCACCACCAAAAGGGAGACAGAAAAAATCACCTCTTAAGGGTTTAAGAACATCCGGTTCATTTTCCAGAGTCAAACCCTCTTCCGCCCAGGGATTTATATAAAATGGTTCTATAGGTTTTTCTGTATCTTTCATAAAAATAACAGGAGCCATATGGCCACCCTTTTTTGTAAGACAAAGTCTGATATTTTTGTTTTCCAGAATCCAGCTTTTTTGTCCTTTGATAATTTCTGATTTAATCATTGACTGCCTCCTAAATCAAACTATGTACACCATGAGAACTTTATGTCAATAGTTGGGACTAACAGGCGCTCAGGAGGGTTGTTTCTGTTTATTATGATAAGTATCAAACTTTCTGAAGGTACTTATTATATTATCAGGATTTGCTCCAGGTCCGAATTCACATTGTGCTATCAGACCTCCATCAGTATTAAATGAGTTAACAAGCAAGTCAACAGCCTCTGCAATCTCTTCCGAACTTCCTCTGGGCAGTAGATGCTGTCTGTCAATCTCACCCCAAAATGTAATTTGCCCTTTAAACTCTTTTCCCATCTTTTCAGGTCCCATACAAAAAACCTGAGAATTAATTGCATCCAGCCCCATAGAAATAAGTTCAGGAATAACATCAATTATATATCCATCAGAGTGAAAGAATATCTTTTTATTGTAACTGTGAGCCAAATCTATATAATCCTTATAGAGAGGCTTAAAAAAGGAACGCCACATATCCATGGATATCAGAAGAGAAAGCTGTGAACCCCAATCATCCATAAACCAGACAGCATCTACATCTGTTCTACACCAGACTTCCATCTCCTTTAGATAGAAGTCATGTAATATCTTAAGCATAGATTTGACTTCTTCCGGATAAAGGGCAAGATCCATAAAAAACTGTTCTGTAGTACGCAGCCATTGGGCTCTTTCAAATGGCCTGGCAAGACCAGCGCCTATTACAAATTTATCAGTTGCAGAACAGAATGCATTTACCTGATCAATATCGACTGATAATAGTTCTTCCGGAGCCCTGAGCTTATTTATATCAATCCAGTCTTTTATTAATGCTTCTTTAACTTCACCTACTATTCCGCCATGAATATTAGTAAACTCACAGCCCCACTCATCAATATATTGTCCTATTGCATAAAAGTCCCCTTTAACAGGAGGTTCAATTTTATAGGAGGAAGGTGCATAAACTATATCATCCGGAAACTCTTTGTGAATTATTTTTACTTTTTCCGGATATTTGTTTTCAGCCCAGGGGAGAGTCCACATATGCCGGGGTATTCTTTCAGGTTTATCCATTTCAAGTGTTCTCAATACTAATTCCCGTGATGTCATATTAAACTCCTCCTGCCTCTTATACTTCCATTGGAATATTCTTTATTACATAGAGGATAATCGATCATAACTACCATATGTTTTAGCTGCCTTGATCATGGCGTTCACATTTTCAGGTTTTGTGTTTCTTCCCATTGCACAACCTGAAGAAAGGAATAGACCCCGGCCCCTGGTATCATCTATTATTTTTTTTGCAGTTACAGTTACTTCTTCCGGTGTTCCATGAGCCAAAGGATGACTGGGATTAATATTTCCCATTAGAACTGTAGTTTCAGGAAAAATTCCTCTGGCTTTCTTCATATTAACCTGCCAGTCCAGCTCAACAATTTTTGCACCGGTAGATGCCATATCGGTAAGAATTTCATTGGTATTTCCGCATATGTGAAGACTCCAGGGAATGTCATATTCCTGAACCTGTCGGGCAAGGGTTACTTCGTGCTCCAGAGCAAATTGGTGGTACATTGCAGGGGAAATCAAATTAGGGCCCGCCAATGCATCTCCTATACTGGTTGCATGAGCACCTGCATCTTTCTGTGCTTTAGCAAAAATAAGACATACTTCCCGACACCAATCCAATGCAGCCCAAATAACCTTTGGATCTTCGGTAATAAGCTCCATCATAAGATTTTGGGTTCCTCTTAAAAGGCAGAGCAGGTCAAAGGGTCCCTGGTCCGCACGCCCCATTATAAAAACATGGTCTCCAATCATCTCTACTAAAGTACTCGTTGCTTCAAGCCAGGCAGGAAGCCTGCCGTCTTTCAGAGGATCCGGCAGTTTCATATCCTGGAACTGCCGCAGATCAGTTACAAAAGGATTATGTTCATCAACAAGTGCAGGTTCCTCCGGGTTATCAAATATGACCTTCGCTCCACAAGCCTCAGCCAGAGATGCATCATCAATATCGATAACACAACCATCATACCCGTATTTTTCCTGACTTATTTTGTGACTCATCGCCATCTTTTTTCCATTGCGGCATATATCACCAATTTTAAAACCTGCTGTTTCGGCAGCAAACAGAAAGGCTTGCGGAACTACAGGCACATAATCGGCCAGTTTACCGTCCAAAACCGTCAGACATCGTTCAAGTCCATTCATCTCTTTCATATTATCCTCTCTTGTAGTCTAACCGACAGCTGTATTTTCCCTGCTATCACTTTTAACTGTGGAAATATTCCCTTCCATCTCATGTTTACCAGCTCTTTCAATCTGTATGGTATTAAGAAGAACGGCACCAAGTATCAGGCCTCCTCTTACTACATACTGCCAATATTCACTTATATTCAGCAGCGTCATTCCGTTGACAAGAACACCAAGAAAAATTATCCCAATAAATGTACCCTTTACAGAACCAATTCCACCTGACATTGCAGTCCCGCCAATTACAACAGCAGAGATTACATCAAGTTCCCATCCCTTTGCTGCCGTTGAGGTCCCGGAAAGTATTAATGATGAAACCATAACTCCAGCCAAAGCCATAAGCATACTTGTTACACCCAGTATCCTGGCTTTAACCTTGAAAACATCGATCCCGCTAAGCCTGGCCGCCTCCATATTACCTCCGATAGCGTAAACTGAACGACCAAAGGTTGTTGAAGTCATAATAAAATTGATTATTACAAAGACAATTACAAGAATTATAGCCGGAAAAGGAATTCCAAACAGATAACCACCACCGATAAAATTGTACCAAACAGGAAACGGTGTCAGAGGAAATCCCCCTGTAATTAAATTGGCAAATCCTGACAGAGCTGTCATAAGAGACAGAGTAATAATAAAAGTTGGAACGTTATAACGATTCCTGATAGAAGCTGTAAAAAGACCAATAATATATCCTGCAGCAAGGGCAAAAATAATCGATATACCTATAGCAATTAAAGGATCCAAGCCCATGTTAATAAATAATCCTGTAAACCAGGCTGTGAGACACCCTCCGAAAGCTACAGCACTCCCAACACTGAGGTCAATCTCTCCGGCAATCATTACCATTGTCATTCCAAAGGCTATGACACCCTGCATTGATGTATTTCTAAGAATATTCAGAGCGTTTCTAACCGAAAAAAATCCCGGAGCTGTAAAAGCAAGAATAATATACAGTGCTATTAAAATACTTCCAAGCATGTGTTTTTTTAAGAATTCAATAGTTTTATTTACCATTATTTAAGCCTCCATACACATTTCGTAAAGTCTTTCGAGGTTTAAATTTTCAGGATATACCTCATCAACTATTTTTCCATGCTGCATTATCAGAATTCTGTGACAGACCTCCAGTAATTCTTCAAGTTCGGTAGAAACAAAAAGAGAAGAAACTCCTTCACGGCTAAGGTCCCACATAATCTGGAAAATCTGTTGCTTAGCCTGAACATCAATCCCTCTGGAAGGCTCATCGAACATCATCAGTTCGGGGTTTGTATTCAGCCAGTTACCCACTACCACCTTTTGCTGGTTTCCTCCACTGAGGGAAGAGATCATATGTTCGGTACTGGGTGCTTTAATCTGCAAATTCTTTACTTGTTTCTCAACAAGGGGTTTTTCAAGTTTTTTATTTATTCGCATAGATTGAGTAAGCAGCCCCCAACTAGCCATACAAAGATTTTCCCTGATGCTAAGAACCTGCACCAGGCCTTCCTCTTTTCTGTTTTCCGGTGTCAGGCCAATCCCGTTCTGTTTCATCAGTATAGGAGAGGGTTTTTCAATTCTTTTTCCCTCAAAAATAATTTCACCGCTGTTAAAAGGATCTGCTCCGAAAATTGCTCTAAGCAGCTCGGTTCGTCCCGAACCAAGCATTCCCGCAATACCTAAGATTTCACCCTTTTTGATAGAAAATGAAATATCCGAGAAATGTGGAAAACTTGTAAGTCCTTTAATTTCCAGAATATTACTGGTACCGGGAATAAGATCTGAGGGTCGTTCTCTCTGCTCCACCTCTCCAAACATCATTTCAACAATTCTCTTAGGGTTAGCCTCTTTAATACCAATTTTACCAATAAATTCACCATCTCTTAAAACAGTTACCGTATCTGCAATCTCATTGAGCTCCTGAAGACGATGAGAAATATAAAGTATGGCAACACCTTTTTTCTTCAGGTTGTTAATTATTTTGAAAAGTGCAGTTACCTCATGCATGGCAAGGGCACTGGTTGGCTCATCAAGCATCAGGACATCAGGTTCAAAGCTCATTGCCTTGGCTATCTCCACTACCTGCTGCTGCCCTATGCTCAACAGACCGGTTTTCTGCTTTACATCAATATCTATCCCCATCTCTTTCAGCAGCTTTCGGGCTTTTCTATAGGTTTCATCCCAGTCAATGCGAATTTCACCTTTTCCCTTTTTAGGAAGTCTGCCAAGAAAGATATTCTCTGCAACAGAGACTTCACGTACTAAGCTCATCTCCTGGTAAACCGTTGCAATTCCCTGCTGAAATGCATCCTGAGGGCAGGTCATTAAAACCTGTTTACCATCAACCAGAACAGTTCCTTCCGTAGGCTGGATTGCTCCGGAAATAATCTCTATCAGGTTACTCTTGCCCGAGCCGTTTTTCCCGATAATTGCATGAACCTTACCGCCATCAAATGCGACGGTAAGGTTTTTAAGTGCAACTGTTCCAGGGTATATTTTTTTTAAGTTTTCAACACGCAGTTTGTCTGCCATTTTCTACCCCGTATATTAATAACTAGTTGATTAACTCGGCCCAGGATTTTTTGAACGCTTCAACTGCAGCAGGATCTCTTCTGTCAATAACAACACCAGGTACAATTACAGTTGATTCTACGGACTCACCTCTAATAGCTTTAACCGCAAATTCTACCGCCATATAACCAATCATGTAGGGCTGCTGGCCGGTTGAAGCCTGAAGGATTCCATCATCTGCAAGAACGAAGTTGGCAAGCTGTTCACTGGCATCAATACCAAATACAACTATTTCACCGG
>DAOWEB010000097.1 GCA_030638735.1 Spirochaetaceae bacterium
CACGTATGCCGCCTGGTGGATACGGCAATATATAACCCGTGCTATAGCCAACCAGGGCAAGACCATACGCGTTCCTGTCTATATGGTTGAGACGATTAGCCGCTGGAAAAAGGTAACCGAACACCTTACCCAAAAATTACACAGGAAGCCCACCTTAAAAGAGACGGCCAAGAAGATGAAACTATCGGTAGAAATGTCAAGGCTCTTGTTCCGCCTGAACATTCTGAAAACCATGATCTATTTCTGGCTAATTATCTATTAACAGGCAAAAAAAAGATGCTCGGTAAAAGAGCAGAAACTTTCGGTGTCCGAAAATCAGGAGATTTATTTCCTTTAGAGATAGGAATTAATGAAGTCAAACTCAACGGACGCCGTCTGTTTACGGCAATCTGTAACGATATTTCTGCACGGAAAGCGTCGGAAGAAGCTCTTAAAAAGGCCAAAGAGATGGCTGAAGATGCTACCAAAGCCAAGGGTGACTTTCTTGCCAATATGAGCCATGAAATAAGAACCCCTATGAATGCAATCATAGGGTTGGGTAGTCTCCTTGCCAAAACAGATCTAAACCCAAAACAGAGGGATTATTCGGATAAGATCGGGAGATCTGCTAGAAATCTTCTGGAAATTATCAACGACATTCTTGATTTCTCCAAAATAGAAGCAGGGAAGATGGACATCGAAGAAACCGACTTTATTTTAACTGATGTAATGGGAAATCTCTCCAGTATGATAGGAGACAAGGTTGTGAATCGGGGTCTGGAGCTGATTTTCAATCAGGAAGTTGATGTTCCTCCAAATCTTGTGGGTGATCCTTTGCGTCTTGGACAAATACTCTTAAACCTTACAAATAATGCAGTTAAATTTACCGAAAAAGGGGAAATTGAAGTTTCCTGTAAAGTACTTACTAAGAATGAAAAAGAAACCATGCTCCGTTTTGAGGTTAGAGATACAGGAATAGGACTGACTCGAGAGCAGGTTGGAAAACTCTTTAAATCCTTTAGCCAGGCGGACTCATCTACAACCCGTAAATACGGTGGAACAGGTCTTGGTCTTACCATAAGTAAGAAACTCGTCGAACTTATGGGTGGAGAGATAGGTGTTGAGAGTGAAAACGGTAAGGGAAGTACTTTTTATTTTACGGCCAGATTCGGGATTGGTAAGGAAAAGGAAAAGCGAATAGCCCCTGAAGATCTTAAAGGACTTAACGTTCTGGTGGTTGATGACAACGAGACAGCCAGGGAAGTAATGACAGCATATCTTGAGGATTTTTCCTTTAACGTTACTACTGTGGGATCAGGAGATCTTGCCATACGTGAACTTGTTCAGGCAAAGGCTGCACAGGGAACAGAATATGATCTTGTGCTGATGGATTATCAGATGCCGGGAATGAATGGGATCGAAACTTCAAGGAAGATTCGGGAAGAGCTTGAAAATGTGGCATCTCCTAAAATAGTTATGGTAACCAGTTTCGGCCGTGAAGATATTATGGACCAGGCGCAGAAAGTAAACCTTGATGGTTTTTTAATAAAACCAGTAAGCCCATCAATGCTGTTCGACACTATTATGGAAGTATTTGGGAAGAGTTCTGGCATTGTAAAAAGAGACATAGCCAAGGATGCGAAACCGGAAGGCTTTGAGAAGATTCTGGGAGCAAGAATTCTTTTGGCAGAGGATAATGAGATAAACCAGCAGGTTGCTGTTGAAACTCTGGAAGCGGAAGGGTTTTATGTGGAAGTTGCAGAAGATGGTAAAGTGGCATTGGAGATGTTGGAAAAGAGTAAGTATGATCTTATTTTAATGGATCTTCAGATGCCTGTTATGGATGGGTTTGAAGCTACTTCTGAAATTCGTAAGAATAAGAAGTATAAAGATCTTTCAATAGTTGCCATGACTGCCGATGCCATGACAGGTGTGCGGGAGAAGGTAATTGATGCAGGGATGAATGACTATGTAACAAAACCTATTGTTCCTAAAGATCTGTGGGCTGCCCTTGCAAAGTGGATCAAGCCAGGAGACCGTAAGCTCCCTGAAGGATTTAAGAAACAAGGTGATAAGACAGGTAGTCAGACAGATGATACGATCGTACTACCGGTTGTTGATGGATTAAATATTGAAGAAGGGCTTTCCCATGTCAGCGGTAATAAGAAACTCTACCTGAGCCTTCTTACAAAGGTAAGGGACGGGTATGGAGATACGGTTAAGGAGATAAAAGAAGCAGTTGAAAAAGGAGACAGAGAGCTTTCTGTACGTCTGGCTCATACTGTAAAGGGTGTAGCAGGAAATATAGGAGCAAAAGAAGTACAGCAAGCGGCAGCAGTTGTGGAAGCTGCGTTAAAGGAAGAAAGTGAAAAAGATGATCAGCTGGAAAAGCTGGATGAGGTACTGTCTGCTTTAATTGAGAACCTAAAACGGGTCAATCTGGAAGTTAATAAACCATTGGTAGACGAGAGTCAAAAAGAGGAAATATCTTCTTTTATGTTTAAAAAGCTTCTTACAGAACTTATCCCAATACTTGAAAAAAGAAAGCCAAAACCCGCAAAAGAAATAATTGAAAAAATTAACACTTTTTTATTACCAACCCAATATGTATCTGAATTTGAATCCCTGAAAAAGGCCCTGAAAAAATATAACTTTAAAGAAGCACAAAATAGTAATAAAATAATAATTGAGAAAATAATGGAGGAAAAAGGAAATGGAAGAAAATAAAACAGTAATGGTTGTGGACGACACAGAGACAAATATCGACATCCTTGTTGAATTATTAGGTGATGACTACGAAATAATGGTTGCCATGAATGGCAAAGAATGTCTGGAAGCAGTAAGAATACAAACACCGGATATATTTTTACTGGACGTTATGATGCCCGGTATGGATGGTTATGAACTCTGCCGCAAATTGAAAAGTTACAAACGAACCAAAGATATTCCGGTAATTTTTGTTACTGCAAAAGATGCTATCGATGACAAACTGGATGGATATGATGCAGGTGGAGTTGATTATATAACAAAACCAATTGATCCGGAATTTACTTTGACTACTATTAAAAAGCATCTGGGAAGCTGATAAAACTCATGAAACCCTTTGCAGCATTGGCTGTAAACAGCTTTATCAAAATGGTTAACAAAGGCAGGTAGCTATGAGAGAAAAAACTTTAATTTCAGGCAAGATCACAATATTAACTCTATTACTGATTCTCGGACTGCTATTAGGTTTGTTCTCACCCCTGATTGCTCAGGATAGTTCTGTTGAAAAAAAACAGTTGTCAGTTGATCTTACAGATGAAGAACGACAATGGCTATCAGAGCATCCACTAATCCGGGTTCATAATGAATCAAATTGGCGCCCTTTTAATTTTTATGCTGATGGAATCCCCCAGGGTTTCTCAATTTCCTTTTTTAATTTTCTGGCAGATAAAACAGGCTTTGAAGTTAAGTACATATCAGGAAAAGACTGGGGTGACTACATAGATATGATACAGGGAAAAGAATTGGATGTAATGCTGAATATAGTTAAATCTCCAGAGAGGGACAAGTTTCTCCTTTTCACCGATTCCTATATAGCAATAGCCCCTGCATTATATTCCAGGAAAGGAATGAAACCAGTTACATCAATAGAAGATCTCTTTGGAAAGAAATTTGCCATTCCAAAAGGGTTTTTTATGGAAGAAATACTTAAGGTTTATAAAGAGATCGAGATTATAACAGTAGCTGATACCAGTGAAACAATTCTGGCTGTATCTTCCGGTCAGGCAGATTTTCTTTTTGATCTTGCCCCTGTAGTAGATTATTTTTCCAATGTTCTTTTAATAAATAATCTCCAGCTGGGCGGACGAATGGGTATAGATGCAGAAAATCCAGTAGATTTACGATTTGGTGTCAGAAATGACTGGAAAATATTCCACTCAATATTGCAAAAAGGGTTAAATTCCATAACCGACAGGGAGTCAAATGATCTGCGTAAGGAATGGATGAATGTATCTGCAGGGATAGAACTTGCTCTGACAAGTGCTGAAAGAACCTTCCTCTATGCTCATCCAGTTCTTAGTGTTCACAATGAACAGGATTGGCCACCATTTAATTATTTTGAGAATAACAAGCCCCTTGGATTTTCTATAGATTATATGAACCTTCTGGCAGAACTTCTTGAGATTAAAATAGAATATAAAAGCGGACCCAGTTGGAATTCTTTTCTGGAGATGATAAAGAACAAAGAACTGGATGTAATGCTGAACATAGTGAAAACTGATGATAGGCAAAAATATATCCTGTTCACAGACAGCTATATTAGAAACCCCAATGTTATAGTTAGTTCGAAAGATAATTCTTATAATACTATAGAAGAACTTTATGACAAAACTGTTGCAATTCCTAAAGGCTTTTTCTATGAAGAAGTATTAAGAGAGACCTACCCACAGATAAAACGCCTTCCATTGGAAGACTTACTGGCATGTCTTAAAGCGGTGTCATTTGGAGATGCCGATGCCATTTTGGGAGAAGAGGCTGTTGTCCGCACTCTTATTGCCCGGAACATGCTTGCAGGGCTTGAAATTTCCGGTGAAGCTTCTATAGGAAACCTCGATTATGAAAATTTAAGAATCGGTATCCGTAATGATTTCCCACTTCTCAGGTCAGCCTTAACAAAAGCAATGGCGGCTGTAACACCCCAGCAGATGCAGGAACTACAGAGAAAATGGCTGAGTCAGATCTCTTCCCAGGATTCTATGAGTATGTCTGAAGACACAGGGGAAAAAAGCTGGTACAAAGAAAGTCGAATATATATCTATATAGTTTTAATTTTTGGCTTTTTAAGTTTCCTTTCCTGGATAGTCATAAGAACAACGAAAAAAAAGAATATCTCTCTTAATTTTGGATCTAAACAATTCAGATTATTTACACTTATCGGACTAAGTATAATAATTACAGTTATTGTTATTCTTGGAGTCCTTCTCCTGGGTCGTAACAGGATCGAAACAATAAATGCCACTGAAGAATCTCTCATTATTACCCTGGAAAATGCAGAAGCCAGGTTGAATCTATGGATAAAACAAAGAACATCATATCTGGAAAGACTGGGAAGAGACCCGGAGTTATCAAACCTTGTAAGCAGCTTATTAACAGTCAAATCCGATAAAGATAGTTTGATCTCATCTTCTGAACTGGAAGATGTAAGAGATTTTTATAAGGAACAGCAGGATGAGTTCCCAAATATAGGTTTTTTTATAATAGACCCCGATTATATAAGTATTGGTTCCAGAAGAGATACAAATATTGGAACTACAAATCTTATTGCTGAAACATATCCTGATCTTATTGAAAGGGCTTTTCAGGGAGAGGTTATGTTTGTTCCTCCTCTGGATTCGGATGTTTCTCTTTCGGAAATAACAGGAAATGAAGAAAAAAAGAACCCTCAAACCATGTTTTTCCTCGGACCTGTTCGCCTGGCTGATAGCACTGTTATTGCTGTTATGACACTAAGAGTTGATCCTTCTGATGAATTTTCACAGTCACTTCAATTCTCTACTACAAGATCAACCAGCGATACATATGCAGTGAGCAGTAATGGATTGATGCTGTCAGAAAGCAGGTTTCTTGATGATCTCCAGACTATAGGCCTGATAGAAAAAGACAACCCCTCTGCAATGAATGTGAATGTCCGGAACCCGGGAATAATATTAAAAGAAGGGCAGCAGATACCCGACTGGAAAGAACTATCCTTAACCCATATGGCAGCAACGGTGAGTGAGCTGAGCACAGTTCAGAATACAGGCACTGAGATCCATCAACATTCTGCTATCGAAACTAATATGAAAGGATACCTGGATTACCGTGGAATAGAAGTATTTGGAGGCGGTTTCTGGTCTCATGAACTTGGATTGGGACTAATCACTGAAATTGATGTAGATGAAGCTCTTGGAGCTTTTTATTCATTACGAATAACTGTTTTTATCCTGCTGGGAGTAACAATAATTATATCCGTTGCAGCTATCCTTTTCGTTTTGGCTTTGGGTGAGCGTGCGAATCGTACTCTGGTTAAAGCCAGGGATGAACTCGAGGACAAAGTTGAGAAACGTACTTCTGAACTTAAAGAGAAACAGGAACTGTTGAAAGAGGAAGAAGAAAAGTCCCGGCTTCTTCTTGAATCAGTTGGAGAGGGTATATTTGGCCTGGATACCTCCGGGCAAATTACTTTTGTAAATCCGGCTGCGATTGAACTTCTTGGCTATACCCGGGATGAACTAATGGGTGGGGAGGTCCACTCTTTGATCCACCACTCCCATACAGATGGTTCAATCTATCCCGGAGAAGAATGTCCTATGTGGGCGGCATATAAGGATGGAAAATCTCATTACATAACAGATGAGGTATTGTGGAAAAAAAGTGGCGAATCCTTTTTTGTAAATTACACAAGTACTCCCATCGTTAAACAGGATAAACTGGTCGGGGCGGTAATCACCTTCACAGATGTAAGTGAACAGAAAAAAGTACAGGAAGAGATCAAAAAGTTAAATTCCGCTATGGAGCAAAGCCCTGTTTCTGTAGTAATTACAGATCTTGATGGAACAATCCAATACGTTAATCCTAATTTTACCAAGGTAACAGGGTACTCCTATGAAGAAGCAATTGGACAGAACCCAAGAGTGTTAAAATCCGGTATTCATGATGAAAATTTTTATGAAAACATGTGGTCAACGATTGTTGATGGGAAAACATGGGAAGGTGACATTGTAAATAAGAAGAAAAATGGGGAAAATTATTGGGAAAGAGCTTCTATTTCTGCAGTCCTGAATGAGCAAGGTGAAATTATAAGTTATATTGCTGTAAAGAATGACATTACAGAAAAGAAAAAAGCTGATGAAGAGTTGAAAGGAGCATTGAATCAAATAAATATCCTCTATGAAACTTCATTAGCTCTGGGAAAAACCTTCAATCTTGAGAACTTACTTGAAACCATTCTTACTAAATTAAGACAAGTAATACCTTTTGACAGCGCATCGGTTCAGGAATTAAAAAGTGATTATTTTGAAATCATCTATGCTCAAGGAATTTCCAATATTGATGATGTCATTGGACTTCGCTTTCCGCTATCTGAAGGAACTAATACCAAAAAAATACTTACAGAGAAAATACCTTTATTTGTTGATGACGTTCGTACAGAGATTGAGTTTACTGATATGTCCCGGGGTACAAAAATTCGATCCTGGTTGGGTATTCCAATAATATACAATGATGAAGTTATAGGAAAATTAACTCTGGATAAACATGAAGTTGGATTTTATAATGAGAAAAATGCAAAATTGGGAGGTGCATTTGCCTCTCAAGTCGCTGTAGCTATTAAAAACGTTCGTCTGTTTGAAGAGTTGAATGTTGCAAAACAAGAAGCAGAAGTGGCCAATAAGGCAAAGAGCGACTTTCTGGCCAACATGAGCCACGAAATCAGAACCCCCATGAACGCCATCATTGGTCTGGACAGCCTTCTGGCAAAAACTAATATGACCACAAAACAGCAGGATTATGTGGATAAAATAGGCAATTCTGCAAAAAATCTCCTGGGAATTATTAATGACATACTGGATTTCTCCAAGATTGAAGCAGGAAAGCTCGAAATAGAAAATACAACATTCATTCTCACTGAAGTAATGGACAACCTCTCTGGAATGATAGGAGA
The DNA here is from genome assembly GCA_030638735.1 of Spirochaetaceae bacterium. Taxonomy (GTDB): domain Bacteria; phylum Spirochaetota; class Spirochaetia; order B11-G9; family B11-G9; genus JAJRQE01. Next base: position 7,667 of record DAOWEB010000097.1, read on the forward strand.
AAAGGTAAGAGATAAAGGTCTTGAACTGATTTTTAATCAGGATAAAGATATACCCCAGTATCTTGTGGGAGATCCCCTGCGACTTGGGCAGATACTTTTAAATCTGACAAACAATGCAATCAAGTTTACAGAGAAAGGTGAAATAGTAGTTATCTCGAAGCTGTTAAAGTCAGATAAAAATGGTATTAAAATGCGCTTCGAAGTAACGGATACAGGAATTGGCTTAACAGAAGAGCAGGTAGGTAAACTATTTAAATCTTTCTCACAGGCAGATACATCAACAACCCGTAAATATGGAGGAACAGGTCTTGGTCTTTCCATAAGCAAAAAACTGTCAGAAATGATGGGTGGGGAGATAGGAGTTACAAGTGAATACGGAAAAGGGTCAACCTTTTACTTTACAGTTCAGCTTGGTATAGGAGAAGGGAAAGTCAAAATAAAGCGGACAACACCGGAGGACCTTAAGAATTTAAAGGTATTGGTAGTTGATGATAACGAAACAGCAAGGGAAGTATTAACATCATACCTTGAGGATTTTTCTTTTAATGTTAAAGCAGTTTCCACTGGAGATATTGCTATACGTGAGTTAATTCAATCCAAGGCAGCAAAGGATAAGGA
>DAOWEB010000254.1 GCA_030638735.1 Spirochaetaceae bacterium
AGAACAACTATATTTGACAGAAATGGCTCTGGATTATTTTGAAAAAGCTGATAATGAAATATCTTCAGAAAAAGCAGATAAAAATTACAGCTATATTGTAGATATGCTTAAAGCTTATTTACAGATTGATCCTAAAAACATTATAGTTGATGATACTCTAAATTGGGCTGAAAGTACTTTCGAAATAAAAACTGATATTGTTAATACAAATAATATTGATAACAATAAAAAAATCACAAAAGGTCAGGAAGCCGCTGATTTAATTATAAAAGCCGCTGATTATTTTAAAAAAGAAGATTATTTTTCTGCACTCTACTATGCAAATTTAGCATTTGATCTTGATAATTCAAGACACGAAGCTCAAAGAATAGCAGCAGAGTCCAGAGATGCAATAAGATCTTTTGAACCAGATAGTTCCGAAAGGGATGCAAAAATATATTTTGAACAAAAGAGATTGGGATTTAATACACTGAATGAAGGGAACCCAATTGATGCATACTATATTTTTAAAAAACTATCTGTTGAATCTAACAAAGATAAAGACATCCCTGAATTTCTAAACCGTTCCCTTGAAGAAATTTCCAGGATATCTTTTTTTATTGACGAAGCAGAGAAATATCTAACCATACCGGGAATCGATGATATTGTTTTTCTTAATAATCAGAAAACTCTAATTTATATTGATAAAATGATAATGCTGGATGAAAATAAAGCTTATTTCTTTAATATTGAAGTTATTAATTGGGACAGCTCAAATAAAATTAGTAAACATTACACAGCTCCCTATGGAAAATATAATTCAAAATCTGAATCAATAATTATGAATGCAATTGATAGGGATATTAGTAACAGAAGCTATAAACCACTTTATATTACAGGAGCAGATATTGAACCGGAAAATTTAATTTTAAAACTCTCTCCAAATCTTATTGATTTAAATTATTTGGGGCAGTCTTTTAATTCAATCAGGTTCATGAATATTATTGAACTGTTCAATTATGGATCAATTTTTAACAGCTATGGATATATAAAAGAACCTGCACAAATTCTGCTCCTTGAAAGAATAGCTAAACCATTTACGTTTTTAATTATTTCTTTTCTCTCTGTCAGTCTTGGATGGTTTCTTAGAATACGAAAATATACTTTCCCGCTATTTGCACTGTTATTAATACCCATTATCGCTTATCTAATAAATAATATTCTTTCAATATATGAATTTGGCGTAAATTTAATACTTGGGTATTCACTTTTTATGACAGGGTTTTACCCGGCACTTATTATTCTTATAGTGTCCCAGGCCATAATTCTTTTCTTCTCTTTAGTTTCTATTGCAAGTCAAAAAGATTAACAAAGCAAGCCCTAATTAGACACGCTCTATTTTTGCGCCCAGGGAAATGAGTTTTTCAGATAGCGACTCATAACCTCTTTCGATTTGGTATACATTTTGTATTACACTTTTCCCTTCTGCACATAAAGCTGCAATAACCATCGCCATTCCGGCTCTTACATCAGGAGAAACCAACTCAGCAGCTCTTAGCCTGGCAGGTCCACTTACAACAGCTCTATGAGGATCACAAAGAATTATCCTGGCTCCCATTCCTATTAGTTTATCAACAAAAAACATTCTGGATTCAAACATTTTTTCATGTATAAGAACAGTGCCCTCAACCTGAGTTGCAACTACAGTCATTATACTTGTTAAATCTGCCGGAAAACCGGGCCATGGAGAATCATCAATTTTTGGAATCATTCCACCAAGCTCCGGGCTTACCCTCATATCCTGACCAGAGGGGATTCTAATAGTTGAGCCATCTGTCTCCCAATGAATACCAAGTTTATTAAAAGCTATTTTAACCATTCGAAGATGTTCGGGGTCTGCATTTTCTATCTCCAGCTCACCTCTTGTTACAGCTGCAAGACCAATAAAAGAACCTACTTCCATAAAGTCAGAGCCAATCTCGAACTCGGTTCCTCCCAGTTTTTTAACTCCTTCAATATAGAGTATATTAGAACCGATTCCAGATATCTTTGCACCCATAGAATTCAGCATATTACATAAATCCTGAACATGAGGTTCACTTGCTGCATTCATAATTGTAGTTTTACCCGAAGCAATGGATGCAGCCATAATAGCATTTTCAGTTGCAGTAACAGAAGCCTCATCCATAAAAATGTCAGCTCCGACAAGCTTATTTGCATTAAGTCTGAACATACCGTCAATTTCAATTTGTGCACCAAGAGCTGTAAAAGCCAAAAAATGCGTATCCAGTCTTCGTCGCCCTATAACATCTCCTCCGGGAGGAGGCATCATCACTTTTCCGGTTCTTGCCAATAGCGGCCCTGCAAAAAGTATTGATGCTCTAATATTATTTGCATGCTCAGCCAATATCTCAGACGATTTAATATCTGTAGTAATTATGCTATATACTCCATGGCTTTTCCTGCTTACCTTTACACCAAGAGATTTTAAAACTTCAAACATTACACGAACGTCTTCAATTTCAGGAATATTTTTTAATATAACTTCACTATCTGTAAGAAGAGTAGCTGCTATACATGGAAGAGCTGAATTTTTATTACCACTTGCTTTTATCTTTCCCTTTAAAGGAAAACTACCCTCAATAATATATTTGTTCATTGGGCTACTTTAACTTAAGAAACTATTTAGGTAAATAGGTTAAAATCATATTTTTTTATTATTGATTTCCAACATGTTCTATACTATTCTTACTTATGATTCCAAAAATATTTATTATTGGTGCAGGTAATGTAGGATCTTCCAGTGCTGCCGCAATTGTATTAAAAAGCCTTGGAAGGGTTTTTCTGTATGATATTGTTAAAGATCTGGCTATAGGGAAAGCTCTTGATATAAACCAGGCCACTCCTTACCTAAACTCAGATTCCCAGGTTACTGGTTGTAATGACATAAAGGAGATGACAGATTCTGATATTATAGTTATTACTGCAGGTGCCCCAAGACGTACTGGAATGAAACGTAAAGATTTATTAATAGAAAATATACCTATCTTTAATAAGATTGGTAAAAATATTATGAAATATAGTAAAAACGCCAAAGTAATTGTGGTAAGCAATCCCGTAGATGCTCTTAGCTGGTACCTCCATACCTATTTCACAGGAATGGAGGTGCTGGGACTTGGATGTTCACTGGATTCACTTAGATTTAAGTATTTTCTTGCAAAATCTGCCAGTGTATCAGTAGAAGTTACTCAGGGTATTGTTATTGGTACACACTCCAATAAAATGGTTCCATTAACAGAACATGCAAATATTGGAGGAATTATTGCCAGTCAATTGATACCGAATAGTGATATGCTTGAAGTAGTGTATAACACAATAAATGCAGGAAACATAATTGTAAAAAAAATGAAACAAACAGGAAGCTATTATGCAGCTTCATTTGTAATTGCAAAGATTGTTGAATCAATTGTCAAAGATAAACGTGAAATTTTTTCTCTTAGTGTATTTTGTGAGGGTCATTATGGATTTAGTGATATAACTCTTTCCTTACCTGTTATGGTTGCCAAAAATGGAATTGAGCAAATATTGGAATTAGAACTAAATAAAGATGAAAAAGAAAAGCTGCAGATTTGTGCCGAAGAAGTAAAAAGTATTGTTAATGGAATAAATATTTAAATCTCCAAATATTCCAAAACATTAAAACTTCTCACTAATTGACATTAATAACTAAATTAGATATAATGGATATTATATTTAATCAATATTCAGACAAATAGGAGAATTATTACGATTATTATAATATAAAATATTTTACAAACAAAAATATTTAATCCAGTCTTTTTTTCTGATCAATTGTTTTGGACTTATAGAAGAGATTTTACTACCGATAAGGAAGGAAGAAGAATGAGAGGAGATAATATGGGAATGGAAAAGAGTACCGTAGACGACCTTAGAAATTATCTGATTAATTGTATAGATAAAGAAGGAATAATTGAAGGGAAACGCAGATTTTCACTCCAGATTGGACTACTCGAAAATGCTCTTTTTAATGATATAGATGAAGTATATTCAACTATCTACAATTTTTCAGAATTTGTTAACATAGAAGACGCTAATCTTGAAGAACTGCCTGTTGTTGATGAAGAAGGTAATATTTTAATTAGTCTTAATGCAGTTTCTTAGCAATTAACGTTGAAAATAAAAACCTGCAGTTATAGCTATATCTGAATCTGTGTTATAAGACCGATGAGCTCTTACTACAGGAATATCAATATAAAAAATACCCACAGCTATAGAAACTCCTCCTGTAAGCAGTAGCGATTCGGTATTATGCTCAGTTGATCTGTATACTTCCAGTCCTCCTCCAAAATAACCTGATATTAAAATAAATTCCTTTTTCCCAACATATCCGGAAATATTAATAACTAATGGAATCCTGAACATATTTGATGAGTCAGCAATAGAGACTGACGGTCGTAAAGAAAGAGTAAGAGTCCCTGGAAGGGTATATAATCCCTGAGCTGTAAAATATATCTGCTCAATACCAAAGGGAGCAATGTCAACCAGAATGCCGGAAGACAATCCAACAGCAGGCTTATTGATATCTATTGAGGACAATGGGACAATAAAAACTGTTAGAAGAAGGAGAACGGAGACCGCAGACCGGAAACAAGAAGAGTATAAATTCTTTCTTTTCCCCCGTTCTCCTGTCTCCATCCTCCTGTCTCCCTTCTTAATAGCTCGGATTAATAATAGAAATGGAAGGTATTACGGAAATACCGGGATCGGGAGAAGAATAGAGGACTTCCACTCCTAAAGCAATAATGGGCCAGTTGTCAAGTTTTAAAGAGACAGCTGAAATTAATCCATACTTAAGTTCCTCAGCTCTTTCAGTACCGGCAATTGTTTCAGTAAAAATATAATTCTTATATAGACCTTTTCCACCAAGAAGAATACCAAAATTTGAAAATACTGATATTTCATTGTATAAAGAAACTCCAATTGTAAATCCCTGACCTTCTCTTTCCTGACTGGTATTAGTCAGATAATCAGAATCAACATTTGTATAACCATAAGAACCCTCCAGTTGGAGACTAAATGGGACATACTCTGTCTGTTTAACAACTATCAAATTATAAAGAAATCCAACACTTATATCAGTCCGGTCGAAATTGTATAAAGTGCCTGTTTCCCTGTTTGTATAAAAACCAATATCCATTATTCCACCTATTGAATAAGCGGCACTTACCCCAAAGGTTGAAAGATTGTAATCAATAAGCCCCATAGAAAACTCGAATCCAGGACCACCTATGCCATCCTCAAGATGTCGACTTTGCGCAGAAACTGTACCGGAGAAAATAAAGAGCAGTGCTATTATTAAAAAGATAAATACATTTTTTTTCATTTGTAATTCCATTAATATCAGCTTACTTTGTATACCACCAGGCGTCAAGTATTGAGTTTTTATTATTAACCTCCCTGAGGATAATACATCTTATAGTACTTTTGTCGTATTTTAGACTCATTTTGGCTTTTCTAATATCAAAGTGAATGCCAATCCACAAACCAGCCGGTTCCGGGACTGGCAGTGTCATCCATAGATGTATGAAGATCCGATTCAACACCGGCTGCAACTGCACTTACAGCGAATTCATAGATACCGAAAGAAAAATTATCCTGAGTAATTGTGAATGTAGGTTCTATGTCAGGTACTACTTCAGAAAGCAGGCTCCAGGGTTCATCACCACGGCTGCGAAAATACATTCTGTAAGAATCAGGTATTCCACTTTGGGGATCCGGATCCCAGACAATAGAAAAAGTATCTTCTGTTATTTCCAATCGTTCTCCAACCTTATTTAAATCTTCAAACAAGGCAGTAATTTCAATGGTAATCCCGTTTAGAACCCTTACTGTCCAGGCACTTCCCATGACCAGATCTCCGGAATCAAATAATTGTACTGTTACATAATAGTTTCCCGTTTGAAGTCCGGTAACTGTGCATGTGCCAAGACCAGGAGTACTTATAATAAAAGACTGGTTTGTATTAGTTCCATCAATGTCTATAAAAGATACAACAGCTGAAGGGGAAACTGTTTGCTCAGCATTCCATTCCAGTGATAAAGAAACACTTCCAATTCCTTCCAGGGGATGCAGTACTATATTGACCTGTGTTTCTACATATGGAGCAATATTCAGTATCGATTCTCCTGTAAGAAGAACAGTACGATTTTCATCAAGCCCATCAACCTGGACAATCCATTCACCTGCATTTAATCCCTCAATAGTAGTTGAAGGATTATTAAGCTCCATGGAAAAAAAGTCATTATCCGGACCGGTTCCACTAAAAACATAACTTACAGGTTCCAGACTTACAATACCTATAGATTTACCCGGATCGATATCAAAAGATAATGATCCCTGTTTATCGGAGAAAGAATCCAACTGCCACCTGCATGAAACAATACTCATAAAAACAAGCAGAAAATAAAAAAGCAAAGATATATTAATGGCAGACCTTGTAAAAAATCTTTTAAATCCAAATCTAAATATATTGTGCATAGCCACCCTCCCTGGGTTTGAATACTCAGGTAAATGCAATAGCCATGCCAAAAACTGTATTGGATAGAAAACAAAACATAATTCTTTACTCTAAAACAATTTATAAATAAAAAAAGATAAACTTAAAAAGAAGAAAAAAAAACAAGATACAGTTTTAGGGGTTCAATTTCAAAGATGTAATTAGTACTTCATGTTAAGAACAAGGGATTTAATAAAACTTTTCAGGAAAATTTTGATCTTTAGCAAGGTCTATAAAAGTTGAAACAATCTCAGGATCAAAAGAAATTCCCGATTGTTCCACTATGTATGCGAGGGCATCCTTGCTCTCCATTCTTTTCCTTTGGGGGCGGTCGGTAGTAAGAGCATCAAATACATCCGCTAAAGCAATAATTCTTCCGGCTATGGGAATTTGTGTTCCGACTAGTTTTTCAGGATACCCGCTGCCGTCAAAACACTCATGATGAGAGAGTATAGAGGTAAGAACCTGCTGAAGATGCGGAATAAGTTCTATCATGCGTTTACCATCTGCAGGATGCTGTTTAATAATGTCGTATTCGGATGTATTAAGAGGACGTGGTTCATTTATAATTGTGTCACTGACTCCAATCATACCAATATCATGCAGCAGTCCACCTAACTCCAAACTGCTAATCTCTTCTTCCAGCAGCCCCAACTCTGTACCAATAGCTACCGCCAGACTGGACACCCTTTCTGAGTGGCCCTTTAGAAAGGGGTTCCGCTCCTCCAGGGATTGAACAACTGCCCGAACTGTATTAAGGGAAACTTCGGCTAATTCGCGGTTCTTTCTTTTAAGCTGCCAAACCAGCAGAGCTCCTGTCTGGCGAAGACGAATACTTAATTCCTTCATAATTTCATAAGCAATCTGAGGGACAACACCTAAGATTTTCTCAAAATCCTTATAAGAGACCTGCATAACTGTTGTAGGTTCCATGGCCCTGGCTGTAGCCGATCTGGGACCTTCATCCAGAATAGCCATCTCACCAAAGAATTCTCCATCACTATAAACTCCAAGAACAACCTCTTCCCCATCCTCAAATTTTTTCAGGATCTCAATTTTCCCTTTATAGATAATAAAAAACACATCCGCTTTGCTGTTTTCTTCGATTATAATCTCACCCACTTTGAAGTGACGTTCTGTGGAAATAGCAGCAATTTCAAGAAGATCATGTTCCGAGACCTCCAGGAAAAAAGATATTTCCTTTAATTTCTGAATTTTTGAACTATCGGGCATAACCCGTTCCCCCTGGAATTTTTACTTAACTTTATATAATTATATGTTATACATCCCTTTGACGCAAGAAAACTAAATTTGTGGAAGCGATTTCCAATATTGGGTTTATCCCGGAGAAGCTTTTTGCGCTGTATCACATTTTCTACTTAAAAAGCAGCTCTTCTCTAATATAAGGCCACTGCCTGGCGCAAAATAGCCAAAAACAAGCTGTTACCATAAACATCGCAAAAGCCTGCAGAGGGATTTTATGACAATTGCCCATCAATTTATTGATGGGAATAAATATTGAATAAAATTTTCAGTCCCGTAGGGACGATTGATTTGGACAATAACCAGAGGGACTTTTTCTGTTTCCCTTTTTCCCGGTAATAAATTACCGGTCTGAGTTCGTATGTCCCTACGGGACTAAGACAGTGTAAGCAGTATTTTACTGCAGGATAAATAAAATTCAATCATAATTTGAAAATTTTTACTAAAAGAGCTACATTTGGATAAATACAATGCCAAACTTATTATTGATAGACAGTAACAAGAACCTCTGTGTGGATATTTGCAGTTACCTGCAGAGTGCCGGAACACAAATAGAGTATGCTCTGGAAGCAGAAACGGCACTGTCTAAGGTTCAGGAGAATCGATATGACCTGGTAATTACAGATATTAAAATACCCGGAGGGAATATCCGGGACCTGATTCGCAGTATACAGGACAAAGATCCTACCACAGCAGTTCTTGTTTATTCAGAAATTGATACTGTTGATGAAGCTGTCCGGGCTGTGAAAGAGGGCGCATACGGAATTATGAGGAAACCTTTTAATATTCCCGAACTGGTTTTCCATATAAAACGAGCCCTGGAAAAAAGGGCCCGAAATCAGCATAAAGCAGCCAATAGAGAAAAATTTGCCAATATCTATCAACCCTCCAATTTTATAGGCCAGTGTCCGGAAATAAAACGGGTATTTGAGATTGTTACAAAGGTGGCCGAAACCCGTTCAAGTGTTATTATTACAGGCGAAACCGGAACAGGAAAAGAATTAATTGCCGGATCAATTCATTACAACAGTGACCGTTCAGGAAAACCATTTGTCCGGGTAAACTGTGCTGCCCTTCCGGAAAGTCTCCTGGAAAGCGAACTGTTCGGCTATGAAAGAGGGGCCTTTACAGGAGCCGATAAAATGCGGATCGGCCGGTTCGAACAGGCCGACGGAGGGTCAATATTTCTTGATGAGGTGGCGGACATGAGCCTGTACACCCAGGCCAAGGTACTTAGGGTACTTCAGGAAAGGGAATTTGAGAGGGTTGGGAGCAATCAGACAGTAAAAACTGATGTCAGAATAATCTCAGCCACAAACAAGGATCTGTTTCATCTTATGGAAAGCGGCGAGTTTAGAGAAGACCTGTTCTACCGGCTGAATGTTATAAACATCCATCTTCCTCCCCTAAGAGAGAGAGGAGAAGATATCCGCCTGCTGGTGCAATTTTTTGTTAAAAAATATTCAAAGTTGGTAAACAGGCGAATTAGAGGTGTTCACAGAGAAGCTTTTGAAATGCTGTCTGATTATCACTGGCCGGGAAATATAAGGGAACTGGAAAATACTATAGAGAGGGCTATCCTTATGGCAGATGGGGATGTAATTATGCCCGATGAACTGGAAATATATTTTAACCGCCGTTCCCTGCCGAAAATCTCATCTGTAGTCAGTTCCGGGGCCGCATCTCTGCCTTCACCTATGGCCTTTTCTCCGGTTGCTGGGGAGGATAATTTCCAGATAAATATACCTCCAGGTGGTGTAAACCTGGAAACGGTGGAAAAAAATCTTATAATTCAGGCTCTGGAACAGACCCAGTGGGTGCAGAAAGATGCAGCTGTTCTTTTAAATGTGTCCAGCAGGGTTTTAAACTACAAAATTAAAAGATTTGAGATTACCCACAGGAGCTGGAGACAGAATAAGTAAAAAAAGGAATTGAAATATTTATTCCCTATCAATCCAATATTCCGGTTTTCTATGAGAATTAGCTATTGCTAAAATAATAATTTGATCTTCTTTAATTGCATAAACAATTTTATAAGGAAAAGAACTTAACACAAATCGTCTAGAACGTGAGGTTTGTGACTGCCATGCATTTGGATGATCGGATATTTTCTTTAATCCGTATTTTACATCCTTTTTAAACCTATCACCCAGACCTTGATGCTGAAAATTATAATACTCTACAGCATCATTCAATTCTAATAATGCTAATGGATCAAAATCAATATTCATTACAATTAAAATATTTTATCGTAGGGTATTGTTATTGTAGAGCCATCTTCAATTGCATTTAATCTTTTGTCAATTTCACTATTCCAGATTTCTTCTATTTTAATATCAGGTTCATCAAGACTCATAAGAAGTACTTCTATTAGTTGAGATTTTTCTTTTGGAGATAAAGTTAAAGCTTTTTCTATCATATTTTGTGTACTCATATTATTAAAATAGATAATTATCTGTAAAAATTCAATATTCGATTTCAGGTAATTGTGAAAATTGCTAAAAACGCCCGGCTTTCACCGGACGTTTTAAAATTATTTTTATTAAATCTGCATTTTTTTAATCAATAGTTATTATTCCACAGTAAAACTATGAAAAGCTGATCCCGATCGTTCACCATCTTCTGAAATAGCCACTCCATCCAGTCGATAGGTTCCGGATCGAAGATCCATTCCAAAAGTAAGAGTTTCACCTGTGCCGGTAAAACCACCATTAAGATACCACTGATAGTTTATTACATCCTCTCCAGGGTTCGCTCCCCGCCTCTGGTCTGTCATTTTGGTGCCATAGCTAAGAATATCTACAGCTCCGGTAATTGTTACTTCTAGGGGTGCATCCAGATCAACAATTACAATAATTTCCACATCTCCGGTTGGATGATTAAGATCCGTAAAGGAATATGTTCCTATAGTTTCCGCATCCTGAACAATCCGAACCGTATCTACCAGCCCTGCAATTACATCTTCTCCATCAGTCAGCTGGAGACTTAGAGTATAATATCCCGAAGTAATTCCGGCATTGGTATAATTTGCTGTGCCTGTAGCCATATTAAAAACAAGGGACTGTGTAACTCCTGCAGAATCGGTCAGCACACCAGCCAAACCTGGGTTTGCAACTTCTGCATCCGGCCAGGTTACAGAAAGAGTAAGAGTCCCATCCCCGATCAGGGGTTCTATATTGATTGTTACAGCAACCAGTGATGATCCTTCAATCAGAACTATGCTTTCTCCATAACCAATCCCTACTCCTTCGGTATTTACAGCTGTTACCGAAATTAACCACTCACCAATAGCCAATCCATAAAGATAGCTGTCTTCTCCATCTGTTACTTTCTCGAAAACTGCTCCATTCGGACCTGACCCGTTAATTTTATACTCAACCGGATTCATACTTATTCCCGGAAGAAGACTCCTGTCCGAAGAGGTCTCTGGCCCGATGGAAATTTTAAGGGCTCCATCATTGGATGTTATTCCACTATCCGGAAAGTTACAGCCGGACAGGCTTAATCCCATTATCAGCAGCACAGTCATGCTGATAAAAACTGATGTAAAGGGTATGGGGAATAATCTTTTAGGGTCATTACTTTTTTGTATACTAATTATTTTTTTCATATGCGCCTCCAATATTGTATACAGTTAGAAAGCAATCGGCGTGCCAAAAATAATTATATTTGTAAATGAAATGCTATCTCCTTTTCAGGGCTACACTTAGTTAAAAAGAGAAAAAAAATTTGCATGTTTTGTTTGAATAGCAATAAAAATATGTAGTAATAGTTCGTCCTGAACCAAAAATGTAATTCAATATTGTATGTTAAACAATTAGGGTGGGTATTCGATTTCCGGCAATCTCAGTCCCGAAGGGACGTATGAACCCAGACCGGCAATTTATTGCCGGGAATAAAAACAACAAGATTTAGTCCCGTAGGGACGTTTGAAATCATCGCCATACATTTCGTTTGTCATAATCAATTATACGTTTTTCTAAAACTGATTCTGTTATTCTAATCAATCGTCCCTACGGGACTTCCTAAAATCAATCATTTCTATGGGATGTGAAAATTATGTTCAATATTTTTTCCGTAAATCACTCCCATCAATTAATTGATGGGCTATTTTCATGTAATCCCTCCGGGATAAAAACTGGATAAAAATTTAACTGTTCCGGAAATTGTTGCAGAGATTTTTTGATTTCTCTTCTAAAGTGTGCTATGATAACTTTAATGAAGAAAAAGTATTTAACAATATTTCTTTTAATTTCAATTATTATTTTATTTTCCGGATGCAAGCTGGACTGGAATGCCAAAACAAATGAATCTATGGAAATAATTGTTAAGGGAAGTAGTTTTACACTGGCCTGGGACTCCGGGGGACCGGATATACCTAACAATCCTAACAGTGCAGTACAATATAGAGTATATTATAGAAATCATGGTTCATATTACTGGCGATTATTAATGGAAATTGAAAATTCCAGCAGTTCTGAATGTTTTATAAATAATGAGATAATGGATTATGGCGTGTATGATTTTGCAGTTAGTGCGGTTAGTGAACAAGGGAATGAGTCAGCTTTCCATTCTTCACTGGATAGTACAGCTAATCCCTTTACTGGCTGGTATATAAACTGGATAGGATCAAATTGAAATTAAGAAAGGGCTGAAAAAGAGGAGAAAGTGATGAAAAAAAATGTAGTATTGGTTTTAATAATAGTTTGTATTGGATTTTCTTACCTGTACTCAGAAGAAGAAAAGGAATCTCCTCCCTGGGGTTTTATATTTAATACAAATAATCTGCTCATGGATATTGATAGTTACCAGGCAGGTGTGGGATTTAAAACACTACATGATAATAATGTCGCTATCCGCTATCTTGCCGATGTATTTTACTCCAGCAGCCCCGAGGCCTATTCCGGAACTTTAGGTGTAACCTATGAAAAACATTTAAAAACAGGCAGAGTTTCTCCCTACTGGGGTGGTTTTGTAGAAGCTGGTTACATAGGGCAAAAATCGGAAACAGATTCAGATAACTGGATTATGAATAATACATTTCCTGTTTCAGTAGGTGCAGTATTAGGTGTCGAATTCTTTATTATGGAATTTCTTTCAATATTTGCAGAATACAGTCTCTCTTTTGGCGGCCTTATTACTTCAACTTCAACAAGTGTTGATGGAGATGTAACAGATACCGACCCGGAAATTACCTATTCCGTCGATTCCGGTATTGGGAATGATTCAAGCATTGGAATAGTAATATATTTGGATAATGTTGTTACAATTGAACAGAAAGATAAAAAAGAATAGCTTAAATAATATAATTAACAGAATATTTATGCATATTTTTCTGCAAATTCAATAATTTTATGATCTTTAGGGACAAATTCTATTTGTGGCTTATTATCCAGGGCAGCTTTAATATTAAGACAAAACGTAAGAAGATCTGTACCCTCCATCCGGGAAAGATCCATTTCGTTAATTATTTCACTATTTTGAATTCTTATAGACCTATGCTGTAAGGAAAGCCCAAGCTGGGCATCTACCGAAATATTATATTCCAGTGTTTCTATATCTTTTGGAATTCCATCACCTATAACCTTTCTTATAGAAGAAAGATCAAAATAATTTTCGATAGAAGCTCTTTGCAGACGATAAACCTGAATTCCGTTTTTTTCACAGTTTTTATAAAATCTGTCTGTAGCAATTTCTGTATCGCCTTTGGAATATGTTAAACTAAATACATTTTTCTTTTTTAAAAACATTGATAAATCAAGATATGCTCTAATATCACCATTTAAAGGGAAAAAATTAATATTAAACCGACGGTCTAATCCAACCCACATTAATATTGTATTTATTACAGGAATATCCGAGGGATTTTCCACAAGAATAATAGCATCTGCAATCAGGTGATCAGAAACAGAATAACCCAGATTAAACAATATTCCGGCATTAATGGTCTCATCACTAAGATGTACTTCCCTTTCTTTATATTGCACATGATAGATTTTATCCACCTGTAAAGAATTAAGAAAAATATTGGAATGGGTAGAAATTATAAACTGTTTATTATCTATACCTTTTATAAAAGAGAGAAAACGCTTCTGCATTTCGGGGTGTAAATGACTTTCAGGTTCTTCCAGACAAATAAGGGAATGATCTGCATCCAATGCAAAAGTAATCATTATAAGAAGGTCTGCCAATCCAAGACCGGAGTCACTGGCGGATATCCACTTTTCTTCTGTAAGACGTTTAAAAACAAGGTGAATTGTATTTTTTAAATCTGGTATTATACTAAATTCGTAGTCACAAATTTCCGAAAAAGCCAGATATATTTGTGAAAACAATTTAAAATTATCTGAACTTGGATTCTGGTTCTTTAGGAAAAACAGATAATTTACAATTCCACCTCCGTAATTTTCTATTTTCTGCTTAAGATTAATTTCAACCCTGGTTTCCAGTTTACGTTTTGGCGGTATTAGCAGGGGCTGAAATGTTTCTTCAACATCTCTAAACCAGTTTTTCAATATTGTATGCATATCAAACATTTTATTTAAAAAATGAAGATTTTTATTACTCTCCAGATCCTGTGTACAGGCTTTTATTATTATATCTTCTTCTCCATAGTACCAAATAGTTTTTTTATCCTTTAAATTTTCCAGATATTTTCTAAAAGTATTTGTAGCTTTTCTGGATACAGTGTCAAAATATACGCTCGCTTCCTGCTCAAAGTAATAAACCAGAGGATTAATATCTTCCAGGGTTTTACCAACTGCAACACATTCCTTTATATTTATAGCTTCAATTATTGATGTTTTACCACTGTTATTTTTACCAAAAAGGACATTTATTTTACCCAGACCATTTAATTCCAGGTATTTTACACCCTTATTATTTTTTACTTTTAAATAATTGAACACTAATTCCCACCAGTATTAATCTTAAATATTTTTGTTAGGTAATTTTACAATACAAATTTGTGTATAGCAATGAAATCTTTACTTTATACACAAATTTCATGATATATAATGATATGCTAGTAGTACTGGGGGTTATCCAGTTTTAGTAGGATTCATTAGGAAGTATTACAACTTAACAAAACAGGAAATGAGGGAGATGGAGAAGGGAGGACGGAGACAGGAGAATGGAAGAAAGAAACCAACAGATAGAGAGTCGCTTTATCTATTCCATCCAATATTGCAGAAGGCTATGAGAGAAACACAAACAAGGATTTTATCCGTTTCTTATATATTTCAAAAAACATCCAACAGCACCAAGGCTTCTTCCTTTCCTCCGTTCTTCCCGTCTCCATTCCTCCGTTCTCCCGGTCCCTGAGCTTGTCGAAGGATTACCTACAATGTAACGCATACAATGTCCCGGAATCTCCAAAAATATTTTCTATGGAAACATTTGTTTTTTCCAGGCCTTCCGTATTATATATTCCCATCCAGTTTTCTGTTCCCACTACAAAACTCAAAGAATTTGAACCAAATGCTGCAAACTTTGTTGCATCATCTGAAGTATAGATTTCTGCCGGTTCAATAGTTCCTGATATTTCTGTGGTTATAACAAGGTCCAGCATATAAAGACCATTAAGGCCATAGATAAGTAGATTTTCTTTATCAGGAGAAATAATCAGTTTTTCAAAATTCACATCTGTTCCATTATTTGATAACAAAGCAGGTGGGAGCAAAACTGAACCCAGAGTTTTTTCAAAAAGTCTGTATGAAGAACCCGGATTTGGTTTAAATATTACTCTATTATCATCTCTCCAGGTAAAATCGAAAGACTCTTCAAGAAGGATTGTACCTGAATAGGAGATAATAGAGTCAGCGCTTGTTGTTGGAATATTATCCGACCATGCAATTGTCGCAAACTCACTCTGGGAGGGATCCTGATTCTTGAAAACCAGTTCATTACCATCTGGAGATACCTGGCCTCCATGATTACAATTAAGTGCATCATTACTTACTAAAATAGTATCGGCTCCTGTAGTAATATTAAATTTTCTAATTCGTCCACCGGTGGAATACTGAATATAATCATTATCTATAAACTCAGACTCATTACTTGCAATGTCTGCTGTAATAACTGTTACATCATCAGTTAATAAATTTACTAATACAAGATCTGACTGAGAACTATTATCTCTTGCATATAATAAATATTCTAAATTAGGTGATATTCTAATTTCAGAGAAGTATTCTTCAATGCTGGCATCAGTAGCAAGTTTTGTATAACTTAAGGGATCACTGGAATCAAATCCATATATTTCACCACCAATATTGGCTACAATATAAAGATCTTCAGCTGGAGATGGTAAAACAGTAGGATCATCAACAGGATCGGGATCATAACTAAACTCAGTATCATTAACGTCCGGACAACCTAAAAGTGTAAACATAATAAGTACAGTTAAAAGAATGGCACTTTTTTTGATCATTTTATCTTCTCCAATTTACATTGCTCTACGATTAATAATATAGACCATATAAAGCAATAGCAAAATACAAAATATATATGAAATTTATATTAAAAGTGTACTACAGAAGTACTACTACTGGACTAGTTTTACAATATTTATCATTTTATCTAGCAATAATTCAGTAAAATAAGGAGAAGAATGGGAGAATGGAGGAAGCAGACCGGAAACCGGAAGAAAAAAAACTGATAGATTCCAAAAATCTTCCATACTCCGGTCTACATACTCCCTTGTTCCCTGGTTCTAATCCAGCAGACCAAAAAAATGCATGTTTGGGAATATATCTATCCCAAGTAGAGATTTTATTACATAAAAAACAAAAATAATAAAAATAAACAGAGGGACAATACCTGCAACTATATATAGTGTATGAAGGAAATTATTAATAATTTGAGATAGTTTACTTTTCTTTGTTTTTTTACTTGCTTGCTTCATACACCCACCTGAGAGAAGAATAATCCTTCTTTTTAAATATGTAAAGAATAAATAAACCTAATTACCTTCCCAACCAGCAATTCGTGCCCACAACCACCAAGCGGCATACGCTTTCTGATTCGCATTCAATGGCTGGCTGTGAACAGAAACACAATCATACCAATCTATATTTATATCATTACTATTCTGCCAATCAATAGCCCAATTACGATCCCCATCTATTGGTAAAGGTGATTCATCACCACTTTGACTTGTTGAACCATTATCATCATAATCATAATTACATGCATCTGTAGCATATCTGTCACCATAATAAGACCCATCAGGATCATAGCTTTCTATATCCTCAAAATCATATAGAACTTTATTATTATCAGAACAATATTCTCTTATCTGCTGGTTTCTAAGATGCAGATTTCCAGATAAACCAGTCCCATCCAAATGACCGGTCATATATACAAAAGAAACATGCGGATATTCTGTTTCAAGCAGTGTCATTGGTATCAGATACTTATCTATCATATTTTGTTCTGTATAATCAGAGACATCCCCACACCAGGACCAGATAATTACATTTACATCCGAATTGGCAGAAATATCCAGATAGTATCTAGTTCTATCCACCCATTCTGGATAATCGCCAAGATCACCAGTCATAGCATAATCATGAAGATCCAACGCACCATCTGTACCACCATTATTCCAGGCAAACAAATTACTATCATAACCCTGACTGGACATAAATCCAACCAAACTTTCCATTCCCTTTGTTATTTGACTACCATGAGAAGTATGCCCATAGGCTATATGCAGAGTATCTTTTGCAGCAATTATTGCTGATTCAGGTATAGCTTTTAAATCTAACTGTGTAGCAACAAGATGGTTAGCAAGTATCATTGATGATGAAGATTGGGGAATAAAATCAGAACTACTCCTATTGTAAACTGCAGAGCTTTCGAGATTATCATACACATGAACAGAATCGAGAATTGTATCCTGATTTGTTGTTGTTCCATTTTCTACCAGGTGAATTTTAATCCAATGACTACCTCCGGAAGCTACAGAAGGATTATTATAAATTAAGGAGTTAGCTGAATATGTAATTGTATCTGAACTCATTGGTATTGCAGTATCTGAATTAAAGTATACAGTTATATCAGTAGATTCAACTGTTATTTCATCCGGCCATGTTACTGTAATATGAACAGAGCCTGTTCCATCCATTTCCGGATCCAGAAGAACTTCTTCCGTTACCAAACTTCCTGTAGAAACAACAATATCCTCCAATAAACCCGAAGCTACAGTTTGACCGCTGCTATTTAAACCCTCAACAAGAATATCCCATATACCCGGAGCAAGATCAATTGATATCGATCCATTTGTGGTAATTACAGGATCAACAGATTCCGGACCTCCGGAGAAGCTTATTCTGTACTCTGCAATAGCAGAGGCTACCTCCGGAATAATTGTACTTCTTTCTTCATTCACGTTAAAAGAGATATGTACATTCCCACTTGAATTAGCGTCTAATACAGGACAACCCAGCATAATAAGTAATAACATAAAAATAATAACTATTTTAAAATATTTCATAATTTCCCTCTTTAATTTGTAACTATAAATCTAACAGTATTGGAATAAAGCATGCTGTTTAATGTAACAAAAACAGTAAGATGGTGTACTCCCAAAGATGTTCCACTACAGACAAGTTCAAAACTACTATCGGTCTGTCCAGCTACTACAACTCCGTCCAGATACCATGCATAGGAGTCAAAAGACTCTGAAACTGCTATTGCCAGTGTACCGCTTTGGGATACAGTAATATCATCATTTTCTGAAAAGGTAATAACTTCATTATTCGGTTCATTTACAGTAATGGTAAGGTCCAGCTCTCCATCTGTAGATGGAGTTTCTGAATTCATGGTATAGATATTTGTATTCCCTGCCTCGTCCCTTACAAGAACATTGAAGTAGTATGTTGTACCGGAAGTAAGACCTGTCACAGAAACATTAGTAGTATTAAAAACCCAGTCCTGAACAAGGGTTCCATTGGGCTCTGCATTATCAACAGTATCAATATTGTTCGATTCTGATTGTACAACTTTATACTCAAGAGAACTCTGAATACTTACATTATCCACTGATTGTGTCCAGGAGAGGATAGTTGAATTAGAATTAGTATCGGAAAAGGTAAGTAATCCACCATTTCCAGGTACCGGAGGTTCTGATGAAAGACTAACAACATTGGACGGATCTGAGTCCCCCACTGAGTTACTTGCGATTACTCTGTAGAAGTATGCAGTCCCGGCAACAACAGTGATATCGGTATAGGTTAATGTAGCTCCATCTGTTGTTCCTGTTTCACTATAACCTGAAAATTCAGACTCACTTCTCTCTATACTAAACCCGGTAATTACACTGGACGAGTTTTCCCAAGTTAGTGTTATCTCATTATCACCTTCTACCGGAGCCAGTAGGGTTGATGCCTCCGGAGGCTGGTTAAAGTCATCTGTATATAAAACAATTAATGCTGAACTGCTAAGATTATCGAAAACCTGAATACTCTCAGTTACAGTTACCTGGGTAGTACCACTTTGGTTTAAATATGCAAAAAAATAATAATTACCGGAAATTATATTTTCAATACTAAAACTAATTGTTCTTTCTGTTCCGTTAAAGACTGTTTCGGAATCTCCCATTGCATAAACAGTGCTATTAAACAGAATTGTAGATGTTTCATCAATATTTTCACTGACAGGCCATGATATAGTTATATCCACATTTCCAGTACCAACTGTTAATGGAGAAAGATTGACAGAAGTACTGGTTGTTGATCCAGTTGTAATACTTACTGAGACTATCCCTCTGGCAACAACATCTCCAGCTCCCAGTTCTTCAGTCATTCCGGAAACTGTAATATTCCATGTACCCTCAGTAAGATCAGTATTAACTGTTGATCCAGTTGTAGTTATTGATGGTATGGGATAGGGTCCATCAGGATAGGGTCCATCAAATTCTATTAAATATGAAACTATAGAATTTTCTACATCCGGTAAAATTGTTCTGCCCGAACCTTCCAGATATATTGATAATGTAAATGAACCGGTTACAAACGGTTTTGAGACAATCTCACACCCTAAAATCACTATAACAATTAAACAGGTTAAAATAAAAATTGACACTTTTCGGTTCATAACTTCCCCTTAAACATTATATTATAATATTTGTGATGATTTACTACTAAAGAAGTTTTACATTACATTTACAAATACATTTTTTTGCGTACATAGATTATATCCCAATATTTTTTCTGTCACAAGTATTGTAGAAAAAATATTACTTTTATGCTATAAATTTGAACTATCAAATAAAAAAACAGAGGCCTAAAAATGTGTGGTATTTGTGGAATTATAAACTTAAAAGATGGAATAGCTCCGGATCCTGAATTAGTAAAAAGTATGATGGGATCCCTGGCTCACAGAGGTCCTGATTCCAGTGGTTATTACCGGGACAGACAAGTAGCTATAGGACACACACGTCTGGCCATTATAGATCTGCAATCCGGATCCCAGCCCTTATCCAATGAAAATGAAACAATCTGGATTACTTTTAATGGTGAAATATATAACTATATTGAATTAAGAGATGAACTTATTTCCAAAGGCCATATTTTTACAACAAAAAGTGATACCGAAACTATTGTCCATGCCTGGGAAGAATGGGGAGAAAACTGCTTTAAACGATTTAACGGTCAATGGGCACTTGCTTTATGGGACAGTCAAAATAAAACAATGATACTGTCCAGAGACCGTCACGGCATACGCCCCTTATACTACACAGTTACAAATACAAAAATTCTTTTTGCCTCGGAAATTAAAGCAATTTTTATGGACAAGTCAGTAGAAAGAAGTTTCAGCAGCAAAGGTTTTTCTGAGCTTTTTACTTTCTGGAGTACTGTTGCCCCAATGACAGCCTATAAAGGAATTATGGAACTTGAGCCTGGACATTTTGCAATTATTAAAGAGAATAAAATTATTA
>DAOWEB010000300.1 GCA_030638735.1 Spirochaetaceae bacterium
ACAACACTCCAAACAACACTCCAAACAACACTTTGGTGTCTTTGCGGCAATACTGTCCTGGAAATAGACTGAATGCAGATGAAGCAGGTAATTAAATGAAAAACAATACAGTTAAAAATATCTTGGGAATCGGATTTCCATTATTGGCCAGTCAAATGTCACATTATTTAATGAACCTGGCAGATACAGCCATGGTTGGACGGCTGGGAGTTGAACAATTAGCTGCAATTTCTTTGGCAAGTCTCTTTTTTTATATTATTTCTGTACTTGTCTGGCCAATATCCATCGGAGCACAGACAATAACAGCAAGAAGATTCGGGCAGCTTAATGAAGCTGCAGGAGAAGATAAAGAAAAACTATACCCTGTAGCTGGTTATGTTCTGGATAATGCCCTAATAACAGGGGCTGTTCTGGGAATTATAGGAATAATAGCAGCTGGTGCTGCTCCTCTTATTCTTTCCAGACTGATCACTGATAAAGCCCTTATACCTTATTCCCTCGGCTATATCTCCATTATAAGGTGGATTTTCCCTATCATCGGAATTTCCTGTGCTTTTACAGGATTCCTTAGTGGGATAAGAAGCACCAAAATTATAATGTTTACTACACTAATTCCCAATATTTTAAATATATTTCTCAATTATATTTTAATTTTTGGTAAACTGGGTTTTCCTGCTATGGGAATTACAGGTGCTGCTCTAGGAACTGTCCTGGCAAATAGTGTAGCTCCTGTCATATTGATTATCTATATTTTGAAATCAAAATCAATTAAGAAATATCAGGTATTTCATTTCAAAAAACTGGATAAAACTATGATAAAAAGAATCATTAATTTTTCCTACCCTGCGGCTATTCAAAATGGAGGAGCTTTTACTGTTTTCATGCTTTATGAATCAATGATTGGTGGAATAGGAACAATATATCTCGCTTCAACACATATCATATTTTCCATGTACAGAATTAATAAAACAATTGTTGGGGGTTTTGCCAGGGGAGCTTCAATTCTTACAGGTAATGCTCTAGGTGTAAATGATTACAAAAAAGCAAATGAAATTATTTTATCCATGGAAAAAATTGCAGCAGTTGTCGGTTTAATTATAGTTTCTACAGTTTTAATTTTTCCTGAGTTCATTATCTCCATTTATACTAAAGACGAGCAGGTAATTGCTATTGGTATAAAAGCTCTAAGGTTCTTTGCCTTTTTCTTTTTTGCAGAAGCAATGGGGTTTTCTCTGGAGATAATATTTCAGAATATCGGATGGGCAAAATATGTCTTAGCCTCTGAAGTGATTACTAATGTATTATTTCTATTATCAATGACCTGGTTCACAATTCAGATTTTGGAAACGGGGATATATGGAGCCTGGTTTTCATTTGGGTTATACCAGCTATTTCATGCCTTGATACTAATAGGAGGATATTTCTCACAAAAATGGAAAAAGATTATTATAGAAAATTGAATTTTCAGAAATAAGAATGATAAAGGTTATCATTAGTTTTTATTAGCTCAAAACAACACCCCAAACAACACTTTAGTGTCTTTAGGGAATCACTGGTTATTGGCATTATCCTGAAGTGTTAACAAAACAAAATGAGTCAAAAGATGTATAAAATTGAAATGGAGGTAATTATATTGAAGCCTAAACATGGAAAGATAAAATATATAGATACTTCAAAGATTAATTCCGATTATACGGAAAAAATGAACAGAGAGTATAACTGGATGGCCAGGGGATACGATGCTTTTATGATAATATTCCCCTTATGGAAAAAATGGATTAAAAAAGTTATACCGTATATCGAGGGTGAGAAAATTCTGGAAGTTTCATTTGGCAGTGGGTATCTGCTAGCTCAATATGCGAGAGAAGATTTAGATATTTACGGAATTGATTATAATGAGAAGATGCTGGAAATAACTTCAAAAAAAATTGATCCACTTATTTAACTTATTACAAGTACAAACTGATATTAAATGATTTTATTAGCACCTTCCTCCATATCCGGAAGGATTAAATGGCCAATAATGAGTATAAAGACAGGAGGTATAAAATGCATCCACTGCTTAGCAGTATTTTTTCAACAGGGTTTGCATTCGCCGTATTAAGGGTAATGACACCACTATTGTTCCCTGCACTCGGAGTTGCAGTTTCAGAACTGGTCGGTTCAACAAATATTGCATTGGAAGGGATAATGCTTGTGTCTGCCTTTACCGGTGTTATTGTAAGTTCTTTTACTGGAAGTCTGTTTTTTGCATTGCTTGCCGGACTTGCTGCAGGCATATTTATGGGAGCTATGCTTGCTTATTTTCATCTGAAGATGAAGGCAGATATTATTTTAGCTGCTATTGCCCTGGGCCTTTTTGCAATGGGAATGACTACTTTTCTTCTTTTTCTGTTTACAGGAGATAAAGGGAGTACCAGTTCCATGCAGAGCCTGGTATTCCCTGTTTTTGAAATTCCAGTAGTAAAATCTATTCCAATACTGGGAGAAATTTTCAGTGGTCATAATGTACTCACCTACCTTGCTCTCCTGTTTGTGCCGTTGTTCTATGTCCTTATGTATAAAACACCTCTTGGATTACGAATCAGAGCAGTAGGTCAGAATCCACATGCTGCTGAATCTGTTGGTATAAACGTAGATAAAATTAAGCTTTATGCACTTATGTTATCGGGCATGTTTGGTGCATTTGGTGGTTTATATCTGTCAATGGGTTATGTTTCGTGGTTTTCCAGAGATATGACAGCAGGTCGTGGATTTATTGCCATTGCTGCTGCAACCCTGGGAGGGAACAGGGCTTTGGGTATTTCCCTTTCATCACTACTTTTCGGATTAGTGAATACATTTGCCATATATATTGCATCACTTAATGTCCCTTCAGAACTTATCCAGATGATCCCTTATCTTGTTACATTGATAGCACTTGCTGTATTCGCTATGCGGGCTCAGAGATCAAAAAACAATATTGGAGAAATAAATAAAGAAAAGTATTAGAGCTGTGGTACCTGACAACAGAACATGACAGAATTCTGTTATTGACGGAGGAGAGCTGTGGCCATTATAATTGATCTATGTCTGTGCCAATATTAGTCACAAAACTTTATATTCCTCCTCTTCAGCCTAAAACTGTGCTTCGGCCTCATCTTATTAAGCAACTGAATGATTGTAAGCAATGCAGACTGACCCTTGTTTCTGCTTCCGCTGGATTTGGTAAAACAACTCTGATAAGCGAATGGGTCGCTGGTTGTAAGCAGCCGGTCGCCTGGTTGTCCCTTGATGAAGAGCATAAAGATACCTCGCGTTTTCTAACATACTTCATCTCAGCTTTACAGACGATTATCACGGATATTGGAGATGGTCTGTTGGCTATGCTTCAATCACTCCAGCCTCCGTCAACTGATTATATTCTGACGAATCTTCTTAATGAAATCGCCGCTATCCCAGACTCTTTTATCCTTGTTCTGGATGATTATCATGTTCCTGATAGTGAGGCTGTAAATAATATTCTCACTTTTTTCCTTGAAAATATGCCTCCCCCAATGCACCTGGTCATCGCAACACGTGAGGATCCGCATCTTCCCCTTGTCAGGTTAAGGGGCCGTGGGCAATTGATCGAACTGCGGGCTGCAGACTTGCGATTTACTCTCTCCGAAGCAGCAGGATTCCTCAATACGATGATGGGTCTGGATCTCTCGACGGACGATATCGCTGCACTTGAAACACGAACCGAAGGCTGGATTACCGGTCTGCAATTAGCCGCAATTTCCATGCAGGGACAAAAAAATGCCACCAGCTTCATTGAATCTTTTACCGGCAGTCACCATTTCGTACTGGACTATCTGATTGAAGAAGTCCTGAAACAACAGCCGGAAAATATCCATTCTTTCCTGTTGCGTACATCTATCCTCGATCGTATGTGCGGGTCTCTTTGTGATTCAGTTCTACTTGAACCCTCTGGGACAGGACAGAAAACACTGAGATATCTTGAACAATCCAATATGTTTATTATCCCCCTGGATAATGAGCGTAGCTGGTACCGTTATCATCATCTCTTTTCTGAATTATTAAAACAGCGATTACAGCAGATAACATCTTCGTTTCTTGAGGACGAATCTGTTACTGAATTGCATATTCGTGCCAGTGAATGGTATGAAAATAATGATCTGAACATTGAAGCTTTTCATCATGCTACTTTTGCCAATGATATTGATAGATCCCTGCGCCTGGTTGAAGGTAATGAGATGCCCTTATACTTTCGTGGTGCAGTCGGTTCTGTTCTTAGCTGGTTAAAATCACTACCAAAGAGCGTAATGGATAAGAAACCCCTATTGTGGATAACCTATGCCTCTGTCTCTTTGGGGTTAGGCCAAACTTCCAGTGTTGAACACTATCTGAAAGCTGCTGAATACGCCCTGGAAGGTGCTGAACAGGATGAGAAAATCCGGTATATGATCGGACGAATTGCCACTATGCGGGCGATGTTGGGAGTTACGCAGTATAATGCAGAAACCACAAAAACCCAATCTCTCCGGGCACTTGCGTATCTGAGTCCGGAGAACCTGTCATCCCGAACAACCTCTACATGGACACTGGGTCAGGCATACATACTTCTGAAAGATCATGTTGCAGCTAAAAAGGCCTTCAATGAAACCATTTTACTTGGCAAAGCTTCCGGGAATGTTCTATTCACCGTACTGGCTAAAGCCAATCTTGGAAGTTTACTGGAATTGGAAAACCAGCTTCATCGGGCAGCTGAAACCTACCGGCAAATCCTTCAGGTTGTTGGAGATCAACCTCTTCCTGTTCTCTGTGATGTTCATCTGGGTTTAGCCCGGATATTCTACCAATGGAATGATATGGATTCTGCTTTACAATATGCCAATTCAAGTATCGAGCTTGCCCGGTTGTTTGAAAATACTATTGACAGATTCATTGTCTGTGAGATTTTTTTGTCTCATTTAAAACTGGTTACAGGAAATATTGATGAAGCTGTTTCTCTTTTAACTGGGACAGCTCATTCAGTACATCAGTATGACTTTGTTCACCGTATCCCGGAACTTGCAGCCCAGCAGGTTTTGACTATGATCAGACAGGGAAATCTGGACGCAGCAGCTAAACTTGCTGAAAAACATGATCTGCCTATGAGCAAGGCTCAGGTATTTCTTGCCCGGGGAGATACCTCCTCTGCACTGGAAACACTTGAACTATTACAACCTGAGAATGGTGCAGCATATTGGGATTGGGAACAATTTAAAGTTATGGTTCTCAAGGCAATTGCCTTATTTGACCAGGGAGAAAAAAGTAAAGCTGTCAGACTGATGGATAAAGTGCTTAACTTCACAGAGCCGGAGGGTTTTATTCGTATATTTGTGGATGAAGGTCTTCCTATGTACAGATTATTATCCGAAACAGCCGCCCGGGGAATTATGCCGGAGTATACCAGCCGCCTGATTACTGCTTTCAAAGCAGAGAAGAAACAAAATGAGGAGATACAACCATTAATCGAGCCATTAAGCCAAAGAGAAATAGAAGTACTGAAGCTCATTGCCCTGGGGCTCTCCAATCATGAAATTGGTGAAAAACTTTTTCTTGCTCTGGATACAGTTAAAGGACACAATAGAAGGATATTTAGTAAACTTGATGTAAAAAACCGTACAATGGCAATTTCAAAAGCCGGATCTCTCAATATTCTCAGCCCTGAGTAGGTAAAAACAACACCTAAAACAACACTTTAGTGTCTAACATCCGCTGATTTTTACAGTTATATTTTATATATAGTCAATCGCAGGAGAAATAAGATAATGTCAGGTGAAGTCAAAATTGAAGCAGACCCGGACCAACCCATAATTTATCAAATCAGGTACGAGATTTAGGACTACCATTGATCTCGGTCAATCGTATTCAAAAAAAGCCTGGTCGGAAGCAAGCTTGTCTGGTCGCAAACAAGTTTGCTGCTCGCCCATGCAGCCTGGGGAACGATCTCAGCAACCATAGGAGAAAAAATGATTTCAAATAGAAGAACAGCAATAATTGTAGGAGTATTGATTCTGGCGGCCTATAGTGTCTTGGTTAGTTTATTTACAGAATCATTAACGCTTATAGTGCTCTTTGAATTATTGAGTGGTGCTGCAGTAATTGCTATTGCAGTATTGATGTTTCCACTCTTTAAACCCTGGAATAAAAGAATAACACTTTGGTATCTTGCTGCAAAGGTGATTGAGGGCGGGCTTATGGTTATTGCCGGATTATTACTATTATCCAGTAACTCTTCATTACTGGGGATACGTGATTTAATTCATGTGAGTCATGCATACTTTTTTATCCTGGCTTCTATGTTGTTTTATTATTTATTGTATCAATCAAAACTAATTCCCCGATTTATATCAGTCTGGGGTGTGATTGCACTAATATCATTGTTAGCTGGAAACCTATTGGAAATAGCAGGAAATACCCATCCAATGATAAAATTATTTTATCCCCTGATTATGTTAAATGAGATATTACTTGCGATATGGCTGATAGTTAAAGGATTCAATCCATCTGAAAAAACAATAGTAGATTGAGCAATTTCGAGTATAGGAAGGGCACTAAAATGAAAGCAATTGTATTTGAAAAGTATGGGTCGCCGGAGGTTCTGAAATTAAAAGATGTAGAAAAACCAACTCCTGGAGACAATGAAGTGCTGATAAAAGTTCATGCAGCGTCCATAGCATTCAGTGATGTGGCCATCGTAAAAGGAGAGCCTTTTATTGCCCGCCTATGGAGTGGACTTCTAAAACCTAAAAATTCCATACCAGGATCTGATATGTCAGGAAAAATTGAAAGGGTTGGAAAAAATGTAAAACTTCTGCAGCCGGGAGATGAAGTCTATGGCGATCTTTCTGAGTGCGGATTTGGCGCTTATGCAGAATTTGTATGTGCAGATGAAAAAGCATTGGCATTAAAACCATCAAATATATCTTTTGTAGAAGCAGCAGCTGTACCCATGTCCGCAGTTACAGCTCTCCAGGGGCTTCGTTTTAAAGGACAAATTCGACCGGGGCAAAAAGTTTTAATAAATGGTGCATCTGGTGGTGTCGGAACATTTGCAATTCAAATTGCCAAATCTTATGGTGCTGTTGTTACTGCAGTTTGCAGCACTGGTAAAATGGACCCGGCACGTTTACTAGGTGCAGACTTTGTTATTGATTATACAAAGGAAGATTTTACACAAAAAGAGGATCTTTATGATCTGATTATTGCTGTTAATGGGTATCATCCTATTTTAGATTACAA
Source organism: Spirochaetaceae bacterium (assembly GCA_030638735.1). Classification (GTDB taxonomy): domain Bacteria; phylum Spirochaetota; class Spirochaetia; order B11-G9; family B11-G9; genus JAJRQE01. Next base: position 7,273 of record DAOWEB010000300.1, read on the forward strand.
ACGTGTTTTAAGTTCCCAGGGGATTTATGTTCAAATCGGAGGTACCGGTGCTCAAATTGCAGAAGCTATGCTTCTGGGGCCGTTGATTTCAATAAAAGGGAGTAAAAAACTTTGTTCCATGGGGGTAGCGAAACCAGATAACAGGGATTTGATTATTATAAAAGAGCTTATTGAAGCCGGCAAAGTTGTTCCGGTTATAGATAAACGCTATTCACTGAGTGAAGTTCCTGAAGCTTTTCAGTATTTTGATGAGGGCCATTCCAATGGAAAAGCCGTTATAACGATGGAACAAACAAATTGATAATAGGTAAAGTAAATAAATCCAAAGAATTAGGCTAGTTTCAAAAATGGAGTAAACTCATGAAAGCAGTTGTTTGTACGAAATACGGATCACCTGAAGTTTTGCAAATCAAAGAAATACCAAAACCTATACCAAAGGATAATGAAGTATCTATACAAAACTTCATGACTGCAGTTACAGGAAGTGATGTATTAATCAGAGGTGCTGATATGCCTATTCTCCTTGGGTTGATGTTTCGGTTGATGATAGGTTTTAGAAAGCCGAGAAAGCCTGTACTTGGACTTGTTTTTGCCGGGGAAATTGAGTCAGTTGGCATAGATGTGAAAAGATTCAAAAAAGGA
>DAOWEB010000289.1 GCA_030638735.1 Spirochaetaceae bacterium
AACTCTGCAATCTGACGTCGTTCTTTAATCATTCTGTTGTATACCGATTCGGTAAGATCATCGGAATAACGAATCTGACGAATTAGAATATCTATCAGCTCAATACCAAACTGAACTGTAAGCTTTGAAGCTGCGGTATACATTGCTTCGGAAAGAACTTCACGGCCTTTATTGATCTCTTCGTAAGTAGTTACAGTAAAGGTAGACTTTAAGAGTTCATCTATACCTGTTGATCCTTCATCACCCTGGGCAACAATAGCAGTAGTTGAATCTTTACGGTCGATTTCATTGATAATATTCGAGTTTCTAACTGCTTCATTTAATGAATTCTCAGCAATTATGGTTCTAACAGAGGAGTCAATAACATCATCCAGTCTGGACCAGCCCTGTTCAAGAGTGGTAACAGATTCATAGAATTTAATAGGATCTGTAATTCTCCAACGTGCTGTGGTATCAATCCATATAAACTGATTTTCCGATGTAGGTACTCTTTGAGCATCTCCATCCCAGGAAAGAATTTTTTTAGGATATTTAATAACTGTATCTACAACTGGCATCTTGAATTTCAATCCGGCATCGGACTGGGAACTTACAATAGCTCCAAATCGGGTAACAACTGCCTGGGACCCCTCTTCAAGTACATATACAGGGCCAAGAAGCATAAGAACAACCATTAAAACAGCAACAACTACGAGTACAGTAATAGCTTTTTTCATTGTGCTACCCCCTGGAGATTTTTAATGGGTAGAAATCCATCAAGATTTTTATCAATAAGATCTGTACCTTCATTGGTTCCAAAAACTTCTTCTATTGTCTCAAGATAAAGACGGGTTCGGGTAACTGCAGGATTTTTAACATACTCATTCCTTACAGAAAGGAACCTGGCAACATCACCACGAGCCTTATTTACACGCTCAGTAGCATAACCCTGGGCTATCTGAATCATTTTATCCGCCTCACCGCTGGCTTTTGGAATTTCTTTGTTGTATTCCTCTTTACCTTCATTTATCAGCCTCTCCATATCCTGGATGGCTTTATTAACATCTTCAAATGCATCCTGAACGTTTCCTGCAGGAGGAACAATATTTTTAAGCTGAACTGTAGTTACAGTAGCACCAAGATCATATCTGGAAAGGATTTCATTCATTCGAATTTTTGCCTGATCCATAATATTTGTTCTCTCCGGACCAATAACATCAAGAATTGCTCTGTCCCCTACCAGTTGGTTAATTGTGGACTGAGATACATCCCTTATTGTCTGATCTCTGTAAACAACATTAAATAACCATGCTTTAGGATCAGTAATTCTATACTGAATAACCCACTCTACATCGATGATATTAAGATCACCTGTAAGCATAATTGATTCTTCGGGATAATCACCCCTTGAATATACAGTGTTTATTCCAGCCTGTTCTGTTCTAAAACCAAATGTCATATTCTGAATTTGCTGGGTTGGTACATTGTAATTTTTTTCAATACCAAAAGGCAGCTTAAACTGAAGCCCCGGGCCTGCCATTCTGTTAAATTTCCCCAATTGCAGTACGACCGCCTGTTCTGTCTGGTCAACTACATAGAAGCTTGACATTACGAGACTAAGGGCAGCAATTATGATAATCACAACAATTACGAGTTTAGGGTTCATCTTAAACTGCGGCATTGGTGTCACATTCTGCTCGGACATACATCCTCCTTTAAAAGATTAGATTATAAATATGACTTCTTTCAGGAAATCTGATTATAGAGAAGTCATAGCTTCAAAATACCCACAGAGTGATTTTGAGTCAAGTGAATAAGTAATTAACAACTAATAACATTTAATAGTAAAAACCCATTCTACAGCATCTCTTTTGCAAGTTCTGAATAACCACTTTGTAAATCTTCCAGGCGTTCTGAAAGATCAGCAGACTTATTTTCAAGTACGATCATTACTTCGCTATATGACATTTTTTCAACATTCAGATTAGCAAGATCCAGATGGAGCATTCTAATGGAGTTAAGGGCAGAGTTTATTTTTAGATTAAATATTTCCCTCTGATTTTCTATCTTTTTACCGGCAGCCAGATGATTGTCCAATTCCAACAGGGACGTTTTGTATTGGCTGATAAGTTTTTCATTATCAGATGTTTTCATTTTTACGTTTATTGCTTCTTTTTCTTTCAGGAGCCTTTCCCGGGGGTTTGAATCTAAAATTCCTGTAAATTCTTTATTTTTTTCAAGAAGTGTTTTTATCTGTAAAATATAATTATCAACAAGTTCAGGAATTGTATCTATTATTGGATCTTCTGCCATACCAATCTGTTTTAACTGTCTGGTTATAGAGTTCTGTAGAGAATATGCTTCTGCTAAATTGGGATGATTGTCACTGATAATTATTGTATCTTCTGTATTTGAAACAGAAGCTGTCAGAACTCCTTTTTCAGATGCATTTATACGAAACTCCTCTAGTAATTCCTTTTTATTCTGCTTATTAAAAAACCAAACTGTACTGCAAAGTGACGCAATGGCAGCTGTAGGAATTGCAGCCCATAATAATTGAGGTCCGGTAATAATATTTACCATAAACAGGAAAGCAGAAACAGAAATACCAAACATTGTGCTTAAAGCTGTAAATCTTCTTTTTCTGAATATTTTTTTTAACAATTTAAATGCTTTATCTGTCAGAACAGGATATTTTTCTAAATATATTTTTTGTCTTGCTCTGTCATTTTTGGAGACATAATGGAGGGATAATAAAATTGACATTCCTCCCAGGGGGTATAGAAACCAAGGATAGGATACAGGTGTTATGACATTTAAAAATACAAGAAATGAATTTATGGAAACAAATGCAAAGGAATGAGCTTTGAATAAGCTGCTGCTCCTTTTTGCTTTTTTAACTATTTTCTGACAGAAGGTTTCGTAAATTGTACTTATTTTCCGATTTTCAATATTGTTCATTAGTACTCGCTTATCCCTGGGCATGTAATTGCTCCGTTTTAATTTATACAGCTATTTTATCTTGAGACTTTTGAATTATCAAGATGAATTTTTAATGGGAAATGAATTGACAATATTAACTGCTTTTATTAGTATTCATATATTCATCGTATGACATTATGAAAGGATGATATGAAAAATAATAAAATTATACTTCAGGCCTGCCTGTTTCAGGGATGGCACTATTTTATTCTGGGTTTAGTAATTCCTGTATTAGTCCTGTTTCAGTTGGAAAGAGGTCTGTCTTTAATACAGATAGGGTTAAATATGGCCCTCTATGGAGGGATTGTAATTGTGCTGGAGATTCCTTCCGGGATATTGGCAGATATATTGGGTCAGAAAAAGGTTTATATATTTTCTATATTCCTGAAAATTACTGCTATGGCAATTCCTGTGTTTACAGGCAATCTCTTATTTATTTCAATTTCCTTTATCATAATGGGTGCGGGGAGAGCTTTTTCTTCCGGTTCCCTTGAGGCAATCTTTATAAATAAAGTATCTGAATCAAAAAATGCAAGGGACATGGAAAAGCTTATTACCTGGACGCAGATTTTTATACCATTGGGATTAGCACTGGGTGCACTACTGGGGGGATGGCTTCCGGATTTAAATGTGGATAAAATACTGTTTATATCACTTTTGGATAAATATAGCCTTAATTTTTTGGTAATAGCTACTTTAGGCATAATTCTTGCGATATTTTTTTTAATTTTTGTCAAAGATGAAGTTTTATTGAAAACAAATAATGGAAAAAACAGTACTGAGCATAAATCTAAAGGCATGGTTTCCCTTGCATTTGGAACCATAAAAAACAGTCCTGTTTTTTTGGTCATGATAGTATACTCCCTGGCCTGGGGTCTGGCTTTTTCAGGACTGGAAACATTCTGGCAGCCAAGACTTTTTGAGATAACAGGTGGTGAGGGAGGCACGTTTATCTATGGCCTTTTGGCCAACGGTTATTTTTTAGCCGGTGTTCTTGGAAGCATCATCTCCTGGCCTCTCTGCAGGCTTCTGGGAAACAAACCCTTAGTATTTTTGTTTTTCCAGCGCTTTTTGTTAGGTATGATGTTTTTTATTATATCCGGTATTTTTAAAATTGGATGGTTTTCTGCGGTTTATATTGTATTATTTCTGTTTAATGGAATTGGAAATCCAGTTGAGCAATCAATTCTGAACAAAGAAATACCTTCAGCAAGCCGTGCAACCTTACTATCTGTCATTTCATTTATTATGCAGGCAGGGGGTATGACAGGATCCTTAATATGGGGATTCATATCTCAAAATTATGGAATTGGATTTACCTGGAAAATAGGTTCGGTTATACTGATCATTTCCAGTTTCCCCTATTTGTGGGCATATAAAAAGAAGAAGAACAGCAAAAATAATTCCCAATTAACAGTTAAGGAGTAATTTATGGACTTTAATGCAATAGATAAAAAAGAAACCCTCGCTGAAAAAGTAGCAAAAACCATAAAAGAGGCCATAATAAAGGGAGAACTTAAATCTGGTGAGGCTATATCTACAGAACCCGTACTTGCACAGCAGTTCAATGTA
>DAOWEB010000330.1 GCA_030638735.1 Spirochaetaceae bacterium
CTCAATATTCGAACCTGAGAGGTTATGTAGAATGTTTTCAACACTGCTCAGATAGCGTTCTTTAACCTGGTCCCTGTAAAAGGATGAAGGTACAGAAAGTATAATTTTTTTCTCTGTAGACTCAGCATAAGTGATGTTATCAAACCACATAAGAAATTCCTGCTCAGATAGCTCAGATCTTAGCTGATTGAGTGTTTCTTTCCAGAAAATGCTGTAATCCCATTTACTTTTATCCATTTTTTACTCACAAGTTATTAACAATTTTGAATATCATCTACCAGTAAACAAAAATTGGAGAAATATCTCCAAAATGTTTAACCATTCAAATTAAAGTTTGTAAAGTGTTATGCTGTAACAATTTAACATAAAAACACAAATGATTCCTATTATCGGGATATTAAACAAATACCTTTAGAAGGAAATTAAGGCTATCTGATGAATTATCCACAGGCTATCAACAATGTCTTTATCAGTGAAGCTATTTTAATATAGAGATATCAAATTGACAAGGCAGAAACCCGCTTGTCTTTACTTTTTATCCTTAAAAAGATATAGTAATTCATTCTCTAAGAGAAATTTACAGTGTAGTTATTATTTGCAGTTTTTTGCTATATTGCTTCTATTCTATATTTAATACAATTTGTTTAAATAGAAATGTTAAAGCAATGAAACACAATAAATTACTTAAATTAAAACAGCGCAAATAGCTATCTAACAACAGGTTGAAAATATATGGAAGATAATTACTCAGCAGAACAAATTCAGGTCCTGAAGGGTCTTGAGGCAGTTCGTTTGCGCCCGGGAATGTATATAGGTACTACAGGTCCGGATGGTCTGCATCACCTCGTGTATGAAATAGTAGACAACAGTATAGATGAATCCCTTGCGGGTTACTGTAATGAGATTACTGTGACTATTGAAAAAGGAAATATTATACGTGTTATTGATAATGGAAGGGGAATTCCTGTAGATGAACATCCTGGTGAAAAGATAAGTGCTCTTGAAATTGTAATGACCAAGCTACATGCAGGTGGAAAGTTTGATAAGGGCAGTTATAAGGTTTCCGGAGGACTTCATGGTGTTGGAGTTTCTGTTGTAAATGCTCTTTCAACATGGTGTATTGCAGAAGTTCACAGACAGGGGCATATTTTTACTCAAACATATAATATAGGAAAACCCCAGGGTCCTGTAGAAACTATAGGTGACAGTACAAAAACAGGTACAATTATCAGGTTTAAGGCAGATGATACTATTTTTGATTTAGTAGAATATAGTTTTGATGTTCTTTCAAATCGGTTACGTGAACTGGCATTTCTTAATAAAGGTATAAAAATTATTATAGAAGATGAACGTCTACCGCAGAAAAGGGAACGGGAGTTTCAGTTTGAGGGTGGTGTAAAGTCTTTTGTAAGTTATTTAAGTGAGAATAAAAATCCTATACATAATGATCCAATATATTTTGAAGCAAATAAAGATGAATCTGAACTTGAAATTGCTCTTGAATATAATGAGGGGTATACCGAACATATTTATTCCTTTGTGAATAATATCAACACCAGGGATGGTGGTACTCATCTGGCAGGTTTTAAGTCTGCACTTACCAGAACAATGAATGATTTTTTTAAAAAATCTAAACATTCAAAGAAAATGGATAATCCCTTATCTGGTGATGATGTGCGTGAGGGACTTACTGCTGTAATATCCATAAAACTCCAAAATCCCCAATTTGAGGGACAGACCAAAAGTAAACTTGGAAATTCTGAGGTTAAGGGTTTAATTGAATCTTTGGTAAACGAACATCTTACAAGTTTTTTTGAAGAAAATCCAAAAATAATAGATAAAATTCTTGATAAAGTAGTTAATGCCGCAAGAGCAAGAATGGCTGCCAGAAAGGCCAGAGATCTTACCAGAAGAAAAAGTTTTCTTGAAGGTGGAGGTCTTCCCGGGAAACTGGCAGACTGCAGTGAAAAGGATCCTTCTCTTTGTGAAGTATATATAGTCGAGGGTGACAGTGCAGGGGGCAGTGCCAAAATGGGCCGTGACAGGAAGTTTCAGGCAATACTGCCGCTCTGGGGTAAAATGCTTAATGTAGAGAAAACCAGAGAGGACAGGGTTCTTGCAAACGAGAAACTTCAACCTATTATAACAACTCTTGGGACCAATGCAGGAAGGGAGTTTGATCTGTCTAAACTGCGATATCATAAAGTTATTATAATGGCAGATGCCGATGTTGATGGTTCCCATATTAGAACTCTGCTGTTAACTTTCTTTTTCAGGTATATGCCTGAGCTCGTTAGAGCAGGACATATTTATATTGCTATGCCTCCTCTTTATAAGATTAGCAGGGGTAAAAAAGTATTTTATGCCTATGATGATAAAGAGAAAGAGAAAATTTACAGCCAGTTTCCGGCAGAGGATGAATCAAAAATTGGAATGCAGCGATACAAAGGTCTTGGTGAGATGAATCCCGATCAGCTTTGGGACACAACAATGAATCCCGAAAGCAGACTTATGATGCAGGTAAAGCTGGAAGATGAAATAGAGGCAGATCATATGTTCTCTACCCTTATGGGTGAACATGTAGAGCCGAGAAGAAAATTTATAGAAGAGAATGCACTTTTAGTTTCAAATTTAGATGTTTAAATATATATAGAAAATTATAATATATGTGTAGAGACGTAGCATGCTACGTCTGTACTTAGGGATGCGGATTATTGTATCCCGGCAACAAATCAGGAGAATTCGTGGATACAAATACTGGAAAAATAATCCCTGTACCAATAGAGGATGAAATAAAAGAATCTTATCTTAACTATGCCATGTCTGTAATTGTAAGCCGGGCTCTTCCGGATGTTAGAGATGGTCTAAAACCGGTTCACCGTAGAATTCTGTATGCAATGAATGAAATGGGCCTGCGTTCAGATAAAACCTTTAAGAAATGTGGTCGAATTGTAGGTGATGTGCTCGGTAAGTACCATCCTCATGGTGATCAATCCATATATGATGCTCTTGTACGTTTGGCTCAGGACTTTTCCATGCGTTATCCGGTTATTAAACCTCAGGGTAACTTTGGTTCTGTAGATGGTGATCCACCGGCAGCTATGAGGTATACAGAGTCAAAGATGGCTAAAATAGCTGATGAACTGTTAAGGGATATTAAAAAAGATACAGTAGATTTTGCTGCCAATTATGATGATTCCATGAAAGAACCTTCTGTTCTTCCCGGAGCTGTTCCATTTCTTCTTATAAATGGAGGTAGTGGAATTGCAGTAGGAATGGCAACTAATATACCACCACATAATCTATCTGAAATTGTAGATGCTATTGAGGCCTATATTGATAATATGGATATTACAATTCCTGAGCTTATGGAATTTGTTAAAGGACCGGATTTTCCTACTTCAGGAATAATTTACGGCAGGCAGGGAATAAAAGATGCCTTTGAAACAGGTAGAGGTAAAATTGCAGTAAGGGCCAGAGTTGGACTTGAAACTACAAAAACAGGTAAGGATGTAATAATTGTTACAGAGCTTCCCTATCAGGTAAATAAAGCAAATCTTGTAATTAGAATAGCTGACCTTGTTAAAGATCGTAAAATTGATGGAATATCTGATTTAAGGGATGAATCTGACAGAAATGGAATGCGTATTGTAATAGAGCTAAAACGTGGTGCTATTGCAAGGGTTGTTTTAAACAGGCTTTTTTCCCATACAGCTATGCAGCAGAATTTTAATGTTAATAATCTTGCTTTGGTAGATGGAAGACCGGAATTATTAAACCTTCAGCAGATGATCCATTATTTTGTTAAACATAGAATAGATGTTGTTACAAGAAGAACTAAATTTGATCTTGCAAGAGCTGAAGAACGTGCTCATATTCTTGAAGGTTTAAAAATTGCCCTTGATAATATTGATGAAGTAATAAAAATTATAAAAGAATCGAATGATGTTGCTCATGCAAGAGAAAGCTTAATGGCCAGATTCAAGTTTTCTGAACGGCAAACTCAGGCTATTCTGGACATGAGACTTCAGAAGCTTACAAGTATGGAAACACAGAAGATTCTTGATGAATTAAAAGAGATTATGGAATTAATTGTTTATTTAAAGGATCTTTTAGCACACGAAAGTAAGATATTGGCTGTTATTAAGGAAGAAACTTTAGAATTAAAAGATAAATATGGTGATGAAAGAAGGACAGAGATAATAGCTGATGAAGTAGAACAGCTTAATATAGAGGATCTTATTGAAAAAGAAGATATGGCTGTTCTTATTTCAAATAAAGGGTTTATTAAAAGAATAGCTGTTTCTGCCTATAAAAGTCAGGGCCGGGGAGGTCGGGGATCATCTACTGCTAAACTAAAGAATGAAGACTTTCTTGAACATGTCTTTATTGCTTCTACTCATGATTATATTTTGTTTGTAACCAGTGAGGGGAAAGCGTATTGGATTAAGGTTCATGAAATACCTGAAGCCTCCAGAGCTGCAAGAGGTACTCAGCTTAAAGCCCTTCTTGATATATCTGCAGATGAAGAAATTAGTTCTGTTGTATCTCTTGCGGATTTTAAAGATGATAACTTTATTTTTATGGCTACAAGCAGAGGTGTAGTTAAAAGGGTAAAAACATTTGATTTTAGAAATGCCAGGACAAAAGGAATTATAGCTATAAAGCTGGATGATGGTGACAGATTGGTAGATTCTCTTCTTACATCAGGAAATGAAGAGGTTATTATTATTACAAAATCAGGTAGTGCTCTTAGGTTTAATGAAGAAAAAGTTAGATCCATGGGAAGGGCGACCCGGGGTGTTCGTGGTATTATGTTAAAGAATAATGATGAACTAGCCGGTATTCTCCGTCTTATAGAGGATAACAAAATACTGGTACTTACAGAAAATGGTTTTGGTAAAAGGGTTGAATACGATAAGTTCACACCTCATGGTCGTGGAACCGGTGGTCAGAAAGTATATAAGACTGACGAAAGAACAGGTGAAATTATTGGTGTTCAGTCAGTTAATGAAACCGACGATCTTGTTTGCATAACATCCCAGGGGAATACAATTAAAATTAATGTTTCCCAAATATCAATTCAGGGGAAAAATACCCAGGGAATTACAGTTGTTAACCTGAAAAAACCAGATGTAGTTGTAAGCGTAGCAAGAGTTATTAATGATAAGGAAGAGGAATCAGACGCATAGAGGCGCGATTTATCGCGTCTGTTAATTAAATACAGATGTTTCACGTGAAACATTGACAAACATATTCAACAATGTAGGGGTGCCCCTTGCGGGTACCCTTTTTTATGTATGGATCAATTATTGGAAAATATGCCAATACATCTGTGATCCAATATCCGGGTAAAAAATATTTTTATGTATTGATTTGTGATTATTTCTATAAAAAGGGTATGTGTTAATGGGCAGGGGCAAGCCTGTTCCCTACGGGGTGACATCACTCATAACAACCAATTCCCCTGTAAAAGGTAAACATTTAGTGTTAACAGTATGTATGGAAACAAATCTTCGGCAATGATACATATTTTTTGTACAAAAAAAAGGTACCCGCACGGGGTACACCTACAAGATACAACAATAATAATTGTTTCACGTGAAACATTATCTGTACTGTTTAATAACCTTTTCCATTTTTCCCCACATTGCATCCTTTTCTGTTGTGGTTAGAAAGGTGGCATAAAGGTTTTTCTTCATAAGATCAAAAATTTCGGTTAAAGAAAAAATATCGTTATCCAGTAGATTAAAATATTCATCAATCAGTTCCATCCCAAATATTGTTGGATCATCAGTATTAACTGTAACGTACATCCCATGATCAAAAAATTTTCTAATTGGATGGTCTTTATAGGATGATACATATTTTTTAGTAAATATATTGCTCATTGGACATATTTCAAGAGGTATCTGAGTTTCTTTAAGGTAATCCATTAGTTTATCATCCTGAATTGCACTTATACCATGTCCTATTCTGGATACTTTCAGGTCTTTAATTGAGGACCAGATAGATTCAGGACCAACATCTTCGCCTGCATGAGCTACAACCTTAAGGCCGGCATTTCTTGCAAGTTCAAAAACCTCTTTATAATCTTCTGCAGGACCTTTACTCTCGGCGCCACCCAGACCTATACCAATAATAGAAGGCTTTTTATGTTTTAATATAAGGTTTAAATTATTTATGGCATTTTCAGGGCCAAAACTTCTGGATACATCTATTAGGAATTTAATATCTATACCATCTTCTTTTTTGATTTTTCTGGCGCCCTGATCAAGGTATTCCATCATAACATCGAATGAGAAACCATTCATTAAAAACTTTGAAGGTGCAAAAAATACTTCTGTATAGATAATATTATTGCGTTTAAGATACTCTCTGGCATCTTTTATCTGGAGTGTTAAGTCAATTTCTTCTCTATAACAGTTTTGAATAATATTTAAAAACAAATCAATAAAATCATTCAGGTTTTTTACCTGAAATCGTTTAATAATATCATCCCGATTATTAATTCCTGGAATTTCAAGTTTATGCTTTTGAATTAATGACCAAATTGTATCTACACTTGCCATTCCTTCCAGATGCAAATGAATTTCTGTCTTTGGTATAGAAAAAAGAATTTCTTTATAGTCTTTCGAACTTAATTTTTTATTCTGCATTTACCTTTCTTTTGATTGTTAATAAGCTTCTTTACTAATTAACGGCATCAATACTCATTAGCATTAATAAAGTTTCATATATAACAATATTTGAACCTAATTATAGTAAGCTATTAATAATAGTACTACATAATATATATATTACAATAATTTTTTTAATTTTGAATTTATGATAGGTTTAATATAAATTTATTGACAGATTTTAAATTTTAAAAGCCCTCATGTTTGAGGGCTTATGGTAATAATAAGTTCTAGACTGCTTCTACTGATTTAACTTCAGGCAAGGTATCTTTAAGGTATTTTTCTACACCTTGTTTAAGTGTTATCTGTGACATAGGGCAACCAAAGCAGGCTCCGGTAAGTCTTACCTCTACAACACCATCATCGGTAAAGCCTACAAATTCAATATCACCACCATCGGCTTGTAGTGATGGTCTAATATCATCAAGTGCTTGTTTTATTTTTTCAATCATTAAAATCTCCTTCCTGTGAGGGGAAAGTACTAAAATAGTCGTGTATGGTCAAGGGGAAAAACGGAGAAAGGAGTATGGAGACGGGAGGCCGGA
>DAOWEB010000134.1 GCA_030638735.1 Spirochaetaceae bacterium
AATGTGATATTATATGTTTTAATTGGTAACGCTTTCCTATAAATATTTAAATTACCGCCATCTACCCTGCAGCAGAAATACACCCCTCTTCCACACCCCTGATGCCTGGAAAAAATAGTCTTACCCCTTTACACTGCCAGAGGAAAAGCCTTTTGAAAGATGTTTGTGTATAAGAAAGAAAAATACAACAACCGGTATCATTGTAAGAATAGAAGCAGCCATCAATTTATTCCATTCAATTAAAAACTCACCAACATAAGCATACAGAGCAACCACAAGTGTTCGCCGTGCTTCAGAGTGTATAAGTGTATTGGCAAACATAAACTCATTCCATGCTGACAGAAAACAGAAAACAGCAGTTGCAGCAACTCCCGGAGTGGCCAAAGGGAGCATTACCCGGAAAAAGGCCTGAAAACGTGAACAACCGTCAATTATGGCAGCTTCTTCAATTTCTTTAGGTATGGTTTCAAAATAATTTTTCATCATCCATACGGCAAACGGAAGCGCAATGGTTGTCAGACTCAATACAACCCCTTCCAGACGATCAAAAAGCCCTATTTTCTGGATCAGAAAAAAAAGAGGCATTATAAAAAGAACAGGAGGAAGCATTCGAAAAAAAAGAATTGAAATAAGCAGTTCCTGTTTTCTTTTTATCCGAAAACGGGCAAAGGAATAACCAGCAGTAAGACCAACTGCCAGAGTAACAAGGACCGTCAAGCCGGAAACATATATTGTATTTAAAAAATAGCGACTGAACTTCATTTCCGTCCATACAAACCTGTAATTTTCAAGAGTTGCTTTTGTAGGAAGAAAGCTGGGCGGAAACTGCATAGCCTCCACTCCTCCCTTCAAAGAGGTTGCAACCATCCAGAAAACCGGAAAATTTAAAAGACAGCAAATAATAATTAAACCGATATGAACAAAGACTGAATTAGCTTTCCTTCTATTTTTTAACAGCGCCATCACCCACCTCCCTGTTCATACGCCTGATGTAAAAAATAATCATGGTTGCCAGAATAATAACCATAAATATGGATTGAGCCGAAGCAGCCCCCAGACGATATCTTTCAAAACCTGTCTGGTAAATAAATGTAGAAATAATTTCTGTTGTCCTTACAGGACCTCCATTTGTCATCATCCAGATCATATTAAATCCGTTAAAGCTTCCGATTGCGACCAGAACTGTAGCAATAGTTATCGAGGATCTAAGCCAGGGTAATGTTATATAAAAAAATCCGGCTACCTTTCCCGCTCCATCAACTTTGGCAGCTTCATACAGTGTGGAAGGAATTGTCTGAAGCGTGGCTGTAAGGATAATTGTACAGAAGGCATATTCTTTCCACACTCTGGCAACAACCACCCAGAACATCGCCCAGCCCGGAATACTCAACCAGGCTTTTGCCTCCTGCAACAGATGAAGCTTAAGAAGAACTGCATTCAAAACCCCGTAATCCGCATGCAGAAGCCAGCGCCAGATAAGAGCTGCAACAGCCGACGGAGTTGCCCATGGTATTAGAATTGCCACATAATAAATTACCTTGAATCTGATATTCATATTTAAGAGAAGTGCCAGACCCAGACCTACAAGTAATTGAAAAACCACATTGGAAAGAGTCCAGACCATAGTATTCCCGAGTGCATTCCAAAAAAGAGGGTTTTTAAGGGTTGTAATAAAATGCTCAAACCCCGTAAAAGGGTTCCCCTGTCCCATTCGTAAAAGATCAAATCTAAAAAATGCCATTCCAATACTGAATAAAATCGGGATAAGAACAATTAATCCCAATACAAGTATAGTTGGAGTTATAAAAAGATAACCAATTTTCCGATCTGCCCATAAATAAAGCCTACCTGAGAAACTCTTTAAAAATCCACCATTCAGTAACGACTCACCACTCCTATTTTTTCCTACCATTAAATATCCCCAATCAACCCTTCCTGAACTTTTTACAACACCACATCAAAACCTGACTAAAAAAACCTACGACAGAATATTCCAATAAATCTGGAAGCTCTTTATTTCACCAGGAAATAAATTCGGTGTCCGGAAAAAACCCGGACACCGACTATTACTCCTTTCCACTCAACTAAATACCAGGTAGATCCGGTCTTATCTCAGCCTGAACCCTTACCGCAGCTGCGTCCAGCGCCTCCTTTGGATCACGATTTTCAACCATAACCTCCTCGAAAGCCGCTCCAACTTCAGAACGGATAATCCCTGCATAAATAGAAGCATGCGATTTTGCATAAACTGCACCGGAAGCAAAAACTCCGTACAGAGGATTTGCAAGAATATGTTCAGCAGTATCAGCATCAATCCTGGCCGGGATCCTTCCATATTCAGCAAGATATTTCATACTTTCTGAATCGGTTAAGAAATCAAGCCACTTCCAGGCTGCTTCCTTATTTTTAGCCTTGCTAGGTATAATAAAGCTCGAACCGCCAAGAAAAGCACTTTTAGTCTTCTGCATAGGATGCGGTGCTAACCCCCAATCAAACATTGCACCATCCGTCATAGGTCCAATTTCCCAGTTACCCGCAATATACATTGCCATTTTCCCTGATATAAATGCATTCCGAACATCATCCCATCTGTCATATGCTATTGTTCCGGGAGGCATTACCTTCTCAGTGGTATACATATCTGTCAAAAATCTGAACGCCTCAAGCCCTTCAGGAGAATTAAATGCCGGACTCAGACCATCCTCAGAATACAACTGCCCATTATTTGAAAAGAATATCGGGAACCAGCATATAGATGCTCCTCTGCCTTTTCTCATCGCAAACCCATACTGATCTATTGTTCCATCTCCATCCAGGTCGCGCGTAAGCTTCCGTGCATTGTCCAGCAGCTGAGCCCAGTTCATCGGCTCATCCCCAGGAAAATCAAGACCTGCTGCTTTAAACATTTCCTTATTATAAAACAGTGCAGTTGTGTCTACGTACCAAGGAATACCATAAAGCTGACCTCTGTAGGAACTTGACTCCAAAGCTCCTTTGGGAATTTCTTTTCTCTTATCACCAATATACTTGTCCAGCGGCTCAGCATGCCCCATAGCACCCAGCTCAATAGACCAGGCCAGAGCAACATGCACCACATCAGGAACCTTCCCAGTGACAGAAGCTGCAATAAATTTATCCATGAGACCCCGATGAGGAACATTCTGAAATTCAATAGTGATCCCAGGATTCATTGCTTCAAAATCCCGGGCTGCCCGTACCATCGCCTTATCTTCAGAGGAAGCCATTTCATCATAAATCCACATACTAACGACAACCTGCTCCACATCTGCCACATCAGTTGCATCTACCGCTTCTTTCTGACCACCTGCAAAAACAGGAAGAGATAGAAAAAAAACAAGCACTACAATTACATTTTTCTTCATTACATTCTCCTTTAAATTTTTATCCAGATTAGCATGAGTCATTTAAATTGTCAACGTTTTCCGTAATTAATATTTTGTATTTATTTATTTCCTTACTATATATACATTTACATCTTCATATTTCTCATTTTTTATAATATTATAATAATTTATGCTTTTTATTGGTAACGTTTTCCTTTAAAAATCGATTATAATCAATATTTCAAGTACAATTATATTATCAGGATCATTTATTTCCAGACAATCGGAATAACTTAAAAAATTAATCCAAGAAGAGAGCGAAGCGAACGACCAGCACAAAAAGATTCCGATAGTATAGACATCACATATTATCTAAAGAATAAAACACCTTGCAAAATCAGCACCGCTGTGTTAATTTTTTAACACTGTTGCCCGATCACCTGAGGGTAGAAAAAAGGGGATATTGAAATATGCTTTCCAGACAGGAAAAAAGAATTAATAGAATTATTAAAATGCTGCAATTAGCAAACCCTACTACAGTAAATAAGCTCTCCTCTGTCATGGATGTATCACATATGACTATACGCAGAGATCTCGAAATGCTGAAAGACCGTAATCTTGTTGATATTTTCCATGGAGGAGTTGTTCTTAAAGAGGATAATAAACGAAAGAACCAACATCCCTACTCTCTGTCTTATGCAAATAAACAGATGAATCAGGAAAAAAAGCATATTGCTGTCAAAGCTTCTGCATTTATAAAGAGTAATGATACAATTATCATGGATACAGGATCTACAATGGAATATTTTGCCCAATCTCTTCCAGACTGTTTTCCCGTAACAGTAATTTGTTTTACTTTAAACAGCCTTGTTCATGTTTCGAAAATGGAGCAGGCTAATATTATCTTTCCAGGCGGATACTTCCACGGAAATACCATGATGTTTGAAAGCAAAGAAGGAATAGAATTAATTAAAAAACATCCTGCAAAAACAGCCTTCATCTCTGCCAGCGGCATAAGTCTGAAATCCGGTGTAAGCTGTTCAAATGAATATGAATATACAACTAAAACCGAGATGATAAAATATGCTGAAAAAAAGATTCTACTTTTAGATTCTTCAAAATTCAATAAAGTTGAAAGTACTTTATTTGCCGAAATCACTGATTTTGATATAATAATAAGTGATAAAGGGATTCCTGAGGAATACAGAGATTATTGTAAAATAAATAAAATTGAGCTGATACTAGTTTAAAATTACCAGAATCTCATTATAACTTGACAATAGATAACCATTATATATATACATATACAATGGTTCAGATAAATAAAACTAAATTGTATATTTTTTTAGTACCGCTTATAACCATTATTTTAATAATGATTTCATATGGTGATAAAAAAGAGGAAACAAAAAAGGTTATATTAATCTCTGCAGCCTCAAGTCTTACTGTTGTATTAGAAGAAATTATTAACAAATTCAATTTTTTCCATCCCGATATAACAGTCAGAGTATCCTATGGAGGTTCAGGTTATCTGGCTGCTCAAATTGAAAATGGCGCTCCTATAGATATTCTGATATCAGCCGATGAAAGGGATACAGACAGACTAATAATAAAGAATATTGCAAAAAGAGAATCCATAATTATTCTATGCCGGAATATCCTTGTTCTTGCAGGATTCAAAGAGAATCAACAGCACTACTCAACTAATGAACTAAAAAAAATTCTCAAAATAAGTACTAAAATTGGAATAGGAAACCCTGATTATGTTGCTGCAGGATTATATGCAAAAAATCTTCTTATAAAAGAAAGACTTTTTGCCAAATATTCACAAAAATTTATTCAGGGGAACTCTGTTCGTCAAGTCGTTG
This sequence comes from Spirochaetaceae bacterium, assembly GCA_030638735.1. Classification (GTDB taxonomy): domain Bacteria; phylum Spirochaetota; class Spirochaetia; order B11-G9; family B11-G9; genus JAJRQE01. The sequence goes on from DAOWEB010000134.1 coordinate 5,213, forward strand.
GATGGCTGGAATCCAGAGATATTGATTTAGCATTTATTTATAAAACTGATGTTCTATTAAATAAAAATATTACTATCCATAAAGAATATTCTAAAATTGGAGAGCAGGAAATAGCATATCCTGCTCTCCTTACTATAAAAGGAGAATCAAACCCTGATGCAGAGTTATTTTTTACTTTTCTTAATTCTGAAAATTCTAAAAATATCCTTACAAATTACGGCTTCATGACAGAGGGTTTAAATGGCACTGCTAATAAGTCTTAAAATTGTTCCTATCGCTACATTTTCTGCATTCCTGCTTAGTTTGCTGCTTGCATGGATAGCTTCATTAAAACCAAAGATAAATTCAATTATCATTGAATTATTTGTAACGATTCCACTATTTATTCCACCAACAGTTCTGGGTTTTTATTTAATGCAATTATTGGGTAGAAAGAGTATTCCAGGTAAACTTTACAGCATACTTTTTGGTAAGGCGTTTATATTCAGTCAGACAGCAGCTGTAACAGCAGCGGCTCTGGCTGGTCTGCCCTTTATCTACAAATCTATTAAAACATTTCTTGATTCAGTAGATAAAACCTATATCTCCGCAGCAGAAATAACAGGAGCTTCTAAATGGCAAATTTTTATCTATATTTTACTTCCACTCTCACGTAATGGTATCCTTGGAGGCCTTCTTTTGGGATTCTTAAGAGGACTTGGAGAATTTGGTATTACTATGATGATAGCAGGAAATATTAAAGGAGTGACAAAAACAATACCCCTTGCAATATGGGATTCGGTTGTAAGTGGAAATATAGAAACTGCTCACTACTATTCAGCATTACTTGCAGCACTTAGTATATCTATTATTATAGTACTTAAACTCCTTGAAAAAAATCACTGACCAACATTGGCCAGTAGTTTTTTAAAGCAGGGGTATGTGTACATACCCCAATATCTTACATAGTACGCCAGAACTTAAAGTTTTCTGCCTCAATCTCATTGTGACCTGGAATAGGATAAAACAAACATTCTCCCTTTGCTGCAAATGTAAACCCATTCCTTATAAGACGATAAGAAATATTATCCATACTACTGTCCAGAGCCATACCTTTTGTTTTTTTAGTTGGGTGGGACATCAGTTCATGAAATCCATCTCTAATAGTAGAAGGATGCATAGATGGAATTGGAGATGGTTTAAAAGGATTTTTTTCAAACTCTTTAATAAATTCAACTGGATTAAAATCAAGCTGTGTAAAAAACTGAGCGGGAGCGCTCTTATTATTAGTAGGATCAGTAATTCTCTTACCAAAGTCCGGTGGTGTTAATCTGGACATTACAAGCATATGCATAGGAGCTATTTCGGCATAAACACGAACAAATCCTTCCTGGTGATCCTTACATCCGCCTTTTTCAATGCCTATACAGTGACCTTCCTCTGTTGAAAGATACAGCTTACCCAGGGCAGATAGTTCAACATGTTCAAGAACTCTATAAGATGCAATAAATTTTGTTGCCTTTGGTCTTCCATCTGAATGAGGTTTAAGATCTTTCATTATATTTTCAATATCAAAAAAATCATTTCTGTAATCTATATCCACTTCTACAAATATCAGCTTGCCGGAATAATGTCGGCTGGAGCCGGAAGTATAGTGTCTTGCAAACATATCAGGATCCAGGTGCGATGCAATTAATGACTGATTTGGATAAAGAACCATATATAATCTATTTTTATAATCCATACTATTATAACCCCCAGAAATTTTTAAGCATTGGAGCAATTACCAGAGAGATAATTGCCATTAGTTTTATTAAAATATTCAATGACGGACCGGCTGTATCCTTAAAAGGATCTCCAACAGTATCACCAACAACAGAAGCTTTATGAGCTTCAGAGCCTTTACCCTGGCTGGCTCCACCCTCTATCATCTTTTTTGCATTGTCCCATGCACCACCAGCATTTGACATAAAAATAGCAAGAACAACACCTGAGGCTGTAACTCCTATAAGAGTACCTGCAAGCATCTTTGGACCGGCAATAAACCCAACAAGAACAGGTGTAATAACTGCTATAACACCAGGAAGTATCATCTCCTTTAATGCGGCAGATGTTGATATATCAACACATCTCTTCTAATCAGGTTCCTCTGTCTCATCCAGAATACCAGGTTTCTCTCTAAACTGTCTACGAACTTCTTCTATCATTGCAAAAGCAGCTTCACCAACTGCCTTCATGGCCATAGAAGAAAAAAGGTATGGAAGAACTGCACCTAAGAGAACACCGGATATAACCAGAGGGTTCATTAGGTCAATAACTCCAACACCAACCTGTTGTCTGTAAGCAGAAAAAAGAATAATAGAAGTAAGAGCAGCAGAACCAATGGCAAAACCCTTTCCTATGGCAGCAGTTGTATTTCCAACAGCATCAAGTTCATCTGTAATTTTTCTTACTGCAGGAGGAAACTCTGACATTTCTGCCAGCCCACCTGCATTATCTGCAATAGGTCCATAGGCATCCACTGCAAGCTGAACACCAAGAGTCATAAGCATTCCCAGAGCAGCAATTGCTATACCATAAAGTCCTGCAAAAGCAAAACTTCCAAGAATTGCTGCAATAATTATAAGAATAGGAGGAAAGGCAGAAGCCATACCAATACCCATTCCTGTTATTAGAGTGGTGGCAGGACCTGTTTCACAGGATTTTACAATTCTATTTACAGGTTTTGTATCTGTACCTGTGTAATATTCTGTTATCATACCAATAAGAGTACCCGAAGCCATACCAATAACAGAAGAAAGAAATATACTTAAATAACCAACTCCACCATTGTCGGCACTTTCTCCAAGAAAAAAGTAGCTTAAAAGGAAAGAAAAAACAGCAGCAATTCCTGCAGCCCCGAATGTTCCTTTATTTAGTGCAGCCTGAGGAGATTTTCCTTCCTTCACACGAACAAAACCAATACCAATCATAGCTGCAACTATACCTGCAACTGCAAGAAGAAGTGGAAAAACTACCAGTTTCAATCTGTAAGCATCACTGGCTGCAATGCTGATACCCAGGACCATGGCTCCAATTATAGAACCTACATAGGATTCAAAAAGGTCTGCTCCCATTCCTGCAACATCACCAACATTATCACCAACATTATCTGCTATAGTGGCAGGGTTTCGTGGATCATCTTCAGGGATTCCAGCCTCTACCTTACCAACAAGATCAGCACCGACATCTGCTGCTTTGGTAAAAATACCTCCACCAACTCTGGCAAACAAAGCCATAGAACTTGCACCAAGACTGAATCCTGTAATAATTGGAAGAATATTATCTGAAAGAGCACCAACGGTCGACCCAAACATAAATCTACCCAGGAAAAGGAGAATAAGAAAACCCAGTGTGGATAATCCTACAACACTCATTCCCATAACAGATCCACCGGTAAATGCAACCTTAAGGGCAGGAATTAAACCTCCCTGTGCAGCATGGGTTGTTCTTGTATTAGCTGCTGTGGCAACCTTCATACCGATAAACCCTGCAAGAGCAGAAGCAGAAGCACCAAGAACAAAGGCAACTGACTGGTACCTCAATGCACCCTTATTGGCAATGGCAAGAAATGCAGTTACAAAAAGAACAAAAGGGATTAAAACCTTATATTCTCTCATCATAAATGCCATTGCTCCATCTGCAACAAAACCACCTATTTTTTTAAGCCTCGCATCTTCCACAGGCTGTTTAAAAATCCATTTTGTTTTTATTACCGCATAACTCAGAGCAAGGAGACTCCCTCCTGCTACTATGAGCAATGTCCAGCTAAATATATCCATATACCTTCCTTTTCCAACAAAATCTCTCGTAATTTTTAATTAAACACACTAACATGGTTATTAGAGAAAATCCAGATAAAATATTACAAATTTTACTATATAGTTATATTCCCATAAAAACAGTATATTAGTGCTAAAATGCCGAATTTCGGAGAAACACGTTAGTTTAAGGATAGAACCCAATGACTTAAATATCTAAAAAGGTTAATCTGTCATTAACAGTATCTGAAAGCAGATTTGTATAAGAGAGTTATGTATGACAGATATCCCTGATTTGATTTCAAGAATGAGCAGTATATCATTTTTTGCTGAATTATCTTATTCCGAACAGAAAAGGCTGATAGGAACCGGTAGTACTAAACAATACACACAGGGTAAAACAATTATTGAAGAGGGGCTGCCCTGTTCCGGTCTGTTTGTTCTTATATCCGGTGAAGTTTATTTAAAAAAAATTGGTCCCGAAGGACAATATCATACTCTGCATGTATTAAATCCTGTGAGTATGTTTAATGAAGTGGCAGTACTCGATCAGGGAAATAATCCTGCTTCTGCATTCAGTGGAAAAGACTCAGTTATATGGAGAATTGATCAAAAAGAGTTTTTAAATACTATAAGAATGAACTCTTCATTAGCTGTAGGATTTTTATCTATGATGGCAAAACGAAACCGTTTACTGCTTACCCAGTATGAGGACATATCCTTTTTAACTGTTCATAGTCGTCTGGCCAAACTTCTTCTTGAGTTGAGTAATGAGGGAAATACCATTATCAACCGTGAAAAGCATACAACATCTGAATTATCTGAAAGGCTGGGAACTGTTCCTGAAGTATTTTGCCGTGCTTTAAAATCATTAAGAGAAAAGGGATTAATTGAAGCTTCACGTTCAGAAATAAAAGTAAACAACACAAATACTCTTTCCAAAATAGGCTCTTATAATTAAGAATACTGGTTAGTTGACATAAAACAGTTACAATTTAGAACCAGAAAGTTCAATATTAATATAAAACTGATAAAAACAACCATATGTCGTCTAATAAAACTAATCAATTCCCTACAAATTGACTAAAGTCAATGACAACTCAAACTACACGACCTTATAATTCCATTAGAAATTATTAAATGGCTGGGCGGGATTACAATCCTGCTCATCTATGCAATTAAAGCCTGGTCGGAAGCAAGCTTCCTGCTCGGCAATGAGTCGTACCGGAAGAGCGAAGCGATGAGGAACGATCTCAGCAACCAAAGGAGATAATTAATGGAAACTAAAAACAAATTAGGTATTGTATTTGCATTTATTGGAATAATAGTGGGACTGCTGGCATTTTATCATCTTGCAGATACATATAACAATGTCATCAATGCCCATATTGCAAAAGGCAGGCCAGATGAAGGTAATACTGTACGGTTTGTATACGCTCTGCTGGGATGGCTTGGAACTGCAGCCGGAGCCCTCTGGGGAGTTGTATTGTATGGATTTATAAAAAAAGAACCCTGGGCATGGTTCCTGGGTGTTGTTGCAGCTACCATTCAGCTTCTTGCAGGTTTTTTCCCTATGATCCCGGCTGCAGACAGCGGACTGCCTACACCAACAATGATCGTATTTATGCTGGCAGGAGTTTTATGGATTGCAATGCTGTTAATTGGCGGAACAAATAAAAAACTTATCGGGCTCTTATTTGTAGCAGGTCTGGCATATGTATTAACATTTATTGATGGAGTTGCTCCAATTTCCAAATATCAGACTTCAGAAGGTTTCTGGAATGGAATCTATGTCATGTCACAGCAGCTGAACTGGTGGGGATCAACAGCCTGGGCAGTTTTCATATTTGCAGCTTTAAAGAAAAAAACATGGACTATACCGGTTGGAATCTTCGCTGCCATGTTATCAATGAACGGTGGATATCCTATGGGAATTAACAATGTAATAGAAGCCGGGCGCTTTTCCATGTTCCTCCCTGCACCAATTATCAGCACAATACTATTGGTTGTTATCCTCCTACCAGGTACAAAAAAACTGATCGAATCCGGTGGGAAAGAAACAGCTTAACTAACACTTTTATTATCACTGCTAAATGTGCAATTGACATTAGTTAATTGCACAATCTTTGATTACAACATTTTATTACATTGCTTATATTTGGAGTCTATTTATGTCATTAGTTAAAGACAGATTTTATTTTCTCTTTAGTTCAACAAAAGGATTAACACTGGTAGCTATTGCTCTGATCTCCCTTATAACTGCAATATTCGGCATGCTGTCAGGCCCAATGGCTGAAATGGGAATATCTGATTTTATTATAAAGTTATTGGGTTTAAAACTTGTGGAAGCGGAAAGAGAAGGCAGGATTATAACACTGTATCATGCCATTGCAATGGCCGTAGTAGCCATTGAAACATATTTTATTACATACATGATCCCCATGAGACAGAGACAAAAGTCGATTATCAATACAACCATAACAATTGGTTATATGGCTACTATGATAGGTGGATTAGGGTTCGGATATTTTGGTCACAACTGGATTCTTCACCTGATTTTTATTTCCGGACAGATGCTCGTATTTTTTGCAGGAACCATGCTTGCTATTGCCCTCTGGCCCTGGAAAACGGAGTATCACATATCCGGGAATGATTATGCACATACTAAAAAAGGCGTTAACCTTGAAAGAGTTGCTTTTTTTACTATGGCTGTTACTACACTGGGTTCAGCACTGTTCGGGGCAATCCCCGGATCATTTTACGGGAATGGATTTGAAACATTTCTTGCAGAAGATACTATTCGTCTGGTGGAAAAAACAATGCTCCAGAAGTCTATTATCGGACATTTGCACATTATGCTTACACTCATAGGTATCGCGATTACACTTGTTGTAGGCCGGTGGTTTAAATTTAAAGGTATCCTCCACAAGATAGCAATGCCATTGATGATCATTGGTACTATTACTATCTCTATTGGTGCATGGTCTGTTGTTTTTCTGGAAGAAGCCCATGTCATAATATATGTCGGCTCAACATTAGTTATGTTTGCTGCGTTACTTCTGGTAATATTCGGCTTTGGAAAATTAATTCGAACAAGACTGGATGAACAGGGTATTAAAAAAGGAAATTTCTTTCAGTGCATAGCAGCTCTGGTTCATGATCCTGTTAAATTCGGCCCCCTTTGGCAAATGGTATTTATGAATTTCACAGTTAGTGGAATTGGAATTTTTATGGCGGCTAAACTTGACGAAATTATCAGAGTATGGCCCTGGAGAGTAGAAAGGGTTGTCCTGACCGGTCATTGGCATATTCTCTCAGGAATTATTGCAACAATTATCCTCTTCTACTATGTCGATCTCATCGGACTTAAAGGGAAAGTAAGAAAATGGTTTGGATGGCTGGTAATTCTTTCTTCTGACCTTGCATTTCTATCTGTGACAATCTATGGAATCAGATGGATGTTTGTAAGTGAATCAGGGGAACATCTTATTACGGAATGGACACTCCTTCTTACTGATATAGGACTGCCAATACTACTGCTTACTCTTGCAGCTCTCCTTGTCTGGCGCCTGATTGATCTTTTCAGAAAGAAAGGTATTTGGCTAAATGAGTTAAACAGTTCAGATTTAGAATCTGAAAATGGAGAGATGAACTAATGAAGCATATTATCTATTTCTTAATTGCAAGTTTAATTTTCTTAAGCGGATGTTCTGACATCACTCCAACAGAACCAATTGAATACACCGATACCGGAATTAATTCTGAAAACTGGGCACTTATACCAGCCGGGGAATTTCTTAAAGGACAGCATGAACATGAGACGGATCTGGATTATGATTATGAAATAATGATAACTGATGTTACCAATTCTCAATTCACCCGTTTCCTTAACGAGGCAACAATAAAGAATTTGATCACAGTAAAAAATAATCAAATTACCGGATATTATCCCGGAGATAAATTTACTGCTTATAAACACGAAGTAGAGATCTTTGCCGGAGACTGGATCTATATGCCCCTTGATGATCCGGGACTGAGAATTAAAGAGAACAATGGCAAATTTGAAGTAATAAAGGGCTACGAAAATCACCCTGTTGTACTCGTTTCCTGGTTTGCAGCAAATGCATACGCACAATTTTATGGCTATAGACTACCTACAGAGGATGAGTGGGAAAAGGCTGCCCGGGGAACAGAGGACAACCGTCCTTACCCATGGGGTGCAGGTATCAGCGGAGAGTATGCAAATTTCAATAATTCTCACGATATCTTTGAAAAATCAAAGGGCTTTGGAAACACAACACCTGTAGGATTTTATAATGGTCAATCCTATGAAGGATATCAAACAATAAAATCTGTCAGCCCTTATGGATTGTATGATATGGCAGGAAATGTATGGCAGTGGATGGGAGATGTTCGTGAACACACCCATTTACGTTATATGAGGGGAGGAAGCAGAACGGATCATACTCCTAATTTACGTATCTGGACATCAAACAGTGCTGGTCCTGATTATGCCAGTCCAAGTGTTGGTTTTCGATGTGTCAGGACACCTGAACAGGAGTAACTGATGATAAAGAAACTCAAAAACTACTGGGCACTTATTAAAAGTCTGCAAACAGGTCTGTTATTAATTACAGGCCTGGCAGGCTATATGAGTGCAAAATGCCCTGCATTAAATATGTATCAATTATCAGCCCTGGCAGGAATTCTGTTTTTAACAATCAGCGGAAGTACTGTACTGAACATGTGGTATGACAGGGATATTGATCTAAAAATGAAAAGAACCTGCAGGAGACCTCTGCCTTCGAAGAAAGTGGAACCGGCTGAAGCCTTAATTGTGGGCCTTTTCCTGTCAATTGCAGGAACCATCATGGCTTTTTCCATTTCATTTTTGTTTGGTCTGGTTATTTTTGCAGGTTTATTTTTTGATGTTCTTATTTATACAATTTTATTAAAACGCCGGTCAGCGTGGTCTATTATTGTGGGAGGAATATCCGGCGGTATGCCTGTTTTAGCCGGAAGAGTCCTTGGGTTAGGGTCAATAGACTGGATTGGTATTTTATTGGCTGCCTCAATTCTATTCTGGATTCCGACCCACATACTAACATTCAATATGAAATATATTGATGACTATAATAATGCAGGAGTCCCTACCATAGCCTCTGTTTATGGTTTTAATATTAATCGAAAAATAATTGTACTTTCCAGTTTTTTATCTGCTATTTCATTGATTATCAGCTCCTTTGCCATTGGGGTAAATGTGGGACCTCTGCGTTTAATAGGAACCCTTGCAGGAGGTATGATAATCTTTTCAGTTATTGCATTATTAAAACCCTCAGAAAAAATAAACTCAGGCCTGTTTAAATATGCTTCGGTATTAATGCTTACAACAATGCTGATTTTTTTCCTTGAAGGATTTTAAAAAAACAAGCTAATCATGGAGATGTTTCATTATTTCTTTAAACCAGATGGTATATTTTGATGGATTCTTCTGCATATCCTTTTTTAATTCAATTATCGAAATCCACTTGTAATCTTCAATTTCTTCCGTATCTATTTCAGGAGGATTCAAATCTGTATATCCGGTAAATACATGATCAAATTCGTGTTCCGTTAATCCGTTTTCGAACTTTTTCTTATAATAAAACGAAAATTTTTCTTTTATATCTATTTGTTTATACCCTAATTCTTCAAATAATCTTCTTACCGCAGCATCAATTGTTATTTCACCAGGAGAAGGATGTGAACAGCAAGTATTTGTCCACAAGCCTCCGCAATGATATTTGGAAGATGCTCTTTTATGAATTAAAAGCTCTCCTTTGGAATTATAGAGCTGAATTGAAAGTGCCCGATGCAGATCACCATCAATATGAGCCTGCATTTTCTCTTTTTGACCAATTTCCTGATCTTTTTCATTAACTAATATTATATTTGTCATTATAATCTAAAAAATTCTTTTAAGATCTATTTTCACACCAGGAACGGAATAAGATGATATCACTTCATCTTTCTTTGCAACTTCTGGTTTTTTATAGTTGCCTTTTTCGTCCAGAATATAAATAAAAACCATTTTAGCTCCCGGTTGAATAATCCAGTACTCCCTGACACCATATTTCTCATAAAGCAGCAGTTTCTCATTCTCGTCCTTATATGCAGTTGATGGGGACAGTATTTCGATAATCCAGTCTGGGGCCCCGTTACAGCCATTTTCATCAAGTTTATCAGGATCACAGACAACCATAATATCAGGCTGAACCACTATATCTATATCATTTTCTTCTGTTCCGGGAAGGGCTGACAGCTTCACATCCAGAGGAGCACTGTAGGCTTCGCATGGTTTTCCTTCAAGTGCTGTAAATATCTGTGTACTCATAGCAATTGATACTTTCTGATGTTCTCGTTTTAGAGCCGGACTCATACTATAGGCAACACCACCTATAAGTTCCCAGCGCTCGTTATCCGGCCATGCCTTATAGTCTTTATATGTATATCTGCCCTTTTTTTCAGGATCAGGAATTGGCATCAGCTACCTCCTTATTTTGGAACTTATTTTTGATTATAGCAGTTTATGACAGAAAAGACAGGCTATCAAAACCACCTGATTATGCGACCACCAGTGGCTTAATACCCTCTATTTTAGATCCAGAAACCTGAGCGGCGTCCCATAGATCTACAGCTCGTTGTGCATTGAGCCAGAATTCTGCAGAATTGCCAAACAGCCGTGCCAGCCGAAGTGCCATAGTAGGACTCAAGGCACGACTCTCACGAATCAATTCGTTAACTGTCTGTCGGGAAACACACAACGCATTAGAAAGACTGGAGACCGTGAGTTCATAATCGGGCATAAAATCCTCTCGAAGCATTTCGCCTGGATGTATGGGGCGGACCTCTCTTTTCTCAGTATTTGGAATACTCATGTCAAACCTACTCCTAATGATAGTCTGTGATTTCAACATCGTATGCATCACCATTAACAAATCGGAAGCAGATACGCCACTGATCATTAATACAAATCGCATACTGTCCTTTTCGATTCCTTTCAAGCTGATGGAGCCGATTGCCGGGAGGGACCTTGAGGTCGTCTATCCGGGACGCTAGGTCTACGTACTCAAGCTTTCGCCTGGCTCGCCGAAGGACGTCCGGCTGAAACCGTTTCGACCTCCCCGTGGTGTAAAACTTCTGTGTCTTTTTATCTGAGAAGGTCTTAATCACATATTAAATATACCGTGTCACGTGACAGATGTCAACAAGAGAAAACAGTTTTTTTTGTAATATTATTGAGTATTGCTACATCAGAATGAAATATCAATTCGGGCATCTAATTATCCCACTTTAAGAAATGGATGGTATGAGGATTACCATTGAAGCGATGTATTTTTTCTAAAAGTTGGAAAAAAATGATAAGGCTACTATCATCAGTTCAGAATAGTGTGTTTTTGTGGTACTCGATTGTGATCGAGCACAGGAAAAGGTTATCTATCCAACTTTTCTATTTTAAGGTAAGGTATTTACTAGGTAATTGTAAAAAAAATAGTAAAATATTGCTTCCAAGTCTCATTCAATCCGGCTGCATTCACGATTAGGTTAATTCTTTTGTTAGTTATAAAATTTTGAGTTACTGTATACTGCGGGAAAAGCGTGGCTGGAGACAGGGGGAGAATTTAAGAGGGAGGATATGACAAGGAATGACAACATCAGAAATACATTAAACATTTCCCCCTTTTAGAAAAGAATATTACTCATCATTCCTTACTTCGGTTTCCCGATATCAGTTTTGCATTAAAAACAGATCTAGTTACTCCACCAGTTATCTGAAAAACCCGGCATCACTCAAAGCCGCCAGTACAGCATCTTTTCTTGGATCAGTAGTAATTACAGGTAATGTTCCTGCTATCTCTTCTCGTATATTGCAGTACTTTACAACACCCTGCTTTAATACCTCATCCTCCATCAGATGAGCAGCAAGCTCTGCCTTCCTCTCTGCAGCCTGTAATCCCAGGCCTTCCACATAGTCTCTGAAATGCTGCTTATCGTCCTGTATAATAGTAAACTCATTTTTTTCAGGATTAAACAGATATTCTTTTGCCTTCCAGAACCTGGAGGAATCGGGAGTTACACACTCATCAATTAATGCGATAGAACCATCGGGCATATAACCGAATTCCCACTTGGTATCAGCAAGGAGATGTCCCTTTTTTCCTAAATCTTTATGTATAAAATAATACAATGCAAAGGCCTTTTCCATTACATAATTAAGATCTTCCGGTTTTCTAAGACCGAATATTTTATAATTTTTTTTAATTATATCTATTGTAATCTTTGGATCATCTATTTCCGGATCCATCCCCTTAAACTCCTGGATATTAAAATCACCTGCAAGCCCTTTTCCTGTTGGTGTAAAAATAACCTCATCAAGCATCTCATTTCTTCTATATCCGGATCTAAGATCTACACCGCAAAATTCACTTCCTTTTGAAGGACCATTATTTTTTATATAATCTCTCCACCCGGAACCGGTAAGATATTTTCTAAATACCATTTCAACCAGAATTGGTCTTGCTTTCTGAACCAGCCATACATTCGGTGCGAGTGTTTCTATAAGATGATTAGGAACAATGTGTTTTGTCGTTTCAAAATAGTATCCGGATATTGCATCCAGATTCTCACCTTTTCCATAAACCTGTCTTTTATGTACTACATCATGAGTCGAAAGGTTATCACTGGAGATCATAATCATCCTCTCATCTCCTAAATCATAGACAGTCCTTACCTTGCCCATCTTAGGTTCAGATACAACTTTTACTTCAGGGTAAACTTCCCTTGCAAGTGTATTATTTAAGACTTCCTTAGTTATTAATTTTTCATCAATTGGCATATCTTGTTCCTCCCAATTATTTGTATTCCAACTCTGGCGGACAGCTCTAATGAATTATCCCCTGCTGTCCACCCCAATATCAGTTCTATAATAGATCCCCTCAAAACTTATCTTCGATATTTCTCTGTAGGCAAGATCCGAAGCTTCAGGAAGTGTGTCAGCCAGGGCTGTTACAGAAAGAACCCTGCCTGATTTTGTATAGAACCGATCATCCTTCTTTTCTGCACCACCTATAAATAAAGGCTGAGACAGCTCATCTGTCCCCGAAATCTCCAGTCCTTTTTTGTAATTTCCAGGATAACCTCCGGATGCTGCAACAACAGTACAGGAACTTTCCTTTTTAAACTCAAGTGAATAGTTTTTAAGCTCTCTGTAATGGATTTTTTGAAAAACTTCTGCCAGATCATTTTCCAGAAGGGGCAGTACTCCCTGTGTTTCAGGATCCCCCATTCTAACATTATACTCCAGCAGATATGCTCCACCTTCTGCTATCATAACACCAAAAAAGAGAATCCCTCTAAAGTCCCATTGGGCCTTCTGTATCCCCTTCAAAGTTGGTTCAAGAATGTTTTTATGAAAATCAGCTTCTATTTCTTCAGTATACCAGGGATTTGGAGCTATAACCCCCATTCCTCCGGTATTTAGACCTGTATCCCCATTTCCAATCTGTTTATGGTCCTTTGCAGAGAGTAGTGGTAGAATAGTTCTGCCATCTACAAATGCAATAATAGAGACTTCCTTTCCTTCGATAAATTCTTCAATAATTACGCTGTCGCCAGCACTTCCAAAAACCCTTTCCACCAATATCCGTTTCAGAGCATCCTCTGCGTCCTTAATATCCTTACAGATTATTACGCCCTTCCCTGCTGCAAGTCCATCGGCCTTAATTACTACAGGCCAATCACATTCCGGTAGGAAGTCCACAGCTTCTTCGTACTTATCAAATTCTATGTAATACCCTGTTTTAACACCATTGTTCCGCATGAAGTTCTTTGAAAAAGCCTTACTTCCCTCTAACTGTGCCCCATCCTTACTGGGGCCAATTATAGCCAGACCATTCCTCCGGAATATATCTGTAATACCTTCCACAAGGGGAAGTTCCGGCCCGACAACTGTCATATCTATGTTGTTTTCTTTAGCAAATGCGACAAGATTCTCATTATCCAATGCTGAAATATTTGTGCATTTAAACTCATTCTCTGTGCCTCCGTTACCTGGAGAAATAAAAACTTCTGTTACCATCGGGCTTTGTGCCAGTTTCCATGATATGGCGTGTTGCCTTCCACCACTTCCGTTTATTTAGAAGTTCATAAATTAGATCCTCATAAAATTAATGTTTAAAATGCCGTGTTCCTGTGAACACCATTGATATCCCTGCTTCGTTACAGGCTTTCACAGAATCCTCATCTTTGACAGAACCACCAGGCTGAAGTATTGCTTTAATACCAAATTTATCTGCAGCCCGGGCAACATCTGGAAAAGGCATAAATGCATCTGAAATTAGTACTGCTCCATCTGCCCTTTTATCTGTTGTTTTATCAGCAGCTCTTTCCAAAGCCTGCTCCGCAGCCCAGATCCTGTTAACCTGTCCGGAACCAACACCAAGAACCTGCTTGCCTTTTACAATAACAATTGCATTTGATTTAACATATTTACAGACTATCTCACCAAAAAGCATATCTGAAATTTGGCTTTCATCGGGTTTAGTTTCTGTAACAACTTCCATTTTTTCAGGAGCCTTTAGATCTGTATCCTGAACAAGAAGCCCGCCATCAACTGTGAGAAATTCCCGACTCTCTGCAGAGGGGGCATCACACTGGATCAGTCTCAAATTTTTCTTTTTTCTAAAAACTTCCAAAGCGTCCTTACTGAAGGAAGGAGCAAGAATAACTTCCAGAAACGTTTTTTTCATTTCTTCTGCAGTCTTCCCATCCAGAGGTCTGTTTACTGCAACAATCCCGCCAAAAATAGAAACAGGGTCCCCTTCAAAAGTTTTTATGTAGGCATCAAAAAGTGTCTCTGCTATTGCCGAGCCACATGGAGTATTGTGCTTTAGTGCACAACATGCTGTTTCCTCAAACTCGCATACAACCTTCCAGGCTATGTCCATGTCCCTTAGATTATTATACGAAAGCTCTTTACCCTGAAGCTGAATGCAGTTGTTCAAAGAACCCTTCGAAATAAGGGAAGTGTAGAAAGCTGCTTTCTGATGGGGATTTTCCCCATAACGCAGAGTATTTTTCTTTTTATAAACTGGAGCAAAATATTCCGGAAAATCACCTTCCAGAAGAAAGTTAGACACTGCCCCGTCGTATGCCCTCATTAAATTAAAAACCTTTCCTGCAAGACTGCGTCTGATCTTAATATCAATATCGCCAGTCTCTGAAATATGTTTTGAGACTTCAGGATAATAATCCGAATTAGTATTGACAATTACATCTATGAATTTTTTTTGAGCAGCACGAAGCATAGTGGGTCCGCCGATATCAATAAACTCAAGTTTTTCATCAAAAGAAATATCCGCAGCATACTTCTCAAAGAATGGATACAAATTGACTACAACAATATCAATGGCTGTTATATTTTTATCCTTCAGAATATTCATATCCGACTGATTATTCCGTCTGGCCAGAATACCTGCATGAATTGAAGGATGAAGAGTCTTTACCCTGCCGTCCATAATTTCATCAAATCCAGTTACCTCATTAACCTCAATAACATCAATGCTTTTATCTTTAAGAAACTTATAGGTTCCCCCGGATGAAACAATTTTAATTCCCTTAGCTGTAAGCATCTCTGCAAATTCTGCTATTCCAGTTTTATCATACACACTGATCAATGCTCGTTTTATCAAGATAAACTCCCTCTATTATTTTATAAGAACTTTCCGTCCGGAAACTGCAATCCTATTTTCACTAATTAATTTTACAGCTTCCACAATCGCAATATGTTCTTCTTTAAGAACTCTTTTCTGCAAATCTTCTGCTGTATCAGTGTACAACACATCAACAGTTTTTTGCAAAACAACAGGACCCGTATCAACCCCGCTCTCAACAAAGTGAACTGTACATCCACTTTTCTTTACACCATAATCTACTACAGCCTGATGAACATGCAGACCATACATACCTTTCCCGCAGAAAGATGGTATAAGTGCAGGATGAATGTTAATTATCCGATTATGAAACTCTTCCAGGAGCTTCCCCTTCAATATTGAAAGAAATCCTGCACAGACAATAAGATCTGTATTCTCCCCCACCGCAATTAATATTTTATCTGAAGTTGTTTTTCCCGAAAAGAAAAAAGTCTCTATCCCTTTACCTTCTGCCAGCTTCAAACCACCAGCATTTGGATTATCACTGATTACTGCTCCAATTTCACATTTTAGTATTCCTGATTCAACTGCTTCTATTATAGATTGCAGATTACTGCCTGT
The DNA here is from genome assembly GCA_030638735.1 of Spirochaetaceae bacterium. Lineage (GTDB taxonomy): Bacteria > Spirochaetota > Spirochaetia > B11-G9 > B11-G9 > JAJRQE01. Next base: position 21,303 of record DAOWEB010000134.1, read on the forward strand.
TCCGGAAATAAGAACTGCTATTCTAAACACAGCTTACCACTTCCTTTTTTAATTTTCCCAATAGTCCTGGCAGAAAATCCTGACCTGGATATTATTTCCAGAGTATCTATTTCATTCTCCGGCTCAATACAGATTACAAATCCCGTGCCCATATTAAAAGTATGAAACATCTCATCCTCATCAACCCCCTTGTTCATCAGGAAATCAAAAACAGGGTTAGTGTTTAATCTTTTTTTATCAATAACAGCATCAAATTCAGAACCAAACATACGGGGTACATTCTCATAGAGTCCTCCCCCTGTTATATGGGCCATCCCATTAATATCTATCTTCTCCAGTATTTTCAGAATAGGTTTTACATATATAGTTGTTGGTTTTAAAAGCTCCAGGCCAATAGGGCTTCCCATAAAATCTTCATCCATATTTTCAACCAATTTCCGGACAAGAGAAAATCCATTACTATGAACTCCCGAAGAATCGAACCCTATAAGTAAGTCGCTTTCACTAATAGTCCTTCCATCTATTATTTTACTTTTCTCAACAGCGCCAACAGCAAACCCTGCAATATCATATTCACCCTTACTGTAAAAACCGGGCATCTCTGCAGTCTCACCACCAGTTAAAGCACACCCTGCTTTCAGGCATCCGTCTGCAATACCCTTAACAATAGATGAAGCTTCTTCTGATTTCAGTTTTCCACATGCAAGATAGTCCAGAAAAAACAGGGGTTTTGCTCCGTGACAAAGAATATCGTTAACACACATAGCAACACAATCAATACCAACAGTATCGTAGATACCCAATTCGAAAGCAATTTTTAGTTTTGTACCAACTCCGTCAGTTCCGGATACCAGAACCGGTTCCCTATAGTTTTTTAGTTCATAAAGGGCAGCAAAGCCACCCAAAGACGAGAGTACCCCATCGGTAGCAGTCTTCTTTGCATACTCTTTTATTGAAGCAACAGTTTTATAACCTTCCTCTTTGTTCACACCGGCACTTTTATAATCAATCATTTCCGTTATCCATTACCTCTTTACCTCTCCCAATCTGAGCTGCTACAGGATACACTCCGGTAAAACATCCCAAACAAAAGGCCTCCTGGCCTCCAAGGGATGCTACAAGACCTTCCCTGCTGATGTATCCAAGACTGTCTGCTCCAATAATTTTATTCATCGCTTCAATACTTCCTTCACTTCCCAGTAATTCACTACGGTAAGGTGTATCAATTCCAAAATAGCAGGGATATGCTACGGGAGGAGAGGCAACCCGGAGATGGACTTCAGCAGCACCTGCTTCCCTGAACATCTCAACCAGCCTGCGGCTTGTAGTTCCCCGAACAATAGAATCATCAATCAGAACCACACGTTTACCCTTTACACTGTTTTTCATTACATTCAGTTTAACATTGACAGCCTTCTCTCTTAATTCCTGAGAAGGGGAGATAAAGGTTCGTCCAACATATTTATTTTTAATCAGAGTCACCTCGTAGGGGATCCCCGATTTCTTTGAATACCCTACAGCTGCGGGAATCCCGGAATCGGGAACACCTGATATAATATCAGCCTCTACCGGACATTCATCATAGAGTATCTCTCCTGAACGGCTGCGCATTTTATACACATCTATTTCATCAATTATAGAGTCGGGTCTGGCAAAATAAATATATTCGAAAGAACAAGTCTGGCATGATGTTCGCTCAAGATTATTTACAGATCTCAGACCGTCTTTATCGGCAATTACAATTTCTCCGGGTTTAACATCCCTGATAAACTCAGCCCCTACAGTATCTAAAGCACAGCTTTCCGAAGCAAAAATCCATGCATCATCAAGTTTTCCTATACAAAGGGGACGAATCCCGTTCCTGTCCCTGGCTCCAACCATACAGTCATTCGCCAGAATTATAATTGCATATGATCCCTGAATCGTATTGGCTGCATCACTTACTGCCTGGGCAAGTCTCTTCTTATAGGCTCTGGCAATAAGGTTAAGAATAACCTCTGAATCTGACGAGGTCTGAAACAAACGGCCGGTATCTTCCAGGAGATCCCTAAGTGTATCAGCATTCACAATATTTCCATTGTGACTAATACTTAAAGGGCCAAGTTTTGTTCCTGCATCAAGAGGCTGGGCATTTTTTACATCACTGTTTCCAGTTGTAGAGTAACGTACATGCCCTATTGCCGAAGAACCTTTCAGGGTATTAAGTTTTTCTCTGCTGAATACTTCAGAAACAAGCCCCATCCCTTTCTGCACCTTAATTTCTTCACCATTATATACAGCAATCCCTGCACTCTCCTGCCCACGGTGCTGAAGAGAATAGAGACCATAATAGCAGACTGAAGCAGCATCAAATGGGGAGCTTGAATAACAGCCGAAAACACCGCATTCTTCCTGAAGTTTATCCATTAAAGCTCTACTCCTTCTTTATTATCCTTTGCAAACTTTTCTTTCATTTCCGATCTGTATTGCTTCATTTTATTCTGAAGATCATTGTCCCCGCTGTACAAAAACTGAACAGCAAGAAGAGCAGCATTTGTTGAGTTGTTAATGCCTACTGTTGCTACTGGAATTCCCTTTGGCATCTGTACTATTGAAAGAAGTGAATCCATTCCATCCAGAGCAGCCCGGAGAGGAACCCCTATTACAGGAATTGTTGTAAGAGAGGCTATAACTCCGGGAAGATGAGCTGCCAATCCTGCTCCGGCAATAAAACAGCCAACACCATCGGATTCCATTTTTATAATTTGCTCCAGGAGCAACTCCGGTGCTCTGTGGGCAGAAATAATATGGGCACTCCAGGATACACCAAACTCATCCAGCACCCTTCCGGCAGCTTTCATTACATCTTTATCTGAACCACTCCCCATTATAATTCCAACCTTCATATCACTTCTCCTTCAAAAAAATTAATAAAAAAAACCGTCATCAGACTACCAGAGGTAATCGGATGACGGCTTTTTCTCACGTAACAATTATCAAAATTATTACGTAGATTGAGACCTCATCTGATTCACCCATAGTAGAAGAATTTATGGTCCCTCTGTAGAAACTGCCGGTCCATATCACCAGCGTTATATGGATGAAATGCGCTAAAAAGCATTTCAGTTATAAAAAATAATTTACCCCGGACTCAAAGATCTTCTGATCTTTATCCCCGGGTACGTTTATACCTATAAAATCTCCTGTTCTTTCAGAATGTCCCATTTTACCCATAATTCTACCGTCCAGACTTGTTATTCCTTCAACTGCATAATCTGAACCATTTGGATTATCCGGATACTCCATGGTAACTTTACTATCTAAATTAACATACCGGCTGCTTATCTGCCCATTTATAAACAGTTCTCTGATCTCTTTATCATCTCCAATAAACCGTCCCTCTCCATGGGAAACAGGTATAGTATGGACTATCCCCTTGTTAAGGGCAGAATACCATGGTGAGAGAGTAGATACAACACTTGTCCGGATCATTCTGGATACATGACGACCAATTTTATTAAAGGTTAAAGTCGGTGAATCAGGCGCCATATCCCTTATTTCACCATATGGAAGAAGGCCCAGTTTTAAGAGAGCCTGAAAACCATTACATATTCCAAGAACAAGGCCGTCCCTTTCATTTATAAGATCCATTATTGCATCTAAAATTTGACTGTTCCGAAAAACGGAAGCAATAAATTTCCCTGAACCATCAGGTTCATCCCCTGCACTGAAACCACCAGGAATCATTATAATTTGTGAGTTAGTAATTGATTTTGAAAGTCTGCTCAAAGATTCCTCAATTTCAAAAGATTTTTGATTCCTAAAAACAGGACTGTTAACAAGGGCACCTGCTTTAATAAACTGACGGGCACTATCAATTTCACAGTTTGTTCCTGAAAACACTGGAATACAAACCTGAGGTTTAGCACCTTTTAACAGATTTGGTTTTTCAATCTTTTTTTCTATTCCGGGATCCGAAGATTCAGGAGTTGAAATGATATTAGAAACATCGGTATGATGAGTGGGATAAACATCTTCCAAAGATCCAGTCCACACAGAAAGGGCATCATCAAGTGATATAACAACATTATCAATTATTATTTTCTCATCTAAAGCTGTAACTCCAATCTTACTAATACTAATCCCAGCCGGGATTTTAAGTTCAGAAAATTTATCTTTTAATTCAACAATTACAGATCCATATAGCGGTTCAAAAAAATTAAAACCATCCTCCAATTCTATTCCTATCATATTACCAAAACACATCTTGCTCACAGCTTCAGCAATTCCGCCAAAGCGTACAGAATGGGAGGCATATATCCTATCATCTTTAATAAGTGTATGCAAAAAATCCAGATTGGCTCTCATTATTTCAAAATCAGGAAGCTCCTCTTTATCTCCGGGAACAGTAAGAATAACAACATCACTGCCTGTTTTCTTAAACTCCGGAGAAACAATATGGGAAGCTTCTCCAACTGATACTGCAAAAGCAGCAAGAGTTGGTGGAACGGTCAGATCATTAAAAGATCCGGACATACTGTCCTTCCCTCCAATTGCAGGAATTGACAATTCCTTCTGTACTTTCAGGGTTCCTAAAAGAGCTGCGAACGGCTTGCCCCACTTTAGTCTGTCACTTCCGAGGTTTTCAAAGTACTCCTGAAAGGTAAGGCGTATAGTACGGAAATCTCCTCCTGCAGCAGCAATCTTTGTTACGGCTTCTACAATTGCATAGGCTGCTCCATGAAAAGGGCTCCATTTCCCGATATCAGGAAGGTAGCCCTCACTCATAAGGCTGACTGCCAGAGTATCTCCCTCATAAACAGGAATCTTTGAAACCATAGCTTCTATAGGGGTAAGCTGATATTTTCCTCCAAAAGGAAGTAATACTGAACCGGAGCCTATTGTACTGTCAAAGCGCTCACTTAAGCCCTGAAGACTGCACACATTAAGGTCTCCCAGAACCTTCATCCATTTCTTAATTAGGATTTTAGGATTTACTTTTGTCTTACTTAATTGTTCCTCACAATCAACAAAAAAACTTCTACTGGAGGGGGATTTTACTGTTATATTTGTCCGGGCTGTAACACCCCCGGAGTCCAGAAAATCCCGGGAAAGATCAACAATAAACTTATCGTTCCATTTCATCTGAAGACGATTAGTATCTGTTACGTCTGCAACTCTTGTAGCAATAAGATTTTCCTCCGCAGCAAGAGAACAAAAAAGACCTTCATCTTTGGCTTCTACAACAACTGCCATTCTCTCCTGAGATTCGGAGATGGCAAGTTCGGTACCACTTAGACCCTCATATTTTTTAGGTATTCTATCAAGATCTATTACAAGTCCATCTGTAAGCTCTCCTATGGCAACACTTACACCACCGGCGCCAAAATCGTTACAACGTTTTATCAGTCTTGCAGCTTTGCCGTTTCTAAAAAGCCGTTGTAGCTTCCTTTCCTCGGTCGGGTTACCCTTTTGAACCTCTGCTCCTGCAGTCTCTACAGAGTCTTCATTATGCACTTTGGAAGAACCGGTGGCACCACCGCATCCGTCTCTCCCGGTTAAGCCACCCACAAGGATAACCACATCTCCTTTTAGAGGGGCACTCCGTCTGACATTATCTTTAAGAGCCGCACCAACTACTGCTCCTATCTCCATTCTTTTTGCGATAAAACCATCATCGTACACTTCCCGAATATGACCGGTAGCTAAACCAATCTGATTCCCATATGAACTGTATCCGGCTGCTGCTCCCAAAGTTATAACTCTCTGGGGAAGTTTCCCTTTTAGAGTCTGATCCATCGGAACAGTAGGATTTCCGCTTCCTGTCAGACGCATTGCCTGATAAACATAACTTCGTCCGGAAAGGGGATCACGAATAGCGCCGCCAAGACATGTAGCAGCACCTCCAAATGGTTCTATCTCTGTAGGATGATTGTGAGTTTCATTTTTAAACATCAGCAGCCATTTCTGAATACTGTCTCCAACCTTAACATCTATATTGATACTGCAGGCATTTATCTCTTCAGAAATATCAAGGTCTTTCAGCAAACCTTTTTTTCTCAGATCCTTCATCCCGATAACTGCCATATCCATAAGGGATACATTCCTGAAAGATCCATCACTCTTTTTACAGGAAGAACCATAAACATACTCCCTGCTTTCAAGATACTTATGGTAAGTTTCCCTGATAACACCGGTAAACCTACCCTCTTCAAAAACAACCTCATCAATAGCTGTATTAAAAGTAGTATGTCTGCAGTGATCCGACCAGTAGGTATCAAGTACTTTAAGTTCAGTAGGACTCGGATCTCTCTTTTCTTCATTACAAAAATATTCCCGGCAAAAAACCAGATCAGCAAGACTCATAGAAAGGGACATGCCTTTATGAAAAGCCTTAAGAGAGGCAGCATCCATATTTATAAATCCCGGAATAGACTCAGCCTCTTCAGGTATATCCACCAATTCAGACCTGGGCTTATCTTTACTCCAGGGACTCCCCTCTTTCGAGTCAACATTATTAATCAGATAACTCTTAATTCTCTCAAGATCTTTTGCACTGATGTCCCCTTTTAAAATATAGACACGGGCAGTATTAATATCCTGACGGGATCCATGGGTTATAAGCTGAATACACTGAGCAGCAGAATCAGCCCGCTGGTCAAACTGACCTGGAAGATAAAGAACAGCAAAGGCTGTTTCCTCATCAGCTAAAGGGAAAGTATCGTGATATAGATTATCCACAGGTGGTTCAGAAAGAATTGTACTGCAGATCTTTCTGTAAACTTCATCATCAGAAACTTCAAAATCGTAGCGATTAATAATTCGTAAGTTCTTTAGATCAGAAAGTTTCAGCTGGTCTTTAAGCTGATTAAGCAAATTAATGGATTGGGTATTATAGTGTTCCTTTTTTTCAACAAATACGCTTCTCATTTATTTATTCCTATCTTATCAATCGAGTCATTTACTTCTGTAAATGCATATGGGCGATACTTTAGAGGCTTTCCTTGTCTACAATCTAAGGGCACAGATAGAGCCATGATGAATAATTTCTAATCCATTGCAAGTAATTTATCCTCCAATTCACTTTTGAATGTATATTCAATAAGTTTTCCAGTCTTTAAATGATCAAAAAAGACTTCATATGAAATAGGACTGAGAAAATAAAAATGATATTTTTCATCAATTCCTAATTTTTCCAATTCCTTATTTAAGTCCTTAAAATGTTGTACTCCATATCTAAGTTTTGCCCTATTTTCATCACTAATATCACCATCGGATTTTATTTCTATAATAATAAAATGTTTTGTTTTGTCATTTTCTAATTTTATGAAAAAGTCGGGGTTGAAAGATTGTATTTTTGAATGCTTACCCCCAACAGATGTAATTGAATATTCAATGGAGTAGAAATTCATATCTCTTGATTTTAACCAACTTTCAATTTTCTTTGCATTTTTAGTTTCACAAAGTTCTTTTATAAATATTCGTTCTGGTGTTGCTTTAGAAAAAGTTAAGTCCAAAGGCGTTTTAAATAGATATTTGTTTATCTCTTTCGATGCACTTCTTGGCAAACTCTCATCTTCAATTACGATATTTAATAACTCTAAATTTTTCTCATAAATTTCTGTTTTAAAGTCAGATGAATAAAAAACCGTTGAATTATGCCTTAAATTTCCAAGTGCCATACTTTCTCTGTTCATTTCTTTAGTATCTATTGTGTATGGCTTTTGTGCCTCTTTTTGATAAACAACTGTTTTCCCTGCTTTTCTTAAAAGTGTATTAAAACTGTTCAATATCTTATTGCGATTTTTTTCAACTAACTTATTCCCTTTAATCCCCACCTTATCCATTGAAGTGCGAATAATTTTAGTTATTTCTTCTTTTGGTGGCAGTTTTTCTTTTGAGTAATTTCCTGTTGGTAATTTCAGTATTTTACCTTCCCAGTTTCTCACTTTTAGTTCATTGACAATTTTATTTGCAACTTCATCTATTGTATATGTATTGTAATAAATTAGTGTCTTTTTTGAACTTATTGTACCTGTAAAATCGGTATATTCACTTTCTTTTTCGCTTTCTTCTACTTGTGATTGAAGTTCAATATACCCTTTTGTATAATCAAATTCTGTGTGGTCTTTGCTAGCTTCTTTTGTTGTCGCTTTTTTTGTATAATCAATATGATGAACTTTAAAATGATGTTTATTCCTATCTCCTTTTACTAATGGAACCGAAATAAGCCTTTTCTCAATTTCAAGTATTTCATCAACAAGACCTTTTATATTTCTACTCCACGCATCGTGGTTAAAAATTCTAACTTTAGGTTGTGGACTTTGATACTCAAGAGGTATCCGCAAACCACGCCCTAAAACTTGAGCAATAAGAAGTTTTGAGTTAAATGCTCTGTCTTCCCAGGGTACGATTTGAAAAACATTTTTCACATCCCAGCCTTCGGTAAGCATTGAAACTGATACAATCCATTCAATTAGATTATCCTTATGGTCAACTTCCTTTAATTTTTGAATATTTGCTTTATGGTCATTGTGGGAAGTTACAATCAAAGTTTTTTCTTTCACTTCATCTTCACTCAAACTCTCTTGTTTCATCAAAAACTCAGAAATATCTGTAAGTAATCTTTTGGCATTTTTAATGTCTTTGGTAATAAGAATTGTTAGCGGTTTAATTTTTCGATAATTCTGTTTATTGTGGTCGTGGTTGTCATAAATTTTTTGGAATTTTATATCCTTATCAAGATTTTCATCTTTACTAATGTAGTCAACCATTTTCACCATTTGGTTATCTACTGCTTGTCTTAACGAATAACGATAAATAACATCATTAAAATATTCATCTTCGATATATGCAGTTCCTGTAAAACCAACAATATATTTAAAATTGAAATCAGGATTTAGTAAAAACTCTTTCCATTTTTTTAAACTTGTATTTTCCTTGCTACGTCCTTCAACTTTGTTGTAAATATGATGAGCTTCGTCATTTAAAACCAAAGTTCTTTCACCATTTCCTTGAAAACTATCCTTGATGGATGAACCTGTTGTTTCATAAGCTGCGTGAATATTTTCAATACAAATATCACCTTCCTTAATTGTTACATCTGCCGATTTAATAGATGAATTTTCCCATTTTGCATTTTCAGGAATTGCCTTTACTAATTTACTGTCAGAGCTTAAATCAATAAATTTCTCAGTTAAACCATCTTCAAT
>DAOWEB010000070.1 GCA_030638735.1 Spirochaetaceae bacterium
GTTTCAACAAGGCCGACAGGTCTGAATATTTCCTGAGCTTCTCTTGTTTTAATTACATGACGAAGATCCGGAGTGTCAGCTACTGCTGCAAACTCCATTACACCTATTCTCCATGCGGAAAGAAAGTCATCTGTACCCATTAGTGTTATTTCTACAGGAACCCATAAGGTACCATCAATACTTAAGGTCATACTTTTATCATTATGAACTTTTCGAAAATCCCTGGATGGTACTCCTGTATTAAAAGCAGCATAGATATGACCGGGAACAGTAATAAATGCTGTTTCTATTCCCAAAGTTTCCAGCAAAGCAGTGTAAACGGCTGTTAAATCATCACAATCACCAGTTAGACGAACAAGAGTATCTCTGGGAATACTTATGGAATCAACTATTTGCGGATTATCCTGAGCTGCAGTAAATGGAGAAGTAGGATCTATCTGATAAATTATACCAAGCTCTGCCAGTCCGTAGTAGATCTGCATTGCTGCCTGTAAAGAATCTGAAAAAGTGGGGACAACATCATCCTTTGTATATTGACGGATGGCACTGGCATAATTTCTTAAAGCACTGTCTGCATAGGTTATAAAAGCTCCCACCTTTCTATCATCATCCCAGGTAAGAGCTGTTTTATCGTGGAGATCATAAGAAACTGAAGCAACCTGATTAACAGGTCTGTTTCTCCAGATATAATCAACCTTTACTTCTCCAGTTAAAGGGGTTACACCATTTTTTGAAAAAACTGCATCATTAAACGATGCAAACAGATCAACTTCTATTGTTTCACCCGATTCCATTTCCGGAATGGTAATTGCCTTTGTAGGATTATCCATGTATCCGGCCTGAAAAAAGGAAACATCTACATCATAAATTGAAAAATCCTCTGTGTTTGTAATAGCGACCTTACCAATAGGATTTGTAACATAATAACTCTGCATGGCAGCAAATATTGAAGGAAGTCTATCAATTTCAAATTTTATACTTCGAATAAGTGCCTGTGGAGCATCAGGGTCTTCTCCAAAACGATAATGGCCTGAAAATCCAATTCCAAAGGAAAATCCGTCAAATAATCCGAAATTCGCTGCATCACCTACATACTGCATATATCTAAGAGAGGGATGAATATCCAGACTTAAATTATAGGCAGGATTTAAGGACACTCTAAGACCGGCACTTGCAAGTATATTTAGACTGCCTCGTGGACTCCCGGACGGATCTATATTTGGAAAAACAGCCTGGGATAAACCAATAGTTAATTCCCCACCCATTTCAAAAGTCTTTGAAAACCTGTTTGCCCATAAAGCGCCTAAAGATCCAAAATAGTGGGTGTGATCCCATTTATCTTCCTGGTCTCTCTCTGTATCATCAAAACTCAAAACTCCAAACTGTAATATAGGCTGAAGCTGTGGAATAGAGGGGATGGGATATCTTACATTTCCCACAATCTCAGTCAGAGTAGCATCAAAACCATAATCAGCAAATGGAGTTAGTTCTGCATAATCAACTCCAATAGATATTGGGAAACTATAAAACTTATTAAAATTTGTTTTTTCTTCAGAATTAATATGAAAAAGAGGAAACAAAAGAATTAATAAAACTAACAACGATATTCGAAGAGATGGGCGAATTCCCTTAATAAACATATAAAACTCCATTACTATATACTATAAGATATCACAATTTTATTTAAAAATCATTAACAATCATGGTGAAGCGGATATTTTTGATCATCTATCTATTTTTTTGTTAATTTTGTAGAGAAATTGACCAAACAGCAGTATATTTATAAATAAGATAAATTAAAGATGGAAAGGTGGATAAGATGTTAGTGTTCAATTATCGATCTCTATCAATAAAATTACTAATAATTATTTTACTAATGTTAACAACTGTAACTCTCCCTGTTTTTGGAGATGAAACGACCGAAAAAGACTCATGGGCTAAGTTTTCTATTGGTCTGGAATTACTGATAAATGAAAAAACTGAAGAAGCAATGATAGTTATGGAAGCGATTATTTCAGAATATCCTAACACTGATGCAGCAATAAAAGCTGAAGAATATATAAAAATCTATACAGGGCGTCTTGATCGATCAGGTATTATATCTTTTTACCTTGGAAATATGATTACAGCAACCTGGGCTGCCTACAGCATACCTATGATTCTGGATATTGAAGACGGTATTATCCTTGGAACAACAGGAATAATTGGTGTGGGAACGGGAATCTATACATCCTGGTTAATGTCCAGAAATATCGATATGAGCCTGGGTAGAGATTTGTGGATTGAGTTTATTGAATCAGTTGCTGTAACTAATTTCCAGTATGCATATTCTATTTTCGGGGATAACATCACGGATTCCAATGTAAGGGAAAAAATTAATATTGGAAGCCAGGCTGTTACTTCCCTTGCATCCAGGGGTTTAGCCTATAATTATGTTATAGATAAAGACCCTTCAGCAGGAAGAGCTTTTACAGTTATAAACGCATATGCATGGTCACAATACTATTTATGGGTATCTCTGTCAGAAATTTTTGATTCAAGGAATGATAATTTCAACTACAGCCTGGGCATTCTGGTACCGGATCTTGCAGCACTTGGAACTTTTTATCTTTGGGACAAAGCAGGCTGGTCAGTACAAAGAACAGGAATAATCTCTGTTAGTGGGATAGGAGGACTGCTGACAGGAATATTTGCAAATATGATAATTGCGGAAGCAGGGAATTTCAGCCCCCCAAGTGCTATGACATCCTCAATTATTTTGGGAAGCAGTCTTGCTGGTAAAGTTATAGGAAGCTATGCAACATCAAAAATGGAACCGGATTCAAAGGCAGATAAATCATTATTTACAAATATTAACTTTTTCCCCTGGGTAAGTCAGTATGGTACAGGGTTTATGATAAACCTGAGTCTTTAATATCAGTCAAAGAAACAATATCACTCCAGGGTCCCGGACCAGAAACATTTACAGCCCTGACTCTGTATTCCAGACTGGTAAGATTTTTAAAATTATCATCCGGGCATGTTTCAACAAACAGATTTTTATCTAAAAATATCCACTGATTGGAATTTGGAATACGTCTTACCACTTCATAATGACCAAAGTTATTTACACCCTTCCATGTAATATCCAGTTGTGAGCCTGTAGATTTTAACACAAGTCCAGTTATTTTCTGTGGAACTGAATACTCTTTTTCCTCATCGTTTAAATTCTCATTTTCTTTTTTCATTTTTGCACTGTTTATTTCATCTCTGCGAGTCTCGGCTAATTCTTTAATTGTTTCTGCAAAGGAAGGATACCGGCCAAGAATCCTCTCAAAGGTTTCCTTGTCCAGACTATACAAATCACAGTAACCTTTGGCCACAATAGAGGCTGTTCTGGGCATACTTAAAAGAAGAGCTATCTCACCAAAAAAATGCCCATCCGAAAGAGTTGCATACACAGTACTTCCATCTGCAGATACGACATCAACACTTCCTTTACTAATAAAAAACATATCAAAACCAAGTTCACCGGCAGTAACTATATAATCACCGGGAGTATAGACAACAGGCTTAAGATTCATAATTGTTTCTTTAATAAATTCTTCAGAAGCTCCTTCAAATATTGGAACTTTTTCAATAATATCCTTGTTTAAAAACAAAGAAACCCAGGTTTTTAAGGATGCCGGAAGTTCTGCAAGGACAGAAGATTCATCATATCCCCTTCTTGTCTGCCAGAGATAGTCGAAATATGAATTTATCTTTTTGCTTAGATCCTGAGGGATATCTCTGTATCGTAAAAAGGTATTAAGTTTCTCCATCTTTTCATTATGCTGAGATTTTGCTACATCTATATTGGCAATAAGATTAGCAATATTACCAATAATCAGACCATACATACCGGCACCAATGAATTCTATAATTATTACAAATATAATTTGATTAGTGTTACTGGGAAGAATATCGCCGTAACCTATGGTAGTCAGAGTAGTAGTTGTCCAATAAAAAGCACGTATATATAGATCAAAAGGATCCAGACTATCGGGGTTGCCTGTCATCATAATCCAGGCACAACCAATAACGTGAGCAGCCATAAGAACCCAGAATACAAGAAGAACAAGACGAAAAATTGCAGGGTTAATTTTTTGCCCTCCAATTCTTTGCAGAGCCTTTCTTACTCGTAACAGCTTAAGAAGTCGATTAAACCTTAAAACTACTACAAATTTCCCCAATTTTCCTAATGTAAGAATTTTACTTACTGAAAATACCGGGATTGCAGAAATAAAATCTATTACAAACCATGTTTTAAAATACTTTGCAGCTATCTCTTTTCTGCTGAATACAAGCTTGCCTTTGTAGGAAATTGCTGTATTAAAATTAACAACTATATCTCCTATAAAAACTACTGTAATTACCCATGTGGAAATATCATAAAACAAATCACTAAAGATATTAAATACTATTATTAACGGAATCGTAATTGCTGAATAAATTGCAACTGCAAGAACCAGAAGATCCCAAAGTTGCCTGAACCTACTATCAGGCAGAATCATATAGTTTATATTCCTTTGGATTTAAGAAAATTTAAAATAGCTTCATCATCAATATATTTAAGATCTATTGCAATCTCACCAAACATCCTCTCATCTCCATCATTCTGCATTTGTAAAACTTTATCTCGCTGCTCAGCTTCCATTGCTCCTATTCTTACAAGACCATCACCAATTCTTTCTGCCATTTTTCCCCCTATATGCTTTCAGTATATACATAATAATTGGTTCTGCAAGGAAAATAAACAAGCTGCTACCATAGATTGCAAAAGCCACCCTTTACCAATATATAGCAAAGTATTATTATCCATTCATGCAAGAAGCAATAAAATTTAATGAAGTAAATTTCAGTTATGATACAGCTGTGGTACTTGAAGATGTAAGCTTTGTCATTAATCGTGGAGATTTTATTTCAATACTGGGACCCAATGGGGGAGGAAAAACAACTCTGGCAAAGCTTATGCTGGGTTTATATACACCCAATTCAGGGAAGGTTCTTATACATGAAAAATCTCCGGTTCAAACCCGGGATATAATAGGTTATGTTCCCCAATATTCCCTGTTTGATCCTAATTTTCCTGTATCTGTAATGGATGTTGTTCTTATGGGAAGAATAAATAATTTTTCTATTAAGTATTCAAAGAGAGATAAAATTCACGCAGATAAGGCAATGGAAAGTGTTGGTATAAATGATTTAAAAGCAAAGCCATACTCCGATCTCTCTGGAGGACAAAGGCAAAGGGTACTTATAGCAAGAGCTCTCGCTACTGATCCACAGATACTGCTTCTTGATGAACCTACTGCAAATGTGGATGCTGCTGTCGAATATAAAATGTCGGCTATGTTAAGTAAATTGCAAAAAACCATGACAATACTTCTAATTACCCATGATCTGGGATTTGTATCGGAACTTGTCAACAAAGTTGTCTGTGTTAATAAAAAAGTTCATATTCATCCCACAACCGGTATAACAGAAGAACATATTAGAGAACTTTACAATGATAATATGCGCATTGTCCGACATGATATTAAAGAGGAGTGTATATAATGGGTGATTTTTTTGCTGCTCTTTTTAACCCGCTGGTTCCATTTATTCGTTATGCTCTTTTTGCAGGACTCCTGTCCAGTATTCCTTTCGGGATTATAGGAACATGGGTAACTATTAAACGTATTAGTTATCTGGCAGGCGCAATTGCACATTCTGTTCTTGCAGGTATTGGTATGAGTCTTTATTTTGGTGCAAAATATAATCTTCCCTGGCTTCACCCCCTTTTAGGTGCTCTGATTTCTGCCATTATTGCAGCATTGATAATTGGTTTTGTAAGTATAAGAGCTAAAGAAAGAGAAGATACTGTTATCGGTGCAATCTGGGCAACAGGAATGTCTTTAGGTCTATTATTTATTGCAAAAACACCTGGATACATAAGTCCTATGACCTATCTCTTTGGGAATATACTAATAATATCCAGAGCCGATCTTATTTTGCTTGTTATTTTGGATATTTTCGTAATTATTCTGGGCTTTATATTCTACCACCAATTTCAGGCCATTAGCTTTGATGAAGAATTTGCCAGAATAAGAGGTATAAAAACAAATTTATTTTATTTTATTCTTCTTTTAATGACTGCTGTTACAGTTGTACTAATGACAACAATAATTGGAATAGTCATGGTTATTGCCTTACTTACAATTCCTGCAGCAATTGCTGGATTTTTCGCAAAAAAAATATGGTTAATAATGCTGTTGGCAGTAGGTCTTACAGCTATTTTCACCTCTTCGGGACTGATGATAAGTTATATAACAGATCTCCCGGCTGGATCTACAATTATTTTGATATCCGGAGTAGTATACCTAACATCAGTAGTGATAAAAAAGATTATCCTGTAGGGGCAGTCCAAGGGATCGGGCTACCGACCCTTGCGGCTAAGGTTGCATAGCCGAGCAGGGACGAAGTCCCGACCAGGCTGCCCTCTCAGGATGCATATGACAAGGAACACAAAATGATCAAACCAAAAAAAATTCCAGCAACACAAATTCCTGTTTTATTATTGTTGATATTAGCAATCACAATACCCCTTGCAGGATGTACCCAGAAAAGAAATGTAGAGACGTTGCATGCAACGTCTCTACTTTCTGTATTTGTAAGTATAGAACCTCAAAAATATTTTGTTGAAAGAATTGGCGGGAAATATATTGATGTAGAAGTAATGGTAAAACAAGGGCAAAACCCTGCAACCTACGAGCCTACTCCAATTCAAATTGCAAGACTGGGTAATGCTTCTGCTTTTTTTTCAATAGGTGTTCCATTTGAACATTCATTTTTAAAACAAATTCGCAGTAATTTACCAAACCTGAATTTAGTGGATACTTCTGAAGGTATAGTCAAACGTAAAATTTCTGCACACAGTCATGAAGAGGATTCTGAATCAGAAAATCACTCTATTTCTGAACAGCTTGATCCACACATCTGGATGTCGCCTGTTCTTGTTCAGAAACAGGCTTTGACAATCCTTGAAACTCTAAAAAATTTAAACCCCGGGAACTCCGCTTATTTTACTGAAAACTATAATCAGTTTATATCCGACCTTAAAGCAGTTCATCTTGAATTAATAGAAGTACTGGCTGATCTAAAAGGAAGCACATTGTTTGTCTACCATCCTTCTTTTGGCTATTTTGCAGACCTATACGGCTTAAATCAGCTTGCAATTGAAGAGGCGGGAAAAGAACCAAGCCCAAGAATACTCGAAAAAATTATTAAACAGATTATTACAGATAATGTTAAAATTATTTTTGTACAACCAGAATTTCAGAGCAGCAGCATTAAGGTTCTTACCGAAGCGACCGGAGCTGCTGTTATATCTGTAAATCCCCTAAGCTACAATTACCTTGAAAATCTGCGTTATATTGCAAATATTCTGGGCAAAAAACCGGGGGAAGATTAATTTATAGTTTCTTTTATCTCGTCCAACTGCTTTTTTAGATCAAGGATTTCATTTTCCCAGAATTTATCTGTACCCCAGTCAGGAAAATTATGTTGAAATTGCAGATCATCAATTTGTCTTGCACACCAGGCAAGGAAATAGATTATCCTCATGACTCGAAGAGGTTCAACAAGACGGGACGTAGAATAGTCAAATGGTAAAAACTGTTCATACCCTTCTATTAAAAGATTCAACTCTTTTCGTGATTCTGATAAATGCCCGGGAAGAAGAAGCCATAAGTCCTGCATAGCCGGACCCATTGCCATATCGTCAAAATCAATTATCATTAATTGATCATCCCCATCCATACCTGGACGGCTTAAAATATTTCCCAGATGACAATCTCCATGAATGCGATGTTTTTTTACACCTTCAAACAGAGGAATAATAAAATTAAGTATCTCATCTGTTACTTTTTTGAAATCTGCCTTTAAATTCCCTGAAATAAAATTTCCGGATAGGAGCTCATCCAGATCCTGGCGAGTAGAAAAAGAGGGATCAAGAACTATCCTATGTTCAGCTTTACTACTAATTCCGGTAGAATGGATTCTGCCAATTAATGCACCTGCCCGTAGATAGTCTTCATCACTGTTTAACTCAAACAACCTTCCGGATTTTTTAGGAAAAACTGAAAAATAAAATCCATTACTGTTACCAAGGGTATTTTCTTCCGAAAGTTTTACAGGACAGACTACAGGGATGTCTCTATCCTCACAATCCTGCATAAAATCATGTTCCTCTTTTAATGCAGCTTCTGTCCATCTTCCCGGACGATAGAATTTTGCTACAAGTCTGTCTCCTTCATCCGTTTCAATTTCATAGACCCTGTTTATATAACTGGGAAAGGGGGTTATAAGACCTGTTAAGTTTGTGTTTGTTGCATTTTCAACTGCTGAAAGAACTATATCCGGTGTTAGTTCTGTAAATCCTGATGTACTGTTATTCATGGGGGGATAATAGACTAATTAAAATTTAATTACTATGCAGCAGGAAGGTTTTAAATTATTCATTATTAATGATGTATCAAAAAAAGGCTTAAAATAATTTAATTGATTATTCTGAATTAAGATATACAATAATGTATATTAAATACTTAATAGGTACAGGAATTAAAAATGAAGAAAAAACTTATATTAGTAACATTATTTATTTCTATCTCACTTTCTTTACTGTTTTCAAATGAACTTACAAATCTGATATCTATGGAATTACAGAAAATGTACAATTCCAATTTTGAACTCTCAATT
The DNA here is from genome assembly GCA_030638735.1 of Spirochaetaceae bacterium. Taxonomy (GTDB): domain Bacteria; phylum Spirochaetota; class Spirochaetia; order B11-G9; family B11-G9; genus JAJRQE01. Next base: position 8,758 of record DAOWEB010000070.1, read on the forward strand.
GGATCAAATACCTGTAATGTAGGAACCTTTACCTGGGAAGAAAGTGGCGTTGGAACATCATTTTCCTCCTATATCCAAAATTCGGTACAGGATGCTGTAGTGGATACTAAAAGTTTTGATCTTATTTTATCGGATGTGATGCCGGTTTTTGGCCCGGATGCTGCAAAGATACTATCCCAAAACAAAGAGATGAAACTGGGAGCCTTTCTTGTATTTGGGACCTACAGTATGGAAGGTCCCTCAATTAAACTTAATCTCAAAATTTTCAGTAATGCATTCAGCAAGGTAATGGCAGAGACTGAGATGGAACTACCTATGGGAATAGTGCCTTTGGGAATGCAGGTAATTCCAACAGATATTGAAAAAATTGAAAATATGGCTGGTGAGATTGACAATCTTTATGGTAAATCTGAACTTGATATTTATGTCACTACCAGCCGTGGAGATGGAGCAGTTTTTAGAGAAAACGAATATATGAAGATATACCTTCTTTCTTCGGAAAACTGTTATATAAAAATGTATCTTATTGGAGTAGATGGAAATACAGTTCAAATTTTTCCTAATCAGTATGAAAAAAACAATTTTCTTCCCGGAAAGCAAATGCTGCAGTTCCCCGGAAAAACTTCCCCTTTTAAATTTCAGCTTGTGCCTCCTTTCGGAACAGAGACAATAAAAGTCATAGCATCTACCAGACAATTTACTGATGTTATTACAGACTTCAAAGATCTGGGAATGGCAACAAGAGGTATCTTTATTAAAGAAACAGAAAGTGAGGAGCAGGAGACTATGGCTGAGGCAAAGATTCTGTATACTATACTGCCTGAATAGGCATTAAAACAGCAAGGTACAAACTATGAAAACCAGAATATCACTAATATTATTTTTATTTGTAATTTGTTTTATTTATGCACAGGAAGCTATAGAGCAATCTGATAATTCCACAATAGATATTCCAGTTGGA
>DAOWEB010000321.1 GCA_030638735.1 Spirochaetaceae bacterium
CTAAAAGCACAAAAAGCCACTATAATTACTGTTTATGAGGAATATCTTCTTAAAGGCGAAAAAATTGATATTTCTGTAGTTCCTGCATGGAAATGGTTATTGGAATAAATAATATTATTTATATTTTAGTGCGATAATTATGCAATCAGAAATTACTGAGGCTTAATCCTCTATCTTTCTAGTTTTCTGTTGAATATATTCTGGTAAAATATCCACTCCATCTTCCCAATAAATAGGCTGTCCTTCCTCAGCTCCCCAGGAGGAGAGAAGGAAGGACTGAAGAAAAAACTAGCTAAAAAGCCCTAGCAGGAATACACATAAAGCTTAAAGTGTCTTTACTACGAAGAATCTTAACTCCAGCTTGAAATGCAACAAGAATGGCAGTATTTGCATCTTCTTCAAAGGAAGACCAATAGTAGTGAGAACCAAAAGAATGCCTTCCATCAACCAATAGATTTGCATTCATCAAATTTCCTCCAAATCATTTTCTGCCAATATTTTATCAGAAAAACTTACAAATTGAACAAAAAATGAGTCCCCGGGGACTCATTTTTCCTTAAGCAGATCACAATTGTCTTCAAAACATCAATCTTATCAACAAAGCAAACAGGCAAACAATTGAAGCATATATTGAAAAAGGAATTTGGAAAATTGGAGTTCAAAATGATACTAAAATTTTTAAAAATCGAATATTTTACTAAATCCATCTCTGACAGCCTGTAAATCAGCTCTGCTTAAATCGCTGCGTTTTTCCAGAATAAGTACAGCTTCGATAGTAAATATTTTCCAGCGAACAACGGATTCAGCCCTTAAACCGGCAAACTGCCAATCATTCAGAAGAACATCACTTTCCCAACGGCTTCTTTTTGCACTGGTTATCATTGCCAGCACAAGATGATTATTATTTTCGCCATCAGGATTAATTGACAATACCAAAGCAGGCCGCAATTTTTGTACAGGTTTTTCAATAAAAGGGAAAGGAACTATAACAACTTCACCAGATTTATAATTCATCATCAAGCCCATCTACCCATTCTGTCAAAGTGTTCTCTATTGATTTTGCCCACTCAACATCAATTTTTGGAATTCTTCTTATAACCGCACTATCTTCATGAACTTCATACGCAATAGAATCACCAATCTTTATACCCAGAGATTCTCTCACTCTTTTAGGAACTGTAACCTGACCCTTACTGGTTATTTTTGAGGTAACTATTTTCATATTCCTTACTCCTTACTCCTTACTCCTTACATTAAGGATACTTCTTTTTTTGCTTAAATACAATGATAATTTTTTAGAGCTCAGCATATTTGACAGTCCAAATAGATTAAGATAGACTCTTCTCACTTTAAGATTGAACTTTTCCCGGAGTAAATATAATGGTAAATCTATCAAATATAAAAGTTGCCTACGGCAGCCGGATACTCTTTAATAATGCAGGGTTTCTAATTCGCCCTGGAGATAAAATTGGCATGGTTGGCCCCAATGGTTCCGGAAAAACAACAGTATTCAGACTAATTGATGGAGAGGAAAGGCCTGATGAAGGCTCAGTTACTATCGATCCTGGTGTTGTTGTTGGCTATTTTTCTCAGGATGTGGGAGAAATGTCCGGACATTCTGTTTTAAATGAGGTTCTTACAGGAGCCGGTCGTGTTTATAAAGCAAGTATAAAAATGTCAGAGATGGAACATTTAATGTCAGACCAGGAAGCTATGTCAGCAATGAATGATGATGATATGGAAACTTTTATGAACCAGTACGGTGAATTACAATCTGAGTTTCAAAATCTTGGCGGATACGAACTGGAAGATAATGCCAAAGAAATATTGGATGGTCTGGGAATACCTCTGGAAAGACAAAATCAACCGGTAGATACATTCAGTGGTGGATGGAAAATGAGGATTGCTCTGGCTCGTATTCTTGTTCTAAACCCAAATGTACTACTTATAGACGAACCGACAAACCATCTGGATATTGAAACAATAATATGGCTGGAGGAATGGTTGAAATCTTTTAAGGGTGCTGTAATGATGACCAGCCATGACAGAGATTTTATGACCCGTATCTGCAATAGAACTATAGAAGTTGCAGCAGAAAATATTGTGACATACAGTGGTGATTATGACTTCTATTTAAGGGAAAGTGAAATTAGAAGAGAACAACTAATTGCTGGAAGCAAGCGACAGCAGGCAATGCTTGCAAAAGAAGAAGAATTTATTGCACGCTTTGCAGCCAGAGCATCTCATGCTGCACAGGTTCAATCCAGAGTAAAAATGCTTGAAAAAGTAGAAAAAATAATTGTTCCACCAAGCCCGAAAGTTATCAAATTAAAACTGAACCCCATATCCAGAAGCGGGGATATTGTGGTTTCCATGGATAATCTGACAAAAACCTGGCCCCTTCCTGATAGATCATTCCATCCTGTTTTCAGCGGTATTAGCGGAGTAGTAGAACGAACAAACAAAATTGCACTTACAGGAATAAACGGAGCAGGGAAATCAACCCTATTAAAAGTTATTGCCAATCAGACAAAAGCCGCAGATGGTATCTGCAGGATTGGTGCCAGTGTAAATATGGGATATTTTAGTCAATATTCCTGTGACCTTCTAAATCCTGCTAACAGCATTTATGAAGAAGTATCAGAACGACTGCCCAATGAATCCATCGGATACATTAAAAATTTACTGGGTTCTTTCCAATTTTCCGGAGATGATGCAGATAAAAAAATCCGTATCCTTTCGGGGGGAGAAAAAAGCAGGGTTATGCTTGCCTGTCTCCTGGCTGGGCCAGTAAACTTCCTGGTTCTGGATGAACCGACAAATCATCTTGATATTGCCAGCAGAGAAGTTCTCCTTGAAGCTCTCCAGGATTTTGAAGGAACCATTATAATTGTAAGTCATGACCGTTATTTCCTGCGAAATATTGTTAATCGTGTATTTGAAATTGATCATGGAGCCATGAGAATTTTTGAGGGTGATTATAACTACTATCTGGAATCAGCATCAAAACATGTGCCATCAGGGAAAGTTCCACATAGAACAGATTCACCTTTAAATAGTAAATAGAATTGAATAAATGTATCCTGTACTAACAAGGGTTAGTACAGGAATAATTTAATAAACAGCAATTATTTATGAGCACTGTGTCCTTCAGAATTATATGCCCTTAGCTCTAC
>DAOWEB010000039.1 GCA_030638735.1 Spirochaetaceae bacterium
AGAGATTGAAATATATGAACATCAATTTAGAATGAAACATAAGGATGACAGCTGGGTTTGGATATTAGACAGAGGAAAAGTATTTGAATGGGATAAGGATGGAAAACCTATTCGTATGTCTGGTACTCATTTAGATATTACAGAAAGAATACAGGCAGAATTTAAACTAGCTGATAGTGAAAAACGATACAGATCTTACTTTGAGAGTTCCCCTTTCTCTTTATGGGAACAGGATTATTCTGATGTTATTACTTATTTGGATGGATTAGTTAATTCCAGTAATATGGATATTCAGAGTCTTTTAGATAAAAACCCTGAAATATTAAAAAAATGTGTAGATCTGGTAAAAATTATTGATGTAAACCCTGCAACTCTCAGGTTGTACAATGCTCATTGTAAAGAGGATCTCCTTTGGAGTCTTTCCCGTGTTTTTACTGAAGAGTCCTATAGAACTTTTAAAGTTGAAATAATATGTATCTATAATAGAGAATTGATTCCTTCCAGGGAATCTACCAATAAATTACTTGATGGTAGAATTATTAATGTGCAGGTTGAAAGTGCTGTTTTATCAGATAACAGATATATTAAAACTATTACAGATATCACAGATCAAAGAAATATAGCCAAAAAGCTCGCAACAAGTGAAGAAAGACTTGGTTTGGCACTTGCAGGAAGTGATCTTGGGCTCTGGGATGAGTGGATTCCTACCGGTGAGCTTTATGTCAACAATAGATGGGCTGAGATTATTGGGTACACATTGGAAGAAATTTCTCCAGTAACAATGAAATTTTGGAGGGAAAATACTCATCCGGATGATCTTAAAGAGGTTGATGGAATCGGGTTAAAGTCTCCAGGAAAAAAGAGTGATATCATTGATCATGATATACGTATGAAACATAAGAACGGTAGTTGGGTATGGATACGGACAAAAGGAAAGGCTGTTGAATGGGCGGATAATGGAAAACCTCTCCGGTCTGCCGGTACTCATCTGGATATAACAGAAAGAAAAAAAACTGAACTAAAATTGCATGAGAGTGAAGATCGTTTTAGAAATTATTTTGAAAGTTCTCCATTGTCTCTTTGGGAGGAGGATTATACAGATATTATTTCATACATTCATTCATTACCTGTTTCCAATGATATTGAATTCAAACTTTATCTTGATACTAATACGGAAGTACTAAAAAAATGTTCCAAATTATTGAAAATCCTTGATGTAAACAAAACAACTCTTAAAATGTATGAAGCTGAAAGTAAAAATGAATTAATTACTAATTTTGATAAATTATTTACCACTGGATCTGTTTTTATGTTTAAGAAAAAATTGGTCTCAATTTACAATAAAATCCCTAATTTTTCTCATGAAACAAGACATAGAACCTTAAAAGGTCGGGAAATACACATTAAGTTGGATTCAGTCTTACTTTCTGATAATAGATCTCTAATTACTATAAGTAATATAACTGAACAAAAATATGTGGAACAACAATTAATTGAAAGTGAAAATAAATTTAGAAGCTATTTTGAAAACTCTCCTCTGGCCCTTTGGGAAGAGGATTATGTAGCTTTAAAAGCATATATGCATAATTTGCCAGTATCAGGAGAATTAGAACTGTCTAATTATTTAAATTTATATCCAAATGAAATTTCCAGATGCCTGAAATTAGTTAATATATTAAATATGAATCAAGCTGCTTTAGATTTGTATGAAGCAGGTAGCAAAGATGAGATGATAAATAATTTTATTACTATATTTACACCTGAATCCCTGGAAGCTTTTAAAGACGAACTGATTGCATTGTATAATGGTGATAAATCATATAAAGGGATATTTTCAGATAAGACACTGAAGGGTAAAGATATTGTAGTAAAATTTGAAATGATAAAGCTTTCAGAAAATAAATATCTAACTACAACTACAGATATTACAGAGTTAAAAAATAAAGAAACAGAACTTGAAAATTTACTCGCACAATCTAAATCAGATTCTGAGACAAAAGAAATCCTTCTTAGAGAAATTAATCATAGGGTTAAAAATAATCTTTCTTCATTTATTGGAATGCTTTATGCAGAGAAAAAACAATCCGGAAATGATCCGGATGTTGTTCAGATGGAACATATAGACAGTCTAATTAATAGAGTTAAGGGAATTAGTATTGCTCACGAAATGCTTTCAAGATCACAATGGACAGCTATATCAGTTTCCAAATTAACAGAAAAAATAATACATTCATTAAATCATCTAATTCCAAAGGACAGGGTAATTAATACAAAAATAATCCCTTCTGATATTTTTTTAGATGCTGATCAAAGTCACAGCATTGCTATAATTATTAATGAACTGTTTTCAAATTCTATTGAACATGCAACAAGCCCGGGAGAAAAGTTAACAGTAGAAATTGAGATGAAAGAGAAAGAGGGAACAATTATACTCACATTTAAAGACAATGGTCCTGGATATCCTGTAGAAATTCTTAAGTCTGAATTTAAAAATGTAGGTATGTATTTAATAAAAAATATTGTCGAACAGAGTTTAAGAGGTGTTATGCGGGTATCTAATAAGGATGGAACGAGAATTGAAATAGAATTCCCTGGAGGCAGTAAGCTTGAAGAACTATATTAAGGAAAGTAAAAACTTAAAAATTTTAATAGCAGAAGATGATTTTCTTGTTTCTGAAATGATAGAGGGCGAGTTGACAAGTGCCGGGTATGAAATAGTTGGAAAAGCTTCTAATGGGTATATAGCTCTGGAGCTTACTCAGTCTCTAAACCCGGACCTGATACTTATGGATATTAGAATGCCGGAGTTGAATGGCCTGGATGCTTCCAGGAAAATAATGGAAATCTGCCCAACTCCAATTATTATATTAACGGCATATGAGAATGGGGATATGGTTGTGGATGCAGGAGATGCAGGTGTTGCTGCCTATTTAAACAAACCTCTGGATGCTCAGGAACTTGAAAGGGCTATACTTATTTCTATAGCCAGATTCAAAGATATAATGAAATTGAGAGAAAAAAATAGTAAACTTGAAGAAGCTGAAAAACTGAATAATACACTTATGAAAGAGATTCATCATAGAGTCAAAAATAACTTTCAGTTAATATCCAGTCTCCTGAATTTACAGATAGGAAGTATGGAAAATGAACAGTCAAAACATATTCTTGAAGCAGGTCGGGACAGAGTTCAGACTCTTTCAATATTACATGAAAAATTATACGAAACTGGTAATTTAGTATCATTACCAATGAATATTTTTATTGAAGATTTATTAAAATCTCTTTTAGAAGCATATAATACAGTAAATAAATTTATCAAATTGGATTTGAATTTAGATAATATTGTTCTTGATTCAAAGAAGGCTGTTAGTATTGGTTTAATACTCAATGAAGCTGTTACAAATTCCATAAAATATGCTTTTACAGATAAAACAGAACAGAATAATACTATTAGTATTTCTATGGTTGTAGAGGATAAAAATATATTATTAAGCATTAAGGATAACGGAATTGGTTTTTCTGATATAGATGGAATAAAGGATGGAAATACCCTTGGGATGCAGTTAATATTTTTACTTTCAGAATCGCAGCTGGATGGGAGTATTGAAGTTAATTCAAAAGAAGGATTTGATATTCTAATTAGATTTAAACCGTAAATTGAGCCGCAATAAATTGCGGCTGTAAAGACTGATTAGATAAAAAAACCGCCAGTTACGGCGGTTTTTTTATTTAGTAAATACACTATTTATCATGTATCTGTTATTAAAGAATTTCTCCAAGTTTTTTGTAGAAGTTCATTCTTCGTTTAGCATCAATTTCAGCTTCTTTGAAAAGAGCTTCAGCTTCATCCGGTGCAGTTTTCAGGAGTGAAGAGTATCTTGCTTCACCTCTAATAAAATCCTGATAGCTGAGTTTTGGTTCTTTTGTTTCCCATTTAAACCTTTTTCCCTCTTCTCCTTCAGGATTATATCTGAACAGAGGCCAGTAGCCGGAATCAACTGCTTTTTTCTGCTCTGCCTGGGATTCACTCATATCAAAACCATGCGCTATACATGGACTGTAAGCAATTATTATAGACGGTCCATTGTATGCTTCAGCTTCCATAATTGCCTTCTGAGTCTGAATCCTGTTTGCACCCATTGCTATGGAAGCGACATAAACATATCCATAGCTCATGCACATCATTGCAAGATTCTTTTTACCCATTCTCATTCCGGCATTAGCAAACTTTGCAACTGCAGCAATTGGAGTAGCTTTTGAAGCCTGTCCACCAGTATTTGAATATACTTCTGTATCCAGAACAAGAATATTGACATTCTTTCCTGCTGCTACAACATGATCAAGACCACCGTAACCTATGTCGTAGGCCCATCCGTCACCACCAATTATCCATACACTCTTGTCTATGAAGTAATCTTTCAGTTCAGCCATTTTTGTAAGAATCTTTTTTGATTCTCCTTCAGCATCTCTTAAAGCTGGTTGTAATAGAAGAGCAGTTGCAGTTTGAGCCAGTATGGCTTCACTGCTTTTATCTTCCCATAATTCAATATTCTTTTTTAGTGCAGCAGTAAGATCGGAAGTTGTTCCAATTTCCAGAAGTCTGTCCATTTTGTTTCTTAGGAGTGTTCTGTTACTGTCTACAGCAAGTCTCATACCAAAACCATATTCTGCATTATCTTCAAAAAGTGAATTACCCCATGTGGGTCCCCGACCGTTGTCGGCCTTACAGTATGGAACAGTTGGAAAAGTACCACCGTATATTGATGAACAACCTGTAGCATTTGCAGCAATTATATTTTCACCATACAGCTGAGTTACAAGCTTGATATATGGAGTTTCGCCACAACCTGCACAGGCTCCGGAAAACTCAAACAGAGGTGTTTTGAACTGTGCTCCCTTAAGAGTTGATTCATTTGTTCCATCAAGAACATTATTTGGTAAATTATTAAAGAATTCGTAGTTTTCTTTTTCTCCTTTCTCTTTTTCTGTTTCCATTGGACTCTTTACAAGAGATTGTACTTTGGATGGACATACATCTACACAAACTCCACAACCCTGGCAATCATCAACATAAACCTGAATTTTAAATTCAAGATCCTTTCCATTTTTTGTATTTGATTTAATAGTAGTAAATTTTTCCGGTGCATTTTCCAGTTCAGAAGGTGCAATCTGTTTTGCTCTGATTGCAGCATGAGGACATGACATTACACAGTGGTTACACTGTATACAATTTTCGGATACCCATGAAGCAACTGTTGCTGCAACACCTCTTTTTTCCAGTACAGCTGTACCAAGAGGGATAATTCCATCGAATGACATCTGGGATACTGGAATATCATCGCCTTTAAGTCTCATTACCGGTTCTATTATATTTTTTGCAAAATTATCTGCATTTGACGGAATAAGTGAAGGTGCATTAAATGATTTAGTTATTTCAGATGGAGTCTCAACAAGCTCCAGAGCTTCTGCAGATCTATCTATAGATTCCCAGTTCATTTTTATTACTTCATCACCCTTTCTTGCGAAAGTTTTTGCAACAGCTTTTTTTATAAGTCTAATTGCTTCTTCTTCCGGGAGAATACCGGAAACCTTAAAAAAAGCAGCCTGCATAACAGTATTAATTCTAACTCCGAGTCCTGTTTCTCCGGCAATTTTAAGGGCATCAATTGTATAAAATTTTATTTTTTTAGCAATAATCTCTTCCTGCATATCCCTTGTGAGGCTTTCAAAAACCTCAGATCCAGGTAATTTGGAATTAAGCATAAAAGTTCCACCCTCTTTTAAGGGCGCCAGCATGTCATACTTACCTATGTAGGCCTGATTATGGCAGGCCACAAAGTCTGCAGAATCGATTAACCATGGCATGTTAACAGAGCTGTCTCCAAATCTAAGATGGGATATTGTAATTCCACCGGATTTTTTTGAATCATAGGTAAAATATGCCTGGGCATTTTTACTTGTGTTTTCACCAATAATTTTAATGGAGTTCTTTGCAGCTCCGACTGTTCCATCTGCACCAAGCCCCCAGAACAAACAACTTACAACATCATTTGGAATTACATCGATTATTTCTTTTACTTCAATAGAAAGATTTGTTACATCATCATTAATACCAACTGTAAAATTATGAAAAGCCTTACCATCAAGGTGATCAAATACTGCTTTTGCATGACTTGGAGTAAATTCCTTACTGGACAGACCGTATCGACCACCAATAATTTCAACATCCTTGCCTTTCATGGCAGCAACAATATCAAGGTATAATGGTTCACCAATTGACCCTGGTTCTTTCGTTCTGTCAAGGACTGCAATTTTTTTACATGTATCGGGTAATGCTCCTAAAAATGCTTCTACAGAGAACGGTCTGTAGAGTCTTACTTTAATGGCTCCTACCTTTTCTCCTTTAGCAACCATATGGTTCACTGCAAAGTCCACAGTTTCACAACCGCTTCCCATTGCAATAATTACTTTTTCCGCATCCGGTGCACCAATGTAATCAAACAGATGGTACTGTCTGCCAATAACAGCAGCAACTTTGTCCATATATTTCTGGACTATGGCTGGAGTTGCATCATAATATTTGTTTACTGTTTCTCTACCCTGAAAGTACACATCAGCATTCTGGGCAGCTACTTTAATAATTGGCTCTTCCGGCCTCATTGCCCTGTTTCTAAATTGTTCAATATATTTTGGTTCTATTAAAGATTCAATTTCTTCAAAAGTAATTTGCTCAACTTTTTGAATTTCATGGGATGTTCGAAATCCATCAAAAAAGCTTACAAATGGAACTTGTGTTTTAAGGGATGAAAGATGTGCAATTAGAGCCATATCCATAGTTTCCTGGATAGAGTTTGCTGCTGTCATTGCAAAACCGGTATTTCTAACTGACATTACATCAGAATGATCTCCAAAAATTGATAAGCTTTGTGCTGCCAGGGATCTTGCTGATACATGAAATACTGTTGGCAGCATTTCTCCGGCAATCTTATGCATATTGGGAATCATAAGGAGCAACCCCTGTGAGGCTGTAAATGTAGTAGTTAGTGCTCCACCGCTAAGTGCACCATGGACAGCTCCGGCAGCTCCTGCCTCAGACTGCATTTCTATAACATCAACTGTTTTACCAAATACATTTTCAAGACCTGTACTGGCCCACGCATCTGCATTCTCTCCCATTGGTGAACTGGGGGTTATTGGATATATCGCTGCTACCTCACTGAAGGCGTAAGCTACATGTGCCGCAGCTGTATTTCCGTCAATCGTAACCATCTTTTTTTCTGACATTTCTTATCCTTTTTCTATACTTGATTTGCATAAAAGTATACTGGAAATGACTCTGATTTTCAAGATGGATAAGCCTGACTATGTTCATAAATTGTTAAAAAATAAGAATTATTGTGAATTCAGGCTGTTTAAACCGGATCATAAAGTAAACTAATAGAAGCAGAATTTATAAAAGAGGCCATTAAACTGTAATTTATGTTTTTTTTAGGAGAAGGTATCTTTAGAATGTCATATTTTAACGAAGAAATAATATTTCCAATTTGTTCTGCATGATTATTTAAATTGAATTTTTCTATATCGGATTCTTCAAAATTAATTGTGTTGGCAGTTAACATTTTTTCCATTTGTTTTAGTAAAAGGGTATTCATTTTACGGGTTTCTTCCAGCAAATCCTTATCTTTAATTTTTTCCAAAAACTGTTTCTGCATTACAGGTGAAAGATATAAAAAATCAATACTATCTTCCTTAAATATTTGTTTTACCTGATTTTCCAGATTTGAAATTATATTCTTATCTAAAAATTTTTCAAGGCCGGATATTTTTCTGTCATATTCCTGTATAAGTTGTTTTCTTAGTGTTGTACTTAGAGGGATATTCACTTCATTGTAAAAATAGCTGAAATCAGAGCTGAAAATATCACTAAAATCTTTTATTATATCAAGATTTCTTGCAATAAGAGGTTTTCTCCAATGTGTTTTAGTGTTTTGCGCTAATGAATAATGATCTACGTAATCAATTATTATTTTCCTTAATCTTTCAAGCATGCTAGCTTTAAAATTAGATTGAATTACATATTATCGGACATAGAACTGAAGAATTATAAGAACAAAATTAAAAATCTAATATTAACAAAATGTTACGAATTATCTGAAATTTATCCTGAAGATATGGTAGTTCAAGTTG
>DAOWEB010000233.1 GCA_030638735.1 Spirochaetaceae bacterium
ATTTCTATTATCTTTATTTCGTCAAATTGCTGTAAGTAAATGAATAATGTATTATAAAAGGGTTCTAAATATCTAAACTCTGTTTCATTTTCATCTGTTCTTTTTCCATCAATCTGTAAGTGAATAAAATCTTTATTTTGTAAAATAAAAATCATAAGGTTTTCAAATGTTATATCCTTCATGAACTTCCATAGTTTGGATGATTCACTCTTATTTATATCAACCTGTAATATTCTTTCTTTTGGCGCTAATTCAGCAGTTACAACTGTTCCATACTTAATTTTTACAGAAAACACAAATGTAATACTGTTTAATTCTCTGTCAATATACCTATTCTTCTCTTTTAATATTAAACCTGTTTCTAATTCTAATGCTTTCATTTCCTATTCTCCTTTATGAACATTTTCTTATAAATATTAATGAATAATAAGCTGGCTTTATATCAATTGGATTATTTGCAAAACCACCATCACCTGAAGAACCAGAATATAATGGAACATTTATAGTATGTGTATGATTAGCTGAAGGGTTTAATGTAGTTCTATAATAGTCTGTTTGATCCCAATCAGAAGCTTTCTGTTGATTAGTTCTATCAAATTCTGCGTCAGTCGCAGCATGTTTATCATAATAACCATGCTTATGCCATGCACTCACAGTGCCTGAAGAAAAAGACGGATGATCATGATTTATTATGTGTGTATGTGTTGGTAATTCTGATAATAAAATTGTGTGTGTACTACTTCCACCAGTTATTCCACTTCCTGAGATAACTTTTCCCATTAAAAACTTATTAACCAAATCAGGACAACCATAAATGGAGTTAGCCGAAACACATGCATACCACCCAGACATTGTCCCATTATCTGACCAGGCTCCTGAAGCTCCTGATGGTGTCCCACCACCTCCTGAATTATTAGCATCAAACATCCAGATAGTTCCTACTGCTACATTTTCTAAGTTTCCAGAAGGTCCTGGTACACCTTGAATACCTTGATCACCTTTGTCTCCTTTAAGTTCATCCCAATCAGAATTTGTTCCAGGTGTAGAAGTATTGTTATTTACTTGTGATACATACGCAGTTCCACCATACATCCGAATATCATTTATACTATACGATCCTGCTTCCCATGTTAGAAACTCAAGTGCTGCTGGACCTACAAAAAAAGAAACATTTATTTCTGCATTTAACCAATTGGGAGAAACTTCTCCAGCAGTATTGATATCTACATAGTCTGAATTGGTACCGTGAAAGTCTTGAAGTTTTAGGGCTCCCTCTACTGGTCTATACCCTTCAGGTAAAGTAAAACAGGATTGTGAAAAATATGTTTCAGGATATATAGAAACAAACCCTTCTATTCTAACTACACCATTACTAGTTTTTATAAATCTTAAAGGCTTTAAAGAATATGTATATGCTCCATTCTCAAAAGCTGGTTCCCCTACCTCTCCTACAAAATGCCATTCTGTATCATAACTCATATTGTGACTCCATTTGTTTATTAATGCAGTGCACCTCAAGTTTCAACTATATTTAATGGCAATTTATGTTGGAAATTTACAAATAAATTTTATTATTGTATAACAAATGTTGAGTCCTCAAGTAATTATTTCATTTATTATTAAATCAAAAAACATACATTTTAATTCCTACCATTTTGACATAAAACATTTAGCACTTAATTATTGATTTTAAATATACTTTTTTCTATTGTCAAGACTTTTTTGAGTTTTTTGTCCCGGACGATCTTTATTATAAAAGATTTGACCTTTTATAACTATAGAACTAACTTATATTACAATTTTAGTAATCTTTATATAATACGGAGGATATTATGAATTCAAAAATTTTCAAGAATAACATGTATAAGCACAGACAGAGGATTTTATTGACTGGTTTAATCGTAATTTTACTTACATTTACAGCTGCCTGTACTAATGGTTCTAACGGGACAGTTGATAATAACAGTTCCGGAGAAACACGTTCTACTCTGCAGACAATCCTGGAAAGAGGCACCATCAGAGTTGGTACAACAGGAGATTTCAACCCAATGAGCTTCAAAGACCCGGCTACTGGTGACTATGCCGGACATGATATAGAGATGGTAAAACAACTGGCATCAGATATGGGTGTTGAAGTTGAGTGGGTTGCGACTGACTGGAAAAACCTGGTAAGCGGGGTTGCTGCAGGAAAGTATGATATTACTACCGGAGCTTCCTACAGTATGGGTAGAGCAAAAACTGCAGGTTACACATTACCGGTAGTTGATGTAGGAACTGTACCATTAACTCTGAGAAAAAACGATGGAAGATTCAGGACATGGGACGATCTTAATAATCCGGATATTTCTGTGGCTGTAACACTTGGCACAATCTTTCAGGAACAGGCACTTTCTCTTTTTCCGGATGCAAAAATTGTATCAGTAGAATCTCCGGCCAGAGATTTCCAGGAAGTACTGGCAGGAAGAACAGATGTGTCAATTACCAGTACTTTTGAAGCATCTCAACTAATTATAACCTATCCTGAACTGATGATAATTCCAGTTAAAGAACCTAAATTTTCAAATGGTATAGGTATTCTTGCTCCCCAGAATGACCAGATTTTTATTAACTATCTTAATATCTGGATAACAATGAAAACAAAAAGTGGTTATCTTAAGCAACTTGAAGATAAGTGGCTGTCTCTTAAATGATTTTAAATAAATCTTCCCGGCTGAAGCTGTTTTTACTTATTATTTTTACCGGCATATTAACTTCCTGTGGTACAGGAAGTTACAGCTGGGGATGGTTTGCTGTGTCTCCAGGAACCTCTGCAGGGCAGCAAAATTTATCTTTCCTGATTAAAGGATTGGTTCCTACACTTACAGTTTCTCTTATTTCTATTTTTATTTCTATTTCTCTGGGTCTTTTACTTGCGATCTTTGGGTTATCTAAAAACCGGATACTCAACTTTGTTCACAGATGGTGGGTTGAGCTTTTCCGATCTGTACCGGTACTGGTTATGCTTCTATGGGTGTACTACGGTCTCCCTATTTCAACTGGTCTTGACCTTGGAATAATGGCTGCTGCAATAATATCTCTTGCTCTTACAGACAGTGCTTTTGAAGCAGAGATTTTTAGAGCTGGTATTAAGTCTATTCCCCGTAGCCAGCATGAAGCTGCCCGAATAATGGGATGTACTGAACCTCAGGTTTTATGGTATGTAATACTTCCTCAAACCATTCGTAATATATTGCCCCCGTTGGTCAATCAATTTGCCTATATGTTAAAGATATCGTCCATTGCATCTGTGATTGGTCTTGGTGAACTTACCCGAAAAGCAAATGAGCTCACAGTAATTGAATACAGACCTTTGGAGATCTATACAATCCTTATAATTGAATATCTTACATTGGTTCTTGTGGTCTCATTATTTGCAAGAAAAATTGAAATGAAGCTGGATATGGGGAGGGAAGAGTAATAATTCCAGCAAAAGATCAAGCCTGAGAATAGTTTTCAAATTTTCAGTCGAAGATATCTTTTTATTATTCTGCCTTTTTCTTTCTCTACCTCAGCTTCATCTGAATAAATATTAAAACGAGAAACAATCTCAATAATTTCTTCAATAATATCTGATGGACGGGGTATACTGATAGACCTGCCAACCTGAATTAAATCTTCTTTCATAAAACCATCTCTTTTCCCATTCACAGTCATCTGATGAGAACTTGTCCACTCTCCTTCCGGGTTGTAACTATAGGTTAAATCAAAAGCTGGAGAAAGTTTCCATTTGCCTTTTTGATCCATTGTAAATGCAATGTTTTTTGTATGATCATCCTGGTTTCTTGCTATTATATTAAAAACCATTCTTCGATACATCTGAATAGCCTGATTATGGGGGAGCTTAAGTTCCCTCATTACCTGGAAGAGTTGTTCGTAAGAATAATAACCTGCTTTTTTATAATCAAAATGGGCCATCCCGCAAAGACTCAGCATATGAACCTTTTCACCGGAAGAAGTTCGGTCAAATCTTCTGGTCATAAAATGGGACCTGCTATTCTCATTGTAAAGCCTGCTTTCCATAATTTCTATCCCACATTCCCGGGCCATAAGATAATATGCATATTCTATTTTTCCATACCCTTCAGGATCTGCAATAACACCCTTCGAAGTATTACCCGAAACTCCATCGAATTTTAAAAGCCAATAGTCATAACCTTTCGGAGCCTTAACCTGACCGGAAATAATCTTCTTAGTCCCGGGATTGATAGCAATCAGAGCCTTGGGGCGCTGACCCCCAGCTGAAGTACCTACGCTGATTATTTCAGAGAGTGCCCTTCTTTTCTCTTCATCAGTTTCACCTGTTTTAGTTACAAACGATTCCCGGTTGTTTAAAACACGGGAGGCAAGTTTTACCAGCTCTTCAATTTCAATACTGCCTGATTTACCTGTTTTTCTTGAAACTGCAGGATGAAACTCAAGCGCACCCATAGCTCTGGTTCC
>DAOWEB010000376.1 GCA_030638735.1 Spirochaetaceae bacterium
ATCCACCTACTGCACCTGTATTAGCAAATCCTGGTGTATTTGAACCACTGCAAAAACCTGCAGCTCTACCTGTCATTGGACCCATTCCATTAGGGCCTCTTCTATCACCTCTTGGCATAGTATTACCTCCTATACGCTTACGAGCACTTTCCTTCCTGGTCTATATCAATAGACAATTTAAAAACAAAGGAAAGTCTCTGTCGCTAAATGATAAAAAGGAACCTGATGCTTCGCATCACCTTTTTTTCATTCTTCCATGATGGCCATGTCCCCGACAACAATTTCCGTGACCGTAACCACCGGCAAGATCTATCAGATTTCCTGACCCGCAGGCCGGACATTTGCTAATACTGGAATCAAATCCAATATTGAACATATGCCCACAATCGTGACACCTAATCAGATTCCCACGGAAATGAATATTTCCTCCCTCTATATGAAGGTGTTTCCCTTCAACAAGAAATTTGGCAATCCTGCGCCTGGCTTTTTCAATCAACCTGGTAAAAGTCGAACGGGATATTTCCATCTCCGCTGCGGCCTCGGCATGGTCCATACCCAGATAATCAGCCAATCTAATGGCCTCAAACTCATCCAGGCCCAGAGGAAGGGGCTCTAAATTCTGCCTCTGAACTCCTACTGGTTTAAAATCTGCATGCAGCGGCGGCTGGTAAACAACTCGCTCTTTTTTTGGTCGTGACATAAGCTATCCTTATTCTTGATGTTAAAGTAATGCACTTATGTGCAAAAGTCAAGAGGTTATTCTAATATATACCTTTTATTTATAATATCATCATCCTACCAGATTTGGGGATTATTTATTATATAATTCGTTATACGTTTGTATTCATTTTTTTCCCGGATAATGTGATCGTAATAATTTCGCTGCCAAATTGTCACACCAAAATTATTATCCATTTTATTGATTGCATGGGTACACCCCGCCTTAAATAACCGCACCACCGCCCCAATTTTTACAATCCTCGTAGGGGTGCGATTTATCGCATCCAAATGGTTTATCGCATCCAAATGGTTTACCGGAAACAATTTGTTATCGGAGAAATCCAATCGTATTATCCCGTGAAAATGATCGGGCATTGTAATAGATTCACCCAATTCCACATTGGTAAAATGATCTGGTATATTATTCCAATAATTACGAACAATATCACCATATTTATTCAATATCATTTTACCATTTTTAATATTTCCAAAAAATTGCTGTCTGTTTTTCGTACATATGGTTACAAAATACAATCCTGCATGGGAATAATCATACCCTGTCAAACGCATGTGTTTGCGATCCTGTTTTTTTAATTGATTCATTATTTACCCTGTAATTATATATGGGGTAAATGTCTGTTTTACTTCAGGTGGACGCTTCAGGAGGTGGAAGCTATTCCAATAAATTTATAATATGATCCAGATACCAGGAATGAAAATACGACAACAATTTGTCTCTCTATGATTTTTTTTGGTTTTTTATGATTGTATATTTATCAATACTATTTTATTATATTTATTTACACAATAAAACAGGATTTGTAATGATAAAAACAGATGTGATCATAATAGGAGGCGGGGCTACTGGCACTGGTATTGCCAGAGATATGGCACTTCGTGGGATAGACCACTGTCTTATAGAAAAGAAGGATTTCGCCGCAGGTGCTACCGGAGCCTGTCATGGGTTGCTGCACAGCGGGGGAAGATACTCTGTTAAAGATAAGGAAGCCGCCAGAGAATGTATAACAGAAAATTTAATTTTAAGAAAAATTGGTAAAAAATGTGTAGAACCCACAGAAGGACTATTCGTAAGATTACCTGGAGATACTTTAGAATATAGAGATAAATTCCTTGACAGCTGCCTGAAAACCGGAATAAAAACAGAACTTCTTACACCAGGAGAATCCTTTAAGCTTGTACCAAACTTAAATCCTGTTTTACTGGAAGCAGTTAAAGTACCGGATGCTTCTATAGATCCATTTCGTTTGTGTATGCTAAATGTAGTTTCTTCACAAAAACGTGGGGGAAAGATATTTACTCATCACAAAGTTGTTGAAATTGTACAGACCCGAGGAAAGTGTACAGGTGTAAAAGTTCTGGATAAATTCAATTCCACGATAATTGAAATTACGGGGAAAGTGATTATTAATGCTTCCGGAGCATGGGGATCTCAAATTGCCAGAATGGCAGGAAGTGATGTACCTATGAGTTTATCTAAAGGAAGTTTGATTATTGCCAATCACCGGCTTTCAAACCTGGTTATAAACCGGCTCCGTCCATCATCAAATGGAGACATTATTGTTCCGAACGAAACAGTCAGCCTGGCGGGAACAACCTCAATACATGTTGATGATCCTGATAATCTTACTGCTGATCAGTCAGAGATAGATTTAATACGATCCGAAGCTGCAATGATGCTTCCTGATTTTAACAACATTAGACTAATAAGATCCTATACTGGTGTAAGACCTCTACTTAAGGCTCCGAATGCTACAGAAGGAGATAGGTCAATCTCCAGAGGGTTTCAGATAATTGATCATAAAAACGGCATGTTCTCTATCCTTGGTGGAAAACTTACAACATATAGATTGATGGCAGAAAAAATGACTGATAGAATAACAGAGCATTTTGGAATAAATATACCATGTACAACTGCTGAAGTTCCCCTGGAGGGTCAGGAAGATCTTTCCGGTTATCCTGTATCAAAAAGACTTGGTAAAATTGAAAATGTAATGTGTGAATGCGAACTTGTTTCCAGATCCAAGGTCAAAAAAGTAATTAAAGACACTGGTACAAAGAATATTGGAGATATTCAACATAGAACAAGATTAGGTATGGGTCCATGTCAGGGTGGTTTTTGCACCTACAGGGCACTTGGACTTATGCAGGAAACGGGACAGGTTAGCCCGGAGGAATCTCTGGATACTTTAAAACGTTTTCTTCAAAGGCGATACAAAGGGAGTCGCCCATTACTGTACGGAGATCAGCTTAGAGAGGAACAACTTGTAGAGGGAATATACTTAAGTCTACTGGGGATGGCTGAACATGAAGTATGATATTGCAGTAATAGGTTCCGGGATGTCCGGGCTTATGGCATCAATTTATTTGGCAGAAAAGGGATTAAATATTGCAGTAGTTTCCAAAGGAGATCCAATTTGCAGCGTATCCAGTGGATGTATTGATATTGCCGGAACTGGTGAAAAGACTATGGAATCTATTGATATTTTTCCACTGGAACATCCATACAATAAGATTGGGGAAAAGGGAATAACTGATTCATTACAATATTTTTTAGACCTGATGAAGGAACAGGGATTTAATTATTTAGGTGATATAGGCAAAAATAGAAATATACTTACACCAATTGGTAAGTACAGGACTACTTCCTTAGTGCCATTCACAATGGAGCATGCAGATATTGAACCAGGTGAATCATTTCATATTATTTCATTTAAAGATATAAAAGATTTTTTTCCAAGTTATATTACAGGTATTTTTTCTAATACCGGTGTTTCAGTTTTTGATGCAGGAACATACACAACCATGGGCATTGCAGCAAAAATGGACAATGAAGATTTTCTTGAATCCTTTAGCAAGTGGATTAAACTACAGAACATAGAACAGAAAAAAATTGGGATTCCTGCCATACTGGGAATAACTAAAACCAGAAAAATAATTAATTATCTTGAAACAGAAACGGGAAAAATTTTCTTTGAAATACCAACTCTGCCGCCATCAATACCGGGTCTGCGCCTGTACAGAAATATTAAAAGTATTGCAGAGAAAAAAGGTGTAAGTTTTTATAACACTGCTGATATAACAGATTTTAAAAAAGAAAATGATACAATTATAAATATAACTATAAAAAAACCAGGTAGACCTGATTACGTGAATGCAGATGCATTTATACTGGCCACAGGATCCTTTGTAAGTGGAGGTTTATTTCTTGATAAAAATATATTTAAGGAAACTGTATTTAATCTGCCGGTTTACTCACCAGTAGATAAAGAATTGTTTAATATGGATTTTTTTAAATTAGGACACCCTTTAGAAAAATCCGGTATTTTGATTGATGAAAACTTTAAAGTTCTTAAATCCGGATATAATAACCTTTTTATTGCCGGAAGTATTCTTGCCCACTCCGAAACAATGAAATACCAATGCGGCCATGGGATGGCTATTGCTACAGGTATTGCAGCAGCAAAGCATGCAGAGGAGCACATTAAATGAAAGAAAGCTTCGAAAACTGTATCCGCTGCACTATTTGTGTAGAAAACTGTCCTGTATTTAAAGTTAATCCTGAATACCCTGGACCAAAACAGGCAGGACCGGATGCAGAAAGATTCCGCCTGGATGGCATTGAAACAGTGGACAAATGGATTACTCACTGCACACAGTGTAAACGTTGTGATTTTGCTTGTCCTTACGGAGTAGATCCTTCCAAACTAATTTTAAAAGCACAGATTAGATACGTAAGTAAACACAGGAAATCTCTGCCCCAGCTGCTTTTTTCAAATTTTCATTATATTGCAAGGCTTGGATCACTGTTTTCTGTTATTACTAATTTTATTACATCTCTGGGAATGATGAGAAAACTATTTAAACTTATTGGTTTACGAAATGATATACCTTTTCCTGAATTCAGATTTAAAACCCTTCAAAGGTTTAGAAAGAAATCTATTAGATCTCCTAATCCTGTAGATCATATAAAAATTAACAAACCTAAAGAGAGAAAAGCTGCTTTTTTCCATGGATGTTATCTAAATTCCAATGCTCCTGATGAAGGAAGAATGATTATAGCTATACTTGAACATTTTGGAATTAAAGTAGCTGTTCCCGATCAGGTTTGCTGTGGTCTGCCTGCGCTGGGAAATGGTGATCTGGTAAAAGCACAGGGATTTGCAAACAAGAACAGTAAAGAGTTTGCAAAGTTTATTGATGAAGGCTGGGATATATTGTACTCCTGTACCTCCTGTGGTCATACACTTATTTATGACTATCCTGAAATACTTGGTACAGATGAAGGAGAACTTATATCAAAAAACACCTGGAATCTTTATGAATATCTACTACTGTTAAAAGATGAAGGGCAGATAAACTTTAATTTCAAACCTTTAAAAAAGGTAATTTCCTACCATATACCATGTCATTTAAGAGGAAGAGGTGTTCCATATCCTGCTGTCAAAATATTTAAAGAAATACCAAATCTCAATCTCCACATTCAGGATATAAACTGCTGTGGTTTTTCCGGTAGTTATGGATTTAAAGAGAAGAATAAAGAAACTACTGATGCATTGGGACAAATAGCGGTTGAATCTCTTGAAGATCACAATCCTGATATAATTATTTCAGATTGCGGTGCATGCAGAATGCAGATCTCCAACTTTACTAAAACAAGAATAATTGATCCTATACAGATAATGTATGATGCTCTGGGGCTTTGAAACCTCTCTATGAACCTACAAGTACAAGTAAAGACGTTGCATTGCAACGTCTCTACTAGTGATTGTCTGCTTTTTTATTAAATGATGCACAATCTGAATTCTCTCTATGAAGACACCACACATAAATACCTATTATTGCTGCTACCATTAATAAACAAACAATTATTGCTGTCATATCATCCTCCTTCGGTTGCATTGCCGAGCAGGAAGCTTGCTTCCGACCAGGCTTACTACGAAAATAATATTTTTATCGTGACATTACTTATTTCCTTAGCCTTCCTATATAAAATATACTAATATTTTCTATATTGGTCACAAAAAAACCGCAGGAATAGAACCTGCGGTTTATAAATAATCAGCGACAAACTGAATATGCTATCTAAAAATATCCCAAAAGACTCGGAAGAAAAGTAGAAATAACAGGTACATAGGCAATAATAAAAAGTGCAACTACCTCTACTGCGATAAATGGAATTATTGCTCTACTAATCTCTCCAAGTTTAAGCTTTGTTATACTGCATACTACAAAAAGGCAAGCTCCAACAGGAGGTGTCATTAGTGCAATATTAAGAGAAAGAACCATAACTATACCAAAATGAATGGGGCTCATACCCATGGAAACTGCTATAGGGTGCAATATAGGCCCTAGAATTATCAGGGCTGCAGCAATATCCATGAACATTCCCACTATCAGCATTAAAACTATGATTAAAAGAAGAACAATTTTGGGGTCTCCGGTAGTAGAAAGAAGAAAGTCTGCAATTGCCTGAGGAACCTGGTTTATAGCCAGAACCCAACTGACAATTGATGCAGTCCCTATAATTAGAAATACTACACCTGTTATTTTAGCAGTATTAATAAACATAGGAGGAAGATCCACAAGCTTTAAACTTTTAAGTACAAAAAAACCTATTATTAAAGCATAAGCTACCGCAACAGCAGCTGCTTCGGTAGGAGTAAATATTCCGGAAAGTATCCCTCCCAGTATTATAATAGGCATTAATAATGGAATTATAGCATCTTTTAACCCTATAAGTTTTTCCATAAAAGTAGTTTTAGCACTCCTGGGATATCCCCTTTTAATTGAGATAATAGCAGAAAGGATCATAAGTAAACCACCCAGAACCAAACCAGGAAGAAACCCTGCAGCAAAAAGACCGGCAATAGAAACATTCATAAGAGAACCATAGATTACCATCATATTGGAAGGTGGAATTGTTGGTCCAATTATAGAGGATGCAGCTGTTACAGCTGCTGAAAAATCGAGATCATATCCATCCTCTTCCATAGCCGGTATAAGCATGGTTCCAATGGCAGCAGTATCTGAAACAGCTGCACCGGTCATTCCTGCAAAAAAGATACTTGCCATAATATTTGCATGAGCAAGTCCCCCTCTCCAGTGACCTACAAGAATGTTGGAAAACTTAACAAGCCGTGTTGTTATACCGGTCTTATTCATTATCTCTCCGGCAAGTATAAAAAACGGCATAGCCATAAGGGTAAACATATCCAGTCCCGAAAAGAACTGAAGTGGTGCCATTGTAAACATGGCAATATCATTTCCCATCAGGTACAGTCCAAGAAGGCCTGTAATTCCAATGGTAAAACCTATAGGAACACCAAGAACAAGTGCTCCTGCAAAAATAAATATCAACGATATAAACATAGAATCATCCTAATATTAGATATCAATAATTTCTCTTTCGAAATCAGCATTCCCGCCCTTTCCCAGATCGAGAATATATCTGGAAACCAACTGAACCAGTCCAATAATCATCGACACAGGTATTGCAAGAGTCGGGAGTACCATGGTGATACCCAGTCCCTGGGAAATCTGCCATTTAGCTTCAATAACCATCTGAATTGAGTAGTAAATCATTATAACAAGAAATATCAATGTTATAAAAAATATAAGTGTTTCCAGAATTACTCTACCGATCTTTGATTTAGCACTATCTACAAGGATAGTCAGACCAACATGATCGTTTCCTTTAATACCGAGGCTGATAGCCAGAGATGCCGCCCATATCATAAGATATCTTGATAATTCCTCTGTCCAGCTAAGAGGCATTTGCAAGATATATCTGAAAAAAACGCCCAGTAAGACTACAAAAGTCATACTAGCCATTGATACTAAACAGAGTTGTTCTACAACTTTATTGAGTAAATTGGAACCAGTACGAATCGATTTAATAAATCCATTTTCTTTAGTATCCATAATCCTTCCTAAAAAAACCTGGAGCAGCTCTAAATAGATTGCTCCAGGTTATATATTGTATACTAAATTCTAGTAGCCAAGTTCTCTTTCAGCAGTTTTAATTGCAGAAAGGAATTTATTAATCCACATCTTACCTTCACTACCATACTTATCTTCAAGAAATGCAGAAGCAGCAGGAATTGAAAGGTCCTTAAACTGCTGCATCTCGGCAGCTGTTGGAACATAAACACTCATTTTTGATACAAGAACAGGAAGTCCCTTGTCTGTTGAATCAATAATTCTGCTTAAACCACGACCTGCTAAAATAGCAGTTCTGGCTGCATCATCAATTATCAATTTATGAGCAGCAGAAAGTCCATTATAGAATCTTGGGTTCATTACCCAGATGTATGGAGCATAGATATGGTTTGTGAGAGTAGCAAATTTCTGTACTTCGTAAAATTTTGCCATATTGATTATAGAAACAGGATT
The DNA here is from genome assembly GCA_030638735.1 of Spirochaetaceae bacterium. Taxonomy (GTDB): domain Bacteria; phylum Spirochaetota; class Spirochaetia; order B11-G9; family B11-G9; genus JAJRQE01. The sequence continues at coordinate 8,134 of DAOWEB010000376.1, forward strand.
CATCTGTCCATCAATAACACCAGTTTGAAGGGAAGTATAAACTTCTGACCATGATATAGGTGTAGGAGAACCACCAATAGACTTAATTATTTCCATATGAAGAGGAACAGTCATAGTTCTGATCTTAACACCTCTCATATCTCTTGGATTTCTGATTTCTCTTTTTGAATTGGTTATAACAAAGAAACCTCCGGATTCACCGAAACCAAGAACATGAAAACCAGCTTTTTTTTCAATATCTGCCGCTAAATCCTGTCCGAATTTACCATCATACACCTTGTAACCAACATTAAGACTGGAAAAAACAAACGGCATGTTTGTTATATCTATCATAGGATAGTATGTTGACATACCACCGGTAGAAGAGATGTAAGACTGAATTACACCGCTTTTTACCTGAACCATTGTTTCTCTTTCTTTACCAAGAACACCACTTGCATAGATGTCTACCTTAATTTCACCATTGGAATTAGCTTCTACTGCAGATTTGAAAGCTGCAGCCATTGCAGCTGACGGAATATCGAAAGGCTGCTGAGCATTGAGGTGAGCAAGTTTAATTGTAATATCTTTAGCACTTAAGCTAAATGGAATAACAGAAATAATCAGAACGATTATCAATGCCATTAAAAAACCCTTTTTCATATGTGACTCCTTATAATATCTCCCAGTGGGAGTAATAAAAAAATACTATACCCATGTCTCCAGCATGTCAACTTTTTTGTTAGTGATATTAATATATTTCTTTCTAAAAATCGCGCAAAAGAGTAATTACAACCCTGTTTTTTTATATATTCTTTCTTAATTGTCTTTTATTTTAACATTATCATAAATTTAATTTGTTATAATATTAAATTGGAAGATTATAATATGAATTAATTTTATAACATTTTTATGTTAAAATAGATTACTTTGAACTATACATGGAGAAATAACAATGGAAATTGACAGACTTGATTTTTATCGGGTAGCCATGCCCCTGGTAAGCCCATTCAAAGTAGCCTCGGGTGATATTTACACAGTAGATTCTCTCTTGGTAAAACTTACTTCAGGAAATACAGTTGGATGGGGTGAAGCCACTCCAGGGCGTTACCCGGCATACAGTCCGGAATCAACAGCTGGAGCATTTCTTACAGCCGTCAATTTTCTGGCACCCCTTATTATTGGTAAAGAAATTGGGTCAGGGGAAGAACTTCAAAAAATAATGTCAACTGTTAAGGGTAATCAGTTTGCCAAGGCAGGTATTGATCTTGCATGGTGGGACTGCTATTCCCGTACAAAGGGAAAGCCCCTGTATAAAATGATTGGTGGAAAAGCAAAAACAGTTGATGTTGGAGCTGATTTTGGAATAATGGACAGCCACAATGCATTACTTGGAAAAATTGAGGAAGCTCTTACAGGTGGTTTTAAACGAATCAAACTTAAATATCGTCCTGGATGGGAACTTGATATGGTTAAGGCTGTAAGAAAAGAGTTCCCGGACTCTACTTTTCATGTTGACTGCAACAGTGCATATACAATGGCTGATGCAGATATGCTTACCAGACTGGACGATTATAATCTTGCAATGATTGAACAACCCCTTATGTATGATGATCTTATCGATCATGCTGCTTTTAGAAAATCAATCAATACTCCAGTCTGTCTTGATGAGACAATTAACAGTCCTGATAGAGCCGAAAAGGCAATACAGATTGAAGCATGTGACTGGATTAATATAAAACCAGGAAGGGTTGGCGGTATTACCAATGCTATTGCTGTTAACAGTATATGTATGAGAAATAATATTCCCTGCTGGATTGGCGGTATGCTGGAAAGTTCCATTGGAGGAAATCATTGCCTTGCATTGGCGACTCTGCCCAATATTAAATACCCAAGTGATATTTTCCCAACAGATAGGTTCTATACCCGTGACCTGGGAAGTAAACCAATGGAATTGTCCGGTCCCGGGCAAATGACAGTTTTGGATATTCCAGGAATAGGAGTAGGAGCAGATGAGAAGATGCTTGAAAAATTGACTATTGAGCAAAAATCAATTTCTATTTACACCAGTTAAAGGCAATATCTGTGTATGCCTCAGTTATAGTTTCTATTTTTGATATATAACAGTATTCATCAGTTTTATGAGCCATTGATGGTTCTCCGGGGCCCAATATTAAAGTTGGAGGATTTTCATAAGCTGGTTTAAGCACAGATCCATCTGTAAAGTAAGTAATTCCTTTAGGAATTATCTTTTCATCAAGGTACTTTTCCATAATTCCAAAAACCTGTTGTGTCCATTTGTCATCAGGATTAGTTGCAATCCCTTCTGCTTTCTGAATTGTACTAATTTCCACCTCAATGCCAAGACAGGTTTTTAAATTTTCAATGGTATTATTAATATTTTGCCCTGGAATTGTCCTGATATCAATTTCCAAAAGCACTTTATCCGGTACTGAGTTTATGTTGATACCCCCTGAAATTGTTCCAATATTTAATGTTGGTAAGCCAAGTACAGGATGAGGATTCGTATCAAATTTATAGTTAGCAAGTTTATCTATTACTATGGCAGTTTTATTTATAGCATTGACTCCCTGATCCGGCATTGAGCCATGGGCTGTTATTCCACGAATAAGTGCTTCAATCCAAAGTACACCTTTATGTCCTATTAGTGGATAGTTTGAGGTAGGCTCTCCTATTATAACTGCTCCTGCTTCTCCCAGCACTGTGCCTTGTTTAGCCATATATTTCGCACCTTTACAGCCGGTTTCCTCCCCTGCTGTAATAACTAATGTTATACCAGCTTTGTTATCTCTTTCCCGGGCTAATCGTAAGGCTGCAATTACCATAGCTGCAACACCGCTCTTCATATCAGAGCTGCCTCTCCCGTACAGCTTATCTCCCTCTGTTTCTCCTTTAAAGGGGTCTTTCTTCCAGGAAACCGCACCAAGAGGGACAGTGTCTATATGTCCTGTAAAACAGAGAGGCGGCTTGTTATCTTTACCTTCTATTTTAGCAATAAGACTGGTCCGCCCTTTTGCAAACTCATAATAATCAGTTTTAAATCCACCCTCTTCGAGAATCTTTCCCAGAGAAAGAGCACATTCATGCTCCAGTTCCGGAGGATTAACTGTATTAAAATTTAATAGTTGCCGGGTCAGAGAAAAAGCATTTAGAGTGTTCTTCATAACAGCTCCTGGATTATCTTATTTAGAGAATTCCCATTATGCAAGTATATTCAATATAAATACACCTTATTGTAGTTAACCAGGGGAAAATAAAATTAACTTTGAAGTAAAATCTTAATTTGCCCCATATAAAGTGGTAGAGGATGAATTTGTATTATTTACAAAGTCCTGCCCTCATATTATACTATAAGGAGCATGGTAATGGCAGATTTAGCACAGTTATTAGAAGAAGAACTCGAAGAAGCTGTAGAGGTTAAAAACAGAAAATCCTTACACAGATATATTACTCTTTTAACCAGTAATTTGGTAAAAAAAGAGGACAACGGAATGGAACATTCCGAGTTCCAACAGGAATTGATTAAAATCGATGGTAGATTTAACCAGATTATAACTGAGGTCAGGGAAGGATTTAAAAGGATGGATCAGAGATCTGAAACTATGCAGCAGCAGATGGATAGACGCTTTGATTCTTCGGATAAAAGGTTCAACAGGCAAACAGCAATGATGTCTATTGGATTTTTGGTTATTACCACCTTGATTACTATTTATCAGTTTCTGGGGTGAATTCAGTTCTCAGCACTAAACTGACCAGTTATCAGCCCCCACACCCCCAGTTTTATTTAATACTCTTTTTAACCTTCTCTTTACCTATATTTATTAATAGTTAAATAGTTTAATAGGTAAAAGCCCTCACTGCACGCACTCCATAAGTGCTGTTCTTATAGTAGTTGAACTGATTGCCATCGGTGAAGTTCTGTAACCATGCGTAGTGCGAATGGCTCTCCGACGAACTCCAATAGAGGTCGACTGCAAAACCTCCAATCACTCCTTTTTGTCCATACATAAGAGTTAGTTCATCCTTTGAAGGCAGAAACCAATCATTATAACCACCACCGGCATAGTCTCTGCATACTTGTGCGGCACTTCCGGTATGCCCACTTTGAGCTATAATTACATCAGTATTTGCAGAACCTGTTCCTATTTCTGTAGAAGTGTTCCAATTTTCAGTAGTTTGTGTCGAGCCTCCCTCTATCCATACCTGAGATGCACTCTGATCACTTACCGCTGCCACCAGACCGCCGGTGTAGCTTAGATAAAAAACAATTCCACCTGCATGTGCATCTCCAATATCTACCGGTGGAATTATAAAACTAAAGATCTCACTCCAACTACTGGTTCCTCCGGCACTATTTATTACCTTAATACGCCAGAAAACATAGCTTTCTCTAGACAACATTGTTGAAATCTGGTATTCCGAATCTATAATATTATTAACAGTCGAACCGGGTACATCTTCTATGGAAGGAGCCCACTGCATTTCATATCGATCAGCATTTTCCATATCCGGCCAACTGATCAAAGGAGTCAAATCATCAGTTCCAGTGTTACTTCCCGGACTTATTCCGGACAAATTCCAGGGTTCTCCTTCCTCCCCTTCTCCCAAAATCGGCCACCCCTGGTAATCATCGGCATCAGGGTCAATAGGATTATTATAATCAGGACAGGAGATTAAAAGCGACAATAAAATAACTATTACAAGAAATTTAATTACTTTCATTACTCTGCCTCCAGCTCTGAAATCTGTTTGGATAAGACCTCAATCTTTTGCCCAAATTCCGGCCGTTTATCTTTTTTAAACAAATTAAATAACGTCAATGCAGTAAAGGTAATACCTGCACCCCCAGCCGAAAGCTTTATTATGTCGTACATCTGGGATTCGTCTCTGTAATCTATGGCTTCACTTGTAAAGGCTGCATTTTCATAATTTGTATAGGCTTCGTTTCCCAGATACCAGGTTACTCCTGAAGTTCCCAAAGAACCTATGGCAAGGCCTCCAAACACATATTTAAAGATGTTTCTTCTTTTTACAGCTTTTTCCTCTTTTTTATACTTCAATTCCCAATATGTAAGCTCCTCTGTTAAGCTTTTAATCTGAACAGATCTTTCATAATCTTCCTTATTACTCCTGGATTGAAAAAGGAGAACATCCGCCCTTGCTTCAAGGTCAGCAAAAGTGTATTTACTATCTATCATCTGCTTTAAAAGATCTTCTACAAGGATGGGGAAACCGGAAACTTCTTCATCAGCTAAAGAGTTTGAATCTTTCTCCAGTTGTTCTATCTGTTCTTGAAACTGCTCATAGGCTTCCTTCCTAAGTTCATCCCCATAGGCTGAGCTGGTTTCCTGCTCTCCCTGTTTAAGTCCGGCCAGTTTGTATGCAAGTAAATCAGCTGAATCTGAAAGTTCATCAAGAGAGGCAAAACTCACCTTTTCTGCTTTTATATTCTGTCCCAGAGTTACATCAATTATTTTGGCATTTAAAATATATCCTGATCCCAGACTGGAAAAAGAACCAAGAACAATCTGTTCTGCGGCAAGAAGTTTTCCAATTTCAACAGCACAGGATTCGTCTGTACAACCGCTTAGGGTAAAAGCCTGAGCCTCCAGAATTTCTTTCATTTGATTCTGTTCTATTACAAGAAAAGCATCAGTCTGAACCAGGGCTGTTTCAAACAAGCTGGAAGCAGTAACAGATTCTGTTTCTGAAACACCTACTGCATTAAAAGGGATGACCGCTGTTCTTGGTTTTTCCTGGGAATGGATAGAACCTGAAAATAGTGAAATTATAAGTAAAGATGATTCTTCGCATTTTATCTCCTGATCCAATAATTTTTTATTTTATAATTATTAATATTTTCATTTGCTCAAGCCCTACCAGACAACCTCTTGAGGACTACTTTGAGCCTGTATATTGGGGTCGCCAGTCGCACCATAGGATGGTTCATACCCCCATACCCATACCGAGTTATCAGATTTAACTGCAAAATCAAAGGTAACACCAGCAGAAACATTAAGCACATCTGCCATAAACTCTGCTGGAGAAACGATACTATTTCCCCACTTCCATAAGGTTTCATCATTCTTTAGTGCAAGGACATGCGAATGTTCGCCATTAACATAAGATACATCCGAAAGAACTTTTACCGGATCATTCCTTCCAATTGTAGTTCCATCACCAATTGTCCCATTGCCATTCTCTCCTACTGCCCAAAGGTCATTATTAATATCAAGGAGGTAAGTATTACTCGAACATGAATATATATTATTAACTGAAACCGAAACTGTTTTAACCTGAGGTGTAATGGTTGAAGCCCACCAACCAGCTCCCCAGGAATAAACACTTCCATCATTTAATACAGCTATAGAAGCTCTGTCTTCAAGTGTAATATCTTTTACATTGGAAGCTAAACTAACAGCAACTGGAGAAATTTTCCCTAACTGAGAACCATCACCTAGCTGACCATCATAGTTTCGACCCCATGCCCATGCTTTCCCATCTGTATCAATAGCAATTGTATGGACTCCACTCCCAGCAACCTTTATAATATTTTCCATTATAAGTGTTGGTAATATTTTATCATCAGTTGTATTATCGCCCAATTGACCTTCGGAATTTTTACCCCAGGCATAAAGTGTATTGGAGGTAGTGATAACATAAACCTGAGTGTCTCTTTCTTCAGCAGAGGGGTGGGATGTTACCTGAACAAACCGAACATCATCCATAACCTTCACAGGATAATCATAATTATCTGTGTTTCCTATTCCCAGATATCCATAGAAATTATCCCCAGCCATCCAGAGGCTATTATCATCTTTTATTGCTGCTGTATGAAATTTTCCATTGGAAATAAACTTCACAGGAACAATAAATTTTACAGCCAAAACTTGTACAGGACTCCATATTTCATCCCCGTTACCATCTGTTACACTTACACGCCAATAGAGTGTTGTATTATTAGGCAGATACTCCGGTACTTCATAGCTCATAACTGTCAAACCAGCTTCATTAATTATCGGAACAGAACAGTCTGCATTTTCCGATACCTGGAGGTGATAAACAGGATTAGCCAAAGGAGAAGAAGACCAGGTAAATATTGGTTTTCCTTCTGATAATGACTTTGATGGTGTTAAAGGATTTGTACCAATGTATAAGGAACTGCCGGGATCGTATTCGTTATTTTGTATGATATTTAAATCATCAGATGAAAATAAATCACATCCAGTTATATAAATAATTACAGATAAAATAACCAGTCCGAAAATAAGTCTTTTTAAAGTATTTTTATTTTTAGTCAAGTGAATCAATCCTCCCCTGAATTTCCTGTATCTGAATGTCAACATCTTTAGTAGAAGGTTGAGTTATAAATAATACACCTGTAGTAATTCCAGTAACGGCTGCAAGACCAATTGATGATGTTCTTATAATTCGATATAAATCCAGTTCTGTTTGTGACGTTTCAACAGAACTCCACAAACTGGCAGCCTCAGCAGGTACTGTCGAAGCAGAATATGCAGCGTAGGCATCATCCAGTTCTGTTATTTTACCTGGAATTAACCATTCAAACACTCCTATCAGACCTCCACCTACAATAGCAGCGATCCCCGTAGCAAACTCCCATGATCTGAATTTATCCTTTTTGGATACAATTTGTTTACGTTTGACATTAAGATCTTCCAGCTTCTGATATAGAGTAAATAATTCAGTATGATTTAATATTGGATCAATACTTGTTAATTTACCTTGATCAATTACAACCTGCCTTTCAAAATCTTCAAAGTCAGAATTCGAAATAGATAACAACCAGTTCCCAACAGAAAGTGATAAAATCTTGCCTGCATTTATATACTTTTCATCTGTATCATTAGAAAGAACAATTTCACTTCCAACAGGAACATTTACTTTAACAGATCCTACTTTACTAAGAGTAATACTGAATTTATTATTTTCATCGGGTTCAATTTTTAGACTTCCATTGTACTCCCAGCCATTTCCAGTTATTACTACTTTGCAATCTCCAGCTGCTACCCCCCTTATCAAACCAGGTAAAGTGGATTCTGAATTAATTAATAATTTATATCCTTCTGCAGAAGGAGGAAGAATTGTCAATAGTAAATTCCCTTCCAATTGTTTTACATCAGCAATTATTTCCTGTATATCTTTTGTAGAAATAACAATTTCCTGTTCAAAAAGATAGCTATCCCTTTTTACTTCAAGGACATGAGACCCAAATTCTATATCTTCTATTAAAACAGGAGTTACTCCATGGTTTATCCCATCAAGAAAAACATCCAGTTCCCGATTACCAGGGGCCATAACATAAATACTACCTGTCTGAGTAACACCTCTGTCTACTCCTGCAATATAAACCAAACCAGCTAATCGAAATGAAGCCTCAAAGGTTTTCTGCTGTAAGTCCTCCAAAGAATCAATATTTTGGATTTCCGCTTTTATGGTTTTTCCTGTAGAGACATTTACCATACGAATAGAAAGAACAAAGCCTTCACCAAGTCCTGTTAATTCCCCTACAACTATATTCTCTGCTGCAAGTAATTTTCCTATTTCAACAGCACAGGATTCATCGGTACAACCAGTTAGGGTAAATGCCTGAGCAGCTAAAATCTCTTCCATATCTGTATAACTAAGAACAGAAAAATGCCCTGTCTTAAGCAATGCTGTTTCTACCATATTTCTACAAGTTGATGCAGCTGCCGGAGAAACATCTGTTCCTGTAATTCCCGGAACAGCAAGAAGAGGCAGATCCTGTGAGATGATATTATTTACAAAGAAAGCAACAAATATTAGAAGAATAAAACATTTTTTCATATTACAGCCTTTATGAAAAAGGATTAGAAAATCATTTCTTTTATACACTCTTTCATACGAAAATATTTTTATTTGCTATATTATCACAATATTATTTATAATACAAATTTTTTTACTAAAATCATATTATTATACTTGTATAATCAATTATAATAATTCATATTTATATTATTAAATTTACATCTGGTATTAAAATGAAAAAGTATATTGTAGTTATTTTATTCACTTCAATCATATCCTTACAACTACATGCCCTTTCTATATCCCCCACATTCTGGGACATGGGAACAATAAAAAATGAAGCAGGAATACAAACCCTAAAACTTGAAATTCATAACGATACGGGAAAAGAAATAAAAGTAGATTTCATTTCCACCTGCGACTGCCTAACATCAGAAATTGATTCTTTGACAATTCAGCCGGATAATACTTCCTCAGTACTTTTTTCATTTGACCCCATAGACGAAAGCGGTAATGTCTCAAAGTTCATGATAATCCGAACAACCCAGCAAGACCTTCCAAAAGCCCTGTTTGAAGTGACAGGTAAAGTTACAGAAATTAAAGAATCAAATACTTCTCAGGAAAACACAACCCTATTAAAAAATGAAAATAAAGTTATCAACATAAAATACTACTTCTCTGCAGGCTGTGTAAGCTGCAGATATTTTTTAGAAACCACAATTCCTTCTTTGGAGAAAAAACTTAATATAAATATTGAAATAGAAAATCTGGATATTATGGATTCGGAAGTATATGAAGAATACATTTCTCTTTTAACAACTAAGGAAGCAGAAAATATAGCCTTCCCTTCTCTATTTATTGAAGATAATCTTTTTCAGGGAGACAAAGAAATTTCAAACAACCTGGAACAGGCAATTGTAAATTACACATGGGATGATGACAGAATTGTAAAAACAGGTACTATTATTGGTACAGTTTCAATTTCACTAATCCCAGTATTCCTGGCAGGACTTCTTGATGGAATAAATCCCTGTGTCTTTTCTACCCTGCTTTTTTTAATTTCAAGCCTTACCCTGGCAGGAAAAAAACGAAAAGAGATACTAATAATTGGAATCTTTTTTACAACAGCTGTTTTTGTAACATATTATCTGGTAGGATTAGGGCTTTTTCAGGGACTGCGCAGTGCTTCCGTTTTTCCATTGATTGCAGATATAATTAAATATATTTTAATTATATTTTTACTGCTAATATCAATATTAAGTCTGTATGATTATATTCAGATAAAACGCGGCAGAGCTGTAAAAATATCTCTGCAGCTTCCCAAATTTCTAAAACTAAAAATTCATGGTGTTATCCGGGAGCAGTCCAAATCTTCATCTATAATTATAGGATCCCTTATTCTTGGAGTAATGGTCTCTGTTTTTGAACTTGCCTGTACAGGACAGGTATACTTTCCAACAATAGCATATCTGGTAAAGCTGGGTCAGGGCAGCGCTTATTTTTATCTGTTTGTTTATAACCTCAGCTTTATAATACCACTGTTTATTGTTTTTATTTTTATCTATAAAGGAACCGGGTCCCAAGCAATAACCCGTTTCTTTCAGAATAATATGGGAGTTATGAAAATTAGTTTAAGTCTGTTATTTATTGTTCTGGCAGGAATTGTATATTGGATGTAATCAATACCGAACATTGACAAATATTGTTATTGATATATAATATTCTTAGAGGGAATAATATGAATGTATCTTTAACTCGGGAACTGGATCAATGGATAAATCAAAAAGTCGAATCAGGTTTATACAAATCTTCCAGCGAAGTCATTCGAGATAGCCTGCGACTACTTAGAAGACAGGAAGATCAACGGGAAGCCATGATCGAAGACCTGAGGCATGAATTATTAATTGGTATTAAACAATTGGATTCAGGGGAATCAGTCGAATTAGATTCCAATCTAATAAAGATAATAAAAGAAAGTGGCAGGCAAAAAGTATAAAAAATGATTGACAAAGGTATTAAGTTATCACAACAGGCAATTGAGGATTTAAAAGAAATATGGCTATACATTGCAATTGATTCTCCAGATATTGCAGATAAATTTATCGATGAGATTTACAATAAATGTATAGTACTATCTGAGAATCCTGATCTTGGAAGAAAAAGAGATAATCTGCTACCTGGAATACGAAGTTTTCCATTCAAAAGATATATACTTTTCTATAGAAAAGAACAAAATATTATTGAGATAATCCGTATATTAAGTGCTTACAGAGATATAGATTCGATTTTTTAGGAGATATACAATGAAAAAAACATTACTAATATTTATTGGAATTATATTGTTAACCGGTTCAGCTTTTACTCTTGAAGTTGGCGAAGATGCAGCAACTTTTGCAAATATGGATTTAAATGGGAAATTCCAATTTTCCAAAAACCATGTAGGTAAAGACTGGATTATAATAGATTTTTTTGCAACTTACTGTATTCCATGTAAAGAGGAAATACCTGAACTGGAACTAATATTAGAAGAGTTTAAAAATGAAGCACTGGAATGTTTTGTAATGGCTACAGATAAAGATGGGGATAAAATTGTGGAACCTTTTTTTCAGGAAACTCCAACAACACTTACCGTTTTAATAGATCGCTATATGGTCACAGCAAAGCGTTATGGTGTTGATTCGATTCCTACAGTATTCCTTATAGATAACAATGGGAAAATTGTATTTAAAGCTGTTGGATACAGCAAAGAGGCAGTAGAAGAAATGCATGCTATCCTAACTGAAGCTTTTTCCGGATAATGATATGAAGAAGCTGCTTATAATAATAATTTTTATATCTATGGCAGCCGTAATTTTTGCCCGAGGATCATCTGAAAAAAAAATTAATATATATTACACATCCTCCCTTAATGGGAATTTGGATGGATGTGATTGCAAAGGAAACCCCAGATCCGGATTAGTAAAAAGAGCTGTGTATCTTAGGTCTTTGGATAAAAACAACTCTCTCTTACTGGAAGCTGGTGATATTTTTGATGTTTATGAGGATAAGCTCCTTTCAGACTATATACTCGAAAGCTATCTAGATCTTGGTTATGATGCAATAGCTGTTGGAGACCAGGAGTTTTCAAATGGAAAAGATTTTCTTTTAGAAAGTAACCAAACAGATCTTCTAAGAACTAACAATTTAAGTATATTAAATAATTCTGAAATATTTGAACAAATATCAGACAAACCTCTGGTAATATCCAAAAATGGTATAAGTATTGCCATTTTATCAATAATAGATCCTGAAACATTTAGATTTTATCCTGAAGAGATTATTAATTCTATACAAATAGAAGATCCTGAATCTGAACTTAAAAAACTTCTAAGTAATCCCGAGGTATCTAATTCAGATTTACGAGTTCTTATTTTCCACGGATCAGTTAAAAATGCCAGGGCACTTTCCAGTAAAATGACATCATTGAATATAATTATTGTGGGCCATGAACAGCAAATAATTGATGGAGAAAAGACAGGTAATGCAATAATTGTATCCCCTGGAGGAGAAGGAAATTTATTAGGACATCTGGAAGTTCTGTATCAGAATAACAAACTAATTTTTGATAATAATTTTATTTCCTTCGATTATATGAAGGATCCGGATGATAAAATAATTAGAGCAAGAATTGATGAATATACTCAAATTATGAAAAACAGACTAGAAAACTACAATAGTCAGTAAAAGAGGATCATGAAAATACTTATCATAGAAGACGACAGCAATATCATCTCCTTTATATCCAAAGGCCTCCATGAAGCAGGATATGTCGTAGATACTGCTGCAGATGGTGATGATGGATATATGAAACTATTAACTAATCAGTATGATGCAGCTATTGTCGATATTATGCTGCCCGGCATGGATGGTCTTACAGTTATTGAAAATATCAGATCAAAAAAAATAAATACTCCTATTATTATACTAAGTGCAAAAAGAGAAGTAGATGACAGGGTAACAGGATTCAAAAAGGGAGGAGACGATTATCTGATAAAACCATTCTCATTTGCAGAACTCCTTGTACGTGTTCAGTCCCTTATCAGACGATCTTCCGAATCACATAATATAGTTTCACTGGAGTGTGATAATCTTTCAATGAACTTAATATCACATACAGTCAGCAGAGGGACCAGAAGCATTGATCTTCAACCAAAAGAATTTGCCCTTTTAGAGTATTTAATGAGAAATCAGGAAAGAGTTCTTTCAAAAACCTTAATTATGGAAAATATTTGGGATTATAATTTCGATCCTCAAACTAATATTGTTGACGTTGTAGTTTCAAGATTACGTAGTAAAATAGATAAAGATTTTAATAAAAAACTACTCCATACAGTCAGAGGTGTGGGTTATGTACTTAAAAAGAATTAAAAATAATTTTAAAAAAATCCATTTCCGGCTTGCTCTGATTTTTTCACTAATATTCATTTTATCTTCAGGAATATTATTTGCTTTTTCTTTTCTATTTCTTTACAACTCTATGAATAAATCTGAAGAAGATGAAACCAAAAGGAGACTCCTGAACTATTGGGCATTATACCAATCCAACGGAATAGACCTGGTTATCAGGGAAATTGATAAGGAGTCTTTTCTTTATGGAGATCAGCCCTTTTTTGCAAGAATTGCAGACAGTGAAAATATAACTCTTTTTCTTCGCTATCCTGAAGCCTGGTCCGAATATTTACTTGAAGAAATAGAAAAAATACCTGTCAAGGATTTTGAAAATACTCTAATTCTCAAATCTAATAACTCAGGAAATGTGCTTAAAGCCTATACAGTACACCTTTCGGAAGATTATTTTCTTCAGATTGGGATAAGCACTGCACGCAGTATTCATCTTTTAACACTTTACAGACGCAATTTTATATTTTTACTTTTGGGACTTGTAGGACTTGGTTTTGGAGCAGGTGCATTCTTCTCGAGCCGTTTTCTATTACCAATACGCAACTTAAATTCAACCCTTAAAGAGATTATAGCTACAGGTGATTTTTCTAAAAGAATTAAAGAAAGAGGTGTTAGTGATGATCTTGAGGAGATTTCCTTATTATTTAATCAAATGCTTCAAAGAATTGAAACACTTATTTTCCAAATGAAAGAGAACCTTGATATTGTAGCTCATGATCTGCGAACACCAATGACTATTTTCAGAGGATATGCAGAACAGGCAATTAGAGACCCCAAAAATCTACAGGCAGCTGGAGAAGCTCTTTCTGCTTCTTTAGAACAATCTGAAAAGATTATATCTATGCTGGATACAATTATGGATATTTCAGAGGCGGAATCCGGAACATTGAAACTAAAAAAAGAGAATCTGGATCTTAAACAATTAGTTAAATCACTTGTAGAAATGTATGGATTTATTGGAGAAGAGAGAAATATAACAATTGCTCTCAATGCAGTTGAATGCAGAATAGATGCTGATCCAATTAGAATAAGACAGGCAATAGGAAATATTCTGGATAATGCAGTAAAATATTCTCCCAATAATAGTATAATAAATATTGAAATAGAAAAATATAAGCAGCAAATATTGCTTATAATAAAAGATAAAGGACCTGGAATTGCAAAAGAAGATATCCCTTTTATTTGGGACAGACTTTACAGAAGCCCTGATGTCACAGAAATTCCAGGATCGGGATTGGGTTTAAGCCTGGTGAAAGCTATTGTTACAGCTCATAGAGGATCTGTAAATGTGGAATCCACTTCTGGAACCGGATCGGTTTTTACTATCAGCTTACCCTGAAAA
>DAOWEB010000138.1 GCA_030638735.1 Spirochaetaceae bacterium
TTAATTATCACCAGGATATTGAATGGTTTAAGCGGGAATCTTTTCAGTTATTTGCATGGTGGGTTTTAACTTTAAACTCATTAAAGCTTATAAAAAAGAATATGAACTCAGAGGTAATTAATGATATCTTCAATATAATTACACAATGGCTGGAAGGAGAAGAAAACTCTGAGTGCCAAATCGATTTACTTTTTGAGAGTATAAGGAAATTATGAAACGAAAAATACTGATAACTGGACTTGATTCCAATCTTAAGACAAAGCTTGTTGAACTATTTCTTGCTAATAATTCTATTGTTGCAGTTTCTGTTGATAGTAAAAATAAAAAACAAAGTCAAAAGAACAATAATCTCATTGAAATCCCCTGGAACAGCAGATCCCCACTATCAGCAAAAAATATAATACTTGATTGTCAGAATAAACTGGATGGATTTGATGAAGCATTAACAATTTTTTCTTCAGAACATAACAATAAACCAATTCATGAGATTTCTTCTTCGGATATTGAAGATAATATAGACACAAGTTTAAAAGGAAATATTTTTATTTTAAAGGAAATTATTCTATATTTTCAAAATAAGGGAACAGGAAATATATCTCTAATACATAATATAAATCAAAATGAGATTCTGGCTCCTCTTTATGCTTTAAGCTCAGGAGGTTTATCCGCATTAACCAAGTCGCTTTTTGCTTCATATCAGAACGAACAGCTGGCAATTAACTCATTCAGTTCCCAATCATTTGAATTTGAGGAATATGCAGATTATATTTTTAAAAATATCTCTGAAAGAGGAAAATCTGTTCATGGCAAATTGTATAAGTTTCAGGACAGGGGAATGTTAAAATCTTTTACTATACAAAAGAAAAAATGAGAATTGCCTCTCTTGATTCTTAAATCCTATTGAGGTATGTTTTACCCATGAAAATATGGCTAAAATATCTGCTAGGGATAACAATAGGAATAATTCTGGGTATTTTTATACCACCGGGAAATATTATATTCGAAGATACACTTAAATTTCTTAATGAGCTTATAATTAACATTGGTCGGTATACAATATTCCCTATAGTATTTTTCTCTATAGGTTATGGAACTTTTAAACTCAAACAGGAAAAACGAATAAGCTCAATTTATCTAAAAACCATTGCTTATATTATTACTTCAAGCACATTACTTGTTTTAATAGCAACAGGAATTGTTTTACTATTTTCTCCTGACAGAATTCCAATAATTATAGAAAATCAAATAAGCTATAATTTTCCTGGGTATAAAAATATTTTTACATCAATATTCCCAATGAGTCTTTTCCAAATTTTTACTGAAAATAGCAATTATCTTCTTCCTGTAACATTTCTTGGATTTCTACTAGGGTATAATTTTTCTTTTGACAAAGTTATGACCAGACCTGCATATCAGTTCTTTGATGCTATGTCCAGAATATTTTACCATATTGGTAGTTTTATTGTTGAAATTCTAGGTTTTGGAATGATAATTCTCGCTGCAAACTTTACAATTCAGATTATACATACACCACAGCTTGTTCTTTTTAATCAGTTAATTATTCTTCTTACAATTAACACAACATTAGTTATTTTTGGAATATATCCGGTAATTATCTATTTTCTTGGAGGAAAACAGAATCCTTATAAGATAATATATGCAATTCTCGGCCCCTCCCTTGCTGCTGCTGCTTCCGGAAATAGTTATTTTACTTTAACTAGTTTAATTTATCATGTAAAAGAGAATCTTGGAGTTCCCAGGAAAATTGGCTCTGCAACCCTGCCTGTATTCACACTCTTCGGTAAAGCCGGAACTGCCGCTGCAACAAGTATTACCTTTTTTCTAATTCTCAAATCATATTCAAGCCTTTCAATTGGACCTGTTGGAATACTATGGATTATGCTTTTTAGTATTCTAAGTTCTTTCCTTGCAGGAACAGTACCGGGTATTGGTATATTGGTATCTTTGGCGGCAATGTGTAAATTATACGGAAAAGGAATAGAAGAAGGTTTTCTTATTATAGGTTCAATAGCACCAATTCTTATAAGCTTCAGTGTTTTAATTGATACAATTACAGCCGGGGTATCCACATACCTCATTTCTCATCATGAAAAAGGTAATAAAGAAATATCCATAAAGGATTTTGTATAACGTAGGGGCAGTCCCAAAGGATCGATTTATCGACCCTTTGTGGCTGCCCGTCACACAGATGTAAAAATATCCCTTAAAACACCAGTGTTTCAACCATGTAGCGAATAGATTTCCCCTGAGGCTCATTTATCTCTTTCTCAATTACAAATACCAGTCCCTCTTCGGATGGAGTAAAAACAACCTGTTTAATCCTGTATCCCAGGACATCTTTTCTTTTAAAATCAGGTAACCCTATAGTATAAGTTCTTGTCCTCTCCTTATTATCTGTAACAGCTAAATTAATGTGAAAAGAGGAACTTACATTATCATCATTTCCAAAACTTTCCTGTATAAGAGTCACAACGTACGCATCACCTTTATAAAAATCTCTGAAATCAAGACGTTCTTTAGGACTGGCTCCATTTACAAGAAGATAAACAACTCTTCCTGTTGATATATGGTTAATTCCTGTTTTACTTATAATGCCCATTGAGTCTTCCAGAATTGTAAAAAGAGCACCAAGACCTTCCTGCCCAGGCAATATTTCATCAGAGAACTTCCTGCTGTTTATTCCATCAACAATAAAATTATTTCTTGAAACATCTACAATATAGGTTTCAGCAAAGGCTTTTGTATCCTCAGAGCTTATACCATACTGTCCAAACATGAAATATTTTGAATTACTGGAAAACCCCAGATTTATATACTGCGCAATATCTCCGGAAAAAATGAAAGAAGTACTTAAGAGAAAGATTACTATTACCACTATTTTTTTCATTTTGAGATCCTCCCAATGTAAATTATCGAAAGAATACTAACTCCTCTATAGTAATTTTTTCAATTTATACATAAATATATTAATTAAACTTTTGACCTTTATACATTTTCTCGTTTAAAATAGAAATATGAGACCAGTACGTTCCTATATAACCCAGATAGCTATCTTTCTCTCTGCAATTATGCTTTTCATAATATCATCTGTAATTATCTTCCTTTACTGGGATGTAAATGGAAAAAATATATTGATTGGATTAAATAATTTAACCCTGGGTCATTCTGCATTTGAAGTCTTATATCTAATTTTTATAAAAAATCTTTTCGTTTTTACAGTAGGTTTGATATTCCGTAATTTATTTAAAAAAATAGCTTCTCCAGAGGTTTTTTTCTTTAACCTGGCTATCCTGGCCCTTTCATTTACCTCATTGCGCAGCCTTTTTCTGGTTGATGGATTCCTGGGATATCCTGTCTATTTATCAGAAACTATATCAAGATCTGTATATTTAGGAAAAATGATAACAATACTTTGTTTATTTACATCCGGATTATTCTCTACAGGTATATCATTTCAGAAACAGCAGTATTTCCTTTTATTAATTGTATTAATTTCATTTATCCTCTCATCAGTAATACCAATCGATCTTTATAAAACCGAAGTTATCCTTTTAAAAGGAACCGGTACAGAATATGGTATGAATATTATATTTATTATACTTCAAATTCTTGCTGTACTGAATTTTTTAGTTGGAGCCATAAAGAATAATAATTATGACTATTTGTATATTGCTCTTGCTGTAGGAATGATTTCTTTGGGAAATGAAATTCTTTTTGGATTAATTCCCGGTATAGCAAGCTACATGGCAATTGTAAGCCTTATATCAGGAACAGCTCTATTCGGATACAAAATCCATAAAATATACCAGTGGACATGATCTATCCCTTCGATACATTTTGCTATGTGCTATTTTGTGAAGATTAAGATTTCCTACATGACCAGGATTGCAACCAAGCCGGTTCCAACTGGTATCAGCATGTTATCAAGATCCCCGGAAGGAAGTACTTCAAAAAATGTAGTTGATACTGCAACAATAACAGCAACCCTCACTGACCCTGAAACAGCCAATGTTGTAAGAAATACAGAAATCAGACAAGCTGTAGAGCCTGCATATGTTTTCCCACCAGTAAAGGGAATAAAAGTTCTTCCAAACAACTTCCCAAACAGGCTTGAAAAACCATCTCCAAATGCTAAAGCATAAATTGCAATGGCAGCCGCCGGTTCAGGATAAAGCATCAATGCCATCAATGCACCAACTGCCAGTGTCACAGGCCCAAAAACAAAACCTGTATCTCTTTTACGAGAAGCTGCTGCAGTAATTTTAGAAATAACTGATATTTCAACACCACTAATTCGCATAAACTCAGAGTATGAATAGAGAAGAATAGCCAATACAAGGGCACTAAAAGTAAAAACAAGATTAAATCTTGCCATTGTTGGTACAAATGCGACCATCATATGTATAGACTTTCTAAAAAGTTCAGTCTTAATTTCTTTAATTGATGCAAAGCGATTAAGCATAGCAACATCGGACATAAATAAACCGCCTGTTTTTTTAAACTTACTGGTAGTAGTTATGCAATAAACGTGCCAATTTATGCAACAAATTCATCAAGGCTATTTACTTATAATGAAAGTAATTACAAACCATATTTTTTAATATTCAATAAAACCTTTAAACTGTTATAATTAATTATACATTATTTTTCATATTCTACTATGATTAATTAAACTTTCAATTATTAAATTGACCTGTACCAAGCATAACTAAAGTACATGCTTCAAGATAAGGAATACCTGAATTACTTAACGATTCCCGGAGTTTACTGGATTCAGTACCAGGATTAAATATTACTCTTTCGGGCTTAAGGTTAATAATATCAGCTTCTATTCGTTCACTCCATACAGGGCTCAGATAGAGTGTTAAGGTATGAACAGGTTCATTTATTTCACTCAGCCTGGAAACCGTTTCCAACCCTTCCACAACTGGATGTCCAGGATTTACAGGAATTACTTTGTAACCATTACTCTTAAGCTGCCTGACTGCCATGTTGGAATAACGGCTGGCCTTAGGGCTTGCGCCAAGTACAACAACTGCCTCTTTATCTTCCACTTATTTTCCCCGTTTTTCATTTTCAGTAACATTAAATTAAGAAATCAATTACCAATTGTCAATAGAAAAGTTTTACAATCTTTGTTATACTGCTCCCAGAGGCTGGTCGCAAACAAGTTTGCTGCTCGCTCATGCAACCTAGGAGAGAAAAATGAAAAAAATGATAGGTATTATAGTAGTTATAGCCATTCTTGGTGCAGCAGGTTTTACATTTTCCAGTTATCTTGTTTCGACTAACAAAGCCGGTTATTATCAGATAAAGCAGGCTGCAGTTACAGGTACAATCTCAATTCATGATGAACCTGGCATGTATGGAAAATTCTTCGGAACAATTACAACCTATCAAATCTCCGATATGAACTATTTCAGCAAATCTGATCTTGAGGGTGGATCCGGTGAGGCCGCTGATACTATTAAAGTTCGTTTTAATGATGGAGGTACTGCTGATATATCAGGATCAATAAAATTCAGACTCTCTCTAAAGGAAGAAAACCAGCTTCTTTTACATGAAGATTTTAAATCCTATGACAAAATACAGAGCGATCTTATCAGACAGGTAATCACAGAGGCTCTAATGCAGACAGCAACACTTATGAAAGCAGAAGAATCCTACTCAACCAGAAGATCCGAATTTACCGCTTTGGCAGAAGAACAGATCCGAAGAGGAATTTTTGAGACCATTGCTGAGGAACGTATATACACAAATCTGGAAGGGAAAGAGTTTATAGAAAGAACCGTTAAAGTAAAATATGATAATTCAGGCATTGCTGTTGTCAGAAAAATATCTCCTTTTGTACGTTACAATATTGAAATTCTTCAGTTTGTAATTAAGGATATAGACTTTGATGCAACAATTGACTCCCTGATTGCTAAGAAAAAAGAGGCAGAACAGCAGCGAATAGTTGCCCAGGCAAATGCAGAGAAAGCTAAACAGGATGCAATTACAGCAGAGGAGCAGGGAAAAGCTCAAATTGCCATAGCAAGAGCAGAAGAGGAAGTTATAAAGATAAAAGCTGTAACACAAGCAGAAAAAGAGTTTGCAGTGTCAAAATTGAACAGGCAAAAGGCAGAAGAAGATGCAATTGCAGATCTTACAAAAAGAGAAGCTGAAGCACAGGGAGCAGCTTTACTGGTTAAAGCTGGATTAACACCTAGAGATAAAGCAGAAATAGAAAAAGATACTGCAATTGGCGTAGCAGCGGAACTTGCTAAAATAAAATTACCCGAAGTAATGATATTTGGAAGCGGCGAAGGATCCCCGACTAACCCCTTTGATGCCATTGGCCTTGAAGCATTTATGAATATATCAGAAAAAATATCAAAATCAAAAGATGAATAAGAGGTTATAGACTTGGCAGTGCCTGTACTTATTAAAATACTTGTTTCACTCAGCATTATTCTAATTGTCAACAAATCGATTAAAAATCTTGCTATCTCTATTCTTGCAGGAACAGCCACCCTGGCAATTTGGTCAGGTCATTCTATTCCTACTATAGGAAATATTACCTGGGCAGAATTTTACAGTATTGATAATGCCATGCTGTCTACAATTATTTTTCTTGTTATCTGGCTATCATCCCAGATGGCAAAAGCCGGTATTATGGGAGATCTTGTTAATACAATTAAA
>DAOWEB010000040.1 GCA_030638735.1 Spirochaetaceae bacterium
AGTTAAAAATGAACCAAGAAGGGGAAGCATGGTAAGAACTGCGAGTTTAATGTTCCTGAAATCTGCAACCAGAATAAGGAACACTACAAGTATTGCAAATATTGAAGCACTTCTGCCATCCTCCTGAGCCATTAAGTTCATCTGATCCGCTACAAGGATCATGCCCGTTCCCTTATTGGTAACAGATTCCATCTGATCTGTAAAAATATCCCTGTAAGAACCCTCCCAGGGATTTTGTGTTGGACTGATCGATATAAGATATGATTCACCATCTCTGGAAATAAGAGAATCTCTTATATTTGCAGGAAGCATATCAAGGCTTATTTTATCTTTAGAAGCCATAGTCCTTATTTTTTTGTTCATTATATTATAAACATCAATCTGCAGAGCTTTCATAGCTGGTGAAGCTCCAATATCAGTATTCCCTTCCAGCATAGAAAAAAGTCTGTCAAAACTTGTTTCTTCTACCTTTACCCCGTCCTCATCTATACCAGTTATATTTCCAAGGGTATGAACCAATCTGTCCATATTCCCCATATATGCCATATCTCCCATCTCCATAAGATTCATCTCCAGCCTATAGAGTTCTTCCAGAAGACTTTTCGTGTTAACTTCAGGAGTGGATTCTATACTATCCAAATCAGTAATAAACTGCTTTAAAAAACTCCTTCTCTCCTTATACTCTGTATCACTTATATAAAAGTCTGCAAGAGATTCTACAGACTTAACTGAAGATAGTTTATCTATTTTTTCGGATAAATTTTTTACCTCTTCCAGGTCCGAAGAAATAATCAGGAGGCCATCCGGTGCCATACCGAATTCCTTAATCATCTCATCATTAAGATGTACAGATTCAAGGCCTTTAGCTTCCATCTCCAGAAGATTATCCTGAATCTCAACATCTCCTGCTTTAAAAGAAAAAGAGATAATTATAAAAGACATTAGTACAGCAATTGCAACAGGAGCCTTTACAAGAAGTTTACCAATACCCGAAGCTGCATCAGATTTTATTTTAACTTTCGAGAAAATCTTATTGGCTGTTTTCCCTTTTTTTACTCGACGATGCTCTCTGTAAGCAAGAAGAGGAGGTATCATCATAATCATAACAAACAGCTCACTAAGAATTCCCAGGCCGGCAACAAATCCAAGCTCTTTTATTAAATTATTATCAGCAATTGTAAGTGCAAAAAATGCCGCCGCTGTTGTTAAAGCTCCTGTAATAATTCCAGCTCCGCTTTTAATCAGAGAGTTTTCAACAGCCTTTTTAAAATTAACACCTTCGTCCCTCTCCTGAATATATCCGGAAAGCAGATGTATAGCATAATCGATTCCCAGACCAAGTAATGCAATAATATACATTGCAGTCATAATATTAAGTCTGTGAATAATTAAACCGCTTAATCCCAAAGTCCAAAATATACCTGTTATCAGTGGTATTCCCGATATTAGAGGAACAGAGAACATCCTGAAAATAAGAACAAGAAGTCCAAGAATTAAAATAAGGGCCAGGATTGATGACACAACAAGCCCCTGACTGGAAGTAACCATTTCATCTCTGCCGACTGTAGTTATACCTGTAAGACCTGCTGTGATACCGCTGGCTGATGCTATTCTTTTGGCACCGGCTTCTATAGTATCAACACCAGGCTGAAGCATGGATACATCATTTATTGTAAAGGTCGGCTGAACAATCATAAGCCCCATTCGGTTATCATTGCTCATTATGTAGGGAACCCCGAATAAATAGGATTCCAGAACTTCATCCAGCTCTGAATCTGATACCTCTTGTCCTTCTGCAGCATTTTCAATCAGTTTAAGAAGCTCTCCAAGCCCTTTGAAACTGCTGACAGCCTCTGATTCTTCGTCAGCAAGCTTTTCGCTGTTTCCGGAATATTCTGCTTCAAAATCATCATTAATATGCTTTATTAAGGGAACAAGATTCAGATCGCTGTATGACCGTTTTAATCTTTCAAGATCATCCATTTTTGTCAGCATTAAACCATGTTTTTTAAATAAACTTATATCAACTTTTCCAATAACGCTGGAAATATAGGGCTTATATATATCACTTTTATATTCTAAGCTTAAAGCATCAATAGTATCCTTAACAGTCTGTTCCGCTTTCATTGGATCTTCTATTGATCTACCATCTATTACAACCAGGATACTTGATGCATAGGAAAAATTTTCAACTATTTCTTTTAAGTCCCTAACCTGGTTGGATTTATCAGGAAGCATTGAGTAAAATGTCATTTCCATTTTTAATCTTGCCATTCCAAATCCCAGTAATACCGTTATTACAAGGGCAATTAGAAGAGCTTTTCCCCAGTTTTCCACAGACCAGCCTGCCCACCGACTGAGTATTTTTTCTCTGAAATTATGATTTTGATCCATATTATCTCTCCTTTGGTTGCATAGCCGAGCAGCAACGAAGTTGCGATCAGGCACACATACCTACTGTAGGTATGTTATTTTTTAAAAAAATTTAGATACTTATTCTTTCGATAGTACTTCCAACTATATCCTTCCCTACTTCTGTAAGATCTATTTCCTTTGAAAACCCAGCTACAAGGATTGCTCCTTCAACTAATGCTATCAATTCAAAAGATAGTAATTTATAGTTGATATCTTTTCTGATAAGCTCCTTCTCTGCATAAGAAATAAACATAAATTCCAATCCCTGCTGCATTTCAACATAAAGCTTTGATATCATCTCCCTGAACTGAGGGAATTTTTTCATTCCCACAAATATCATATAGCTGTAGTTATAATAATTATTCATAAAATCAATATCAAAGGATTCTGCCATTATTTTAAAAATATTATCAAAAGAGAACAAAGCTGTAAGGATATCTTCAAGTTCAACATTTTCACTCATTGAACCTAAAGAGAATTCCTTCATTTTATCAACGACAGAAATCATACATTCCAAAAATAATTCATCTTTACTGCTAAAGTAATGATAGATACCACCCTTTGTAATACCTATTCCCTTTGCAATGGAATTCAATGAAACAGTCTGATAGTCGTGCTCTGCAAAATACTGAAGGGCTTTTAGAATTATTTTATCTTTTGTTTCTTTCATAGCATCCCTTAAAACATACCTACGGTAGGTTTTTTTTAAGATACAACAGATTATATATTATGTCAATTAAAAAACGGATAATTAACAATTGACTCCAAAGGCTCTATTCCGGCCTTCATCTTTGGCCTTGTATAACATTTTATCAGCTTCTAAAATCAACTTGGTATGGTCTGTAGATTTACCAGGAAACATGGTTGCAACTCCTATACTTATTGTGACAAAGTTTCCAACCTTTGATTTTTCATGAGTAATTTTTAAAGCTTCGACTTCTTTACAAAGATCATTAGCTATGGATAAGATATATTCCTCATCTGCATTTCCCATAATAAAACCAAACTCTTCACCTCCATATCGTGCTTGTAAGTCACTTGGCCTGGCACCATATCTTTTTAATACACTGGCAACACGTTTTATTACATTGTCCCCTAATTGATGACCATAGGTATCATTATAAAATTTAAAATAGTCAATGTCACACATCATTAAGCTGATGGGATTATTTTCCCTCCCACATCTTCTCCACTCACTCTCCAAAAAAGAGTCAAACCGTCTTCTATTTGCTAAATCTGATAACTCATCAATTTCTGAAAGTTTTTGTAGTTTTATTGTTTGTAATCTAAGTTTAATATGGGTTTTTACCCTGGCTAATAAAATAGTTTTATCATAAGGCTTCGTTATATAATCTGCGGCTCCAATCTCAAACCCTTTTATGATGTCATTGTTATCACCTCTACCAGTTAAAAATATAATTGGAACATCTTTTGTTAAAGGATTTTCTTTTAATGAAATACAAATATCGTAACCGTTAGTATCAGGTAATTTAATATCTAATAAAATCAGATCTGGTAAAATTGCATTAGCTGCAGATAGAGCTATTTTACCGTTTGTTGCGGGTCGAACAATATATCCAGTCTCTTC
>DAOWEB010000133.1 GCA_030638735.1 Spirochaetaceae bacterium
ATGAAAAAAAACTCAAGATAATCTCAGTTCCCGGTGGTGGAACTAAAGCAGAAAATCTAACAAATAAACAAAGCACAGACCAGGCTTTGACGGATGATCAGATTATCAGAGTTGCAAAAATAGGGAAAGAAATTGAAGATCATTATGGATCTCCCCAGGATATTGAATGGTGTTTTGAAAATGATGAACTATTTATAGTTCAGTCCAGACCCATTACATCCTTATTTCCTGTACCGAAAATGGTAAATAAAGATGAAAGTCTTCATGTCTACTTCAGTTTTGGTCATTTTCAGGTTATGACAGAGCCCCTGCCTCCTATGTCTCATTCTTTAATAAAACTTTTTTTACCTCCTGGTAAAAAGGGATATGAAGGAGAGTACAATCCTTTTATTCTTTCTGCAGGGGGAAGACTATATGTGGATCTTTCTCCTATCCTTTTTCGAAGGGTAGGTAGAAAAATTCTTCCAAAAATGCTGCAGTCTATTGATCCTCTTATGGCAGGTGCTGTTCTGGAGATAGTTGAAAGAGATGAATTTCTTAAGGGTGCAGTAGTTTCAAAGTATAAATCCAGCTTAATAACACCTGTGAAATGGCTTCTGCCGATATTTATAAAAGGTTTAAAAGTTACACTTTGGAAAGATTCTACCGGAAGGACAAAAGAAATATTTGCTTATCTTAATAATCAAATTAATAAAATAAAGCACAATCTTGAAAATGTACCTGAAGGCAGGGATCGATTACTTGTCGGAAGAGCTGCTGTAGAGAATATTCTTAGTACATTAATAATAGTTTTTCCCCATATAATTCCCGCTTTAATATCAATAAAAAAAATACATAAAATGTTTCCCGGAGGGATAATGTCAAATGAGATTCTTGCCCTTCAACGAGGTCTGAAGGGGAACGTGACTACAGAAATGGATCTGGAGATAGGTGACATTGCAGATATTATTAAGGAGTCGACCGGGTTATATAAAGTATTATCAGATTCACTGGATATTGGGACTACTCTTAAATCTATTGAAAATATGGAAAGATACAGTGCTTTTAATGAGGAATGGAAACGGTTTATTAATTTATATGGATTTCGTGGTGTCGGTGAAATAGATATAAGCAAACCCAGATGGCAGGAAAAACCTGAATCAATTTTTAAAGTGATAATGGGCAATATGAAAGAGGATTCTTCCGGATCTCATCGTGTACATTATAATAATCTTACAAAAGAAGCAGAAGAGGCGGCTGAAAGACTTATAGCCTTTGTAAATACCGGATTGTTTGGCAAATATCGGGTTAAAAAACTAAAACATCTTATTAAGGATTATAGAAATTCTTTACCCCTTCGGGAGCATGGAAAATATTTTTTAATGAAATTATTTGGAATTATCAGAGAAGTAATTCTTGAGGAGGCAAAGATTATGTTATCTGATAATATAATAGATGAAATAGATGATGTATGGTTTCTCGATTATAATGAATTGATTGAAACTGTCTCCAATCCTTTGGAGGATGTAAAAACAATAATAAACATAAGAAAAAAAGATATGGATTTTAACAGGGGAATGACTCCACCCAGAGTAATAACAAGTGATGGCGAGATTCCAGTTGCAAAGCATAAAGGTGAATTCCCTGAGGGTTCATTGCCCGGAGCCGGAGTTTCAGCAGGAACTGTCGAAGGCATTGCCCATGTTCTTATGGATCCTCACTCAGAAGTCCTTGATCCAGGAGAAATACTTGTTGCTCCTTTTACAGATCCTGCCTGGACACCACTGTTTATAAATGCATCAGCAGTTGTAATAGAGGTCGGTGGGTTAATGACTCACGGCTCTGTAATAGCCAGAGAATATGGTATTCCTGCTGTTGTTTCTATAGAGAACGCTACAAAACTGATTAAAACAGGGCAAAGAATAAGAGTTAACGGAGATTTGGGTTTTGTAGAGGTTATAGAAGAATGAAATCTGCGTTAATTTCCATGGTATTTTTTGCAGCAATAGTAATGATATTGGCAATTATAAAGGGACCGGAAACTGTTTCTGCAGGAGTAAAGGCTTCTGGATCCCAGCTGTTAAAATTTGCCCCTATACTTGTTGTTGCTCTCGTGATAGCAGGTTTTGCAGAAGTTCTAATTCCTTCAAATTTTGTTGAACAATGGCTTTCTTCCTCATCTGGATTTAAAGGGATTTTGATTGCATGGTTGGCTGGAATTGTTACTCCGGGAGGAAGTATCGTTGGGATGCCATTAATTGCTGCAATGTACAGTACAGGAGCTGGAGTAGGTGTTCTTGTAACCTATGCTTCTTCTATGGCACTTTCTTCCTTTGTAAAGCTGCCAATGGAAATTGCCTTTTATGGTTGGAAGTTTGCAGCTATAAGGGTTGGAGCTACAATCCTGCTGCCCCCTTTAGCAGGGGCTGCAGCTGTTTTGATAGAAAAAGCGGCAGTAAAACTTACTTTATCTTTATAAAATTTTCTATATCCTTTGCCGTTAGCTCCAGTGAACTTTTCCAGAATTCGGGTGACTGAATATCAATACCCATCATGGAAGTTACTTTTGCAATTGTATTTTTTCCTGTTGCTTTTAGAAGAGTATCGTATTTTTCAATAAAAGATTTTCCTGTTTTTAAGTATTCTGCATAGAGTCCTTTAGCGAATAAAAGGCCAAAGGCATATGGAAAATTATAAAAATTGAAATCGGCATAGTAATAATGAGGCTTGCATGCCCACATGTATGGATGAAGTTGATCCTGATCCAGACCGTCTCCATAGGATTCTTTCTGGGCATTAAGCATTATATTTTTCAACTCTTCTACAGATAGAGATGAACTTTTTCTTTTTTCAAACAGTTCTGATTCAAATAGAAATCTACTGTAAATATCCACAATAACCTGGGCATCACTTTGGATGCTGTTTTCTAAAATAGTAAAGGCTTCAGACTCTGAAGCATTCTTAATGGCAGCATTTATAATAAGGGTCTCACAGAATATAGAAGCAGTTTCTGCCAGGGGCATTGGGTAGTCTGAATTAAGGAAGCTTTCATTGATAAGGCCATGGCCATGATCTCCATTACCCTGATCATGGGCCAGTGTTGTTAACCCGGAAAAACGTCCATCAAAATTGGACATTATTCTGCTTTCACCAATTACATGGAGATTTTCGCAAAAAGCGCCTCCACGTTTTCCTTCCCGTTGTTCTGCATCAATCCAATTGTTTTCAAAGGCCATTTCAGCATAATCTGCCAGGTTGTCACTAAAATCTCTGAACTTGTCAACTATAAACTCTTTGGCCTGATTGTAATCAAATGTAAGTTCCTCTTCTTTAGATTCACTGTCGTTGGATGTAATTGTCATTGGAGCGAATAGATCATAAAAGGGGAGTCCATTGCTGTGTCCAAGAAGTTCAGCTTTCTTTTTAAAATACTTTCTAAAAACAGGAAGGTATTCTTTTATTGCAAAAAACATAGCATTTAATGTTTTTTCATCCATTCTGGAATTTATAAGAGTCATTTTCAGAGGGGATTCGTACTCTCGAAGTTCTGAAATAGTAATAACTTCTCCTTTTACACTATTCAAAGCAGCAGCGGCAGATTCTTCAAACTTTTTATAGACAGCAATTTCTGCATCAAAGGCTTTTTTTCTTGTACTGGCATCAGCCTCATTGGCCATATTACGAATAATAGGAAGGGGAAGTTCTTTTTGCTCTCCATTAATTTCGATATCAACTTTTACTGTAGATGTAAGAATATTCCATAACTGTGACCAGGCATTTGATCCTGTATTTTTTAGCCTGGCAGCAAGAATTTCTTCTTTATCTGTTAATAAATATTTACTGTTATTTCTTATTTCTTTTAAATAATAACTGTGTTCCTTTAATAGTCCTGAGTTTTTAAGAACTATATCAATATTTTTAACCAGAGAAATCCACCTGGTAAACTGTACTGTTGCTTTTGTTAATTCAGGTAATTTCTGTTCCAGAATTTCCGTATATTTTTTTGCTGTACTATTGGATGCATCAACACTGAATGTAAGCTCCGCGTATGAAGATAGTGCTGAGTATAGCTTTCTTATATTAATGTATGAGTCCAGATATTGTCTTATAATATTTCCAATATCAGCATAGTTATCCTGAACAGCAGCAGATTTAATTAATGATTCTTCTACCCATATATTCAGTTCTTCTATATTTTTATCCAGTTCTTTGATATCATTTAAAAAGTTATCTGATTCAAAGGATGTATAAAGAGCGTCAAGATTCCATTTCATGTTCATATTAATCCCCTAAGATTATATTATTTAATAAGTATACGTATAATTCTGATTTAGTTATATTATTCCAGATTATTATCTCCAAGATTTTCAAGAAGTTTTGAAACATGCTTATCAGATAAAAGAGCTTTTAGTTTATCAGGTTCCTGTAACAGTTTAAATAATTCTGATTGTGCATTTTTCATTATTTTAAGATCATCTTCGCTGACATCCATTGGCCTGAATTGTTCTGAGTTTGTAATCTCTTCTATTTTTGAAGATATATTTTTGAAAAGTGGTGTTTTCATAAAAGTATCCAGCCAGGGGAACTCATCTGTTTTTCCTTTATGGGGTAATGGTTCCTTTTCCAGCTGAACAAGAGTTTCTGTTATTTTAGTTTTCTCTTCATTAGCTATTTCCAGTGAATCTATTTGTTTTTTAAGGTTTTCAATAATGGTATTTTTACTATTAATTTTATTACTGTATTCATGTTCTGTAGTTTCTGTTTGTGATTTTAAATAGCGAATATATGTTCCCAGCTCATCTGCACTTCCGGCTATTCTATTAAGAATTGAAGAGAGTCTGAACAGTAATTCTTTATCTGCATGATATGGATAACGAATTGCATGATCAATTTCTCCCCATGCTTCTTCAAAAATTGTTCTTACCTGTATTTCCACAAAATATTCATTATCATTATAAATTGTTTTTAAGACATAATGGACAGATCTGTAACCGTAGGGGTGTTCCAGTACCTGGCAGTTATTTTCACGATAGTAGTCTAAAATTCTTGTAGAATCACCATTTCTTACATAGGCAACTGGCTGTTCTTTAAACTCCCAGTTATTTTTTATAAAATCATGAATGTGTATCCAGTCTTCCTTGAAAAGGTGTAGAGCTCTTATTCCTGTCAGATCTGTAATTTCCAATTTATAATTTTTTTTATCTATTGTTCTTGATGGATTTTGGATAGTTTTTCTTATTATTTTTTCTATTAAATGTTCATCTTCTTTAATTCTGTAATTTATTGAATGAACATGGGGTGTTTTTAAGATTTGTTCCATGACCTGCTTTCCAACAAAATCAAGCTCAGTTTTTATTGTATCGTAGTTATCAGATATTTCTTCCAGTGATTCCCATTTAAGTCCACTTCGATCGAATTTAAGAGGGTCAATATTATATGTATCAAAAAAATTATGTTCTTCCAAAGTGTTCTCCAAAGAATGAAATTCTGCTTAGTCAGAAAAACACAAAAAGGTTATTATTTCAATAGTGTGCAGGAATGATATTATTTTTTGGCTTATTTTAACCATTTTAAAATTTATAAGAAAAACTATTTCAATTTTTTATTATTTATGTGTTTATATATGCTAATAAAAATATTAATTGGAGGAATAAGTGAAATTATTAAGTGTTATTACGATAATCCTGCTTTTATCTGTCTCATGTACAACTTATAATGAAGTTTTGAGTGATAATATCCTTGAAAAAGTCATAAAAGAAGTGCCTGTTGTTGAAGAAAAACCTGAAGAATCTTCAAAAACAGAAGAGACAGTAAAAGAAGTCAGAACTTTGGATGAAGAGGAAGTAGCAGAGCAAAAGGAAATAGGGCAGGTCACAAAACAGCAGGTTCTTGATGCTGTTAATGCCTATGACCTGGAAACCTTAACAGCACTTCTCGATGGGGTTGATGATGTAAAAACTATAGTAGGAAAAGAGGTTTTGTTACTTCATCTTGCAGAAGAGGCTATGGGGATAGGTGGAGAAAAAAATCTTATTTCAGAATTGTTGATAGGAAAAAAGGCTTATCTCCTTCAGAAGGATGAGAAGGGACGAAGTTTTGAAAGAGTTTTAATAGATCTTGAAATGGCCGCAACCCCCAGACATGAGTATGTTATTGAGGTTATGGGAGATAAATATAAAAGGCTGTCGGAAGCCCTTCGAAGTGATTCTCTTAATGATATTAAAACTATGCTGGACTACCTTCCTGTTGACTCTAATCTTCTTTTTAGAGCGGCTCATGAAAAGGCGTCAAATATAGTAAGTTATGTACTGGCAAATGGTGTTAAAATTGACAGTGTAGAGCTTAAAACAGGGGACACTGCTCTTCATAAGGCATGTAATAATAATCCTTATAATAAACCTTTTGATGACAGATATGAACTAATTCAGACTCTGCTTTCAAATGGGGCGGATATCAACCTTGAAAACAAAAAGGGAGATACACCTTTTACACAGTTGTTTATGTCTATCCAAAAGGATCCTTCCAGTAAAATGGGAAATCCGGAAAAAATTATTTCCCTTCTTATTAAAAATGGTGCTGATATAAATGTGGCAGTAAGCGGAAACACATATCCCCTTGGTATTGCTGGTGGCCGTAAGCTTGATAGTATTGTAAAACTGCTTGTTGATAATGGTGCGATTATAGATGAACAGTCCACTGCTGGGTTGAATAACAGCGTGGCTACCATGAAGCTGTTTGTTGATAATGGTGCAGATCCTATAAATTTTGTTCCTCGAATTCAATCTGTAAGTGATTCTGTCGAAAAGTTTGATTTTGTAAAATTTCTCCTTTCGAATGGTTTGGATGTTGATGATATAAAACTTGTATTTGTAATTAATAATCTTGAAATTATTGAATTTTTATTAGAAAAGGGTGCAGATATTAATAAGAGTGCACTTTTTTCATCCTGGGCTTCAGCTAACAAGAGTCTCGATCAGATTAAGTATCTGGTTGATAAAGGAGCTGATCCTTCAATAGCAAATAGATTTGGAAAGACAGCGCTTCATTACTCTGTTCGTAAAGGAAATATGGAGGTATCCGCTTATCTTCTTGAATTAGATGTAGAGATAAATGCTGTAGATACTTATTCAAAAACTCCACTTGATTATTATGAATATAACAATCCTGAGCTATTTGATTTTCTTGTATCCAAGGGAGCCAAAAAGAGTTCTGAACTATAATTGTGAAATATAATTTTCTATAAAACTGACCGGAATTGTCCGGTCAGTTTTCGTAATGTGGTAATAATACAGTTTGACAATAGTAGACCAGAATATTACAATGTAATACATA
>DAOWEB010000079.1 GCA_030638735.1 Spirochaetaceae bacterium
AATATTCACCAATTCTTATTATTGTAGTATTTGGTTTATTAATGGGATTCCTATTGGAAAAAAGCGGTGTGGCAGCTGCAGGTCTTCCGGAATTCACCATTGTAGGTTTTATGAGCAAAGTTACAGTAGTAGTACTTATTGTAACCTTTTTTGTTGGACCTCAGGAAAACCCAATTCAGAATCGGGAGAATTCAGAAGCAGAGTCCTCTCCGACATAGATTCGTGATAAACCCCTTCACTACCCCTATCCGACGGTTCATAAATAAGTAGAGCGTCTTTAATTAAAAGACGCCTTTCTGACAATACTTTCTTCCATAAGGAGATCTCCATTATAAACTGAAACCAGCAGATCAGCATTCCGGGCAACACACTCTCTGCTCAACTCCTTAATCAGCTCTATATGAAAAGATTCCATAACGGGAATGATAAATTGAACACTCCTTAAACCGGCTGACTGCTTCTTTTTATCTTCTTCTTTTTTACTGGAGAAAACAACAACAGCACCTTTACCACTGCAGCGCTCAATATAACCCTCCTCCATAAGGAGTGATAAAGCATTACGAACGGTTACATGTGTAGTGCCAAACCGCTCTTTCAGGAGCCTTTCCGGAGGAAAAAAATCACCTTTCTGATAATCTCCCATAAGAATTTCATTTTATACTTTTTTGTATATAGAAGGATAAAGATAATCACCTATACTGCTTTCTTTGCCTGGCACTGCACCCCTCATAATATTGTCCTTCGATCCCCGTAAAAGAGAATCTCCTCAGCTATCTTCTGACAATTCATAATCATTGCAAATCGGCGCTATAGATAATAGTATAGCATTAGAGAATAAATAAGAGTAGTATATGCCAACAGTAATATCATTCAATATAAAAATGGAAGAGGTTATCTCAACATTTGATTTTATAAGAGTAAAAACGATTATGGATTATCTTAACTGACCTGGGCAGGATTCAGCGGAACTCCCGACAAAGAAGCATTAATCCGTAAAGCAACTCAACTCCTGGAAGAAGTTCGGAATAAACCTGGAGAAGTATGCGGTTCAGGTGGTTTCCGCGCCAGCCACAGAGAAAACGGCATTCTAAATCTAAAGTTTGTACTTACCGAAAGCTGGTCCGATCCACCTGATGAATCAAAGGACTATCCCGGGTCATAACCGAACCTTCGGGAAATCCTCATTGCATGCTCCTTAACAATCTCTCCGATACGATGAAAAGATTCTTCAGGCATACGGTAGTCAGGACTGACAGTCCAGATAGCTGCAATGGGATAGTGGCGGTAATCAAAAACAGGAGTACCCACACAGTGAACATCCTTGATCTCTTCACCATTATCCACAGCATACCCCTGCTTTCGGACAATCTCTATCTCCTTCATCATAGCACTCTTGCTGGGCAGGGTGTTGTCATTGTACCGGGTAAAGGTGATCTGATTAATTAGATTCTTTTGTTCTTTCTCAGGGAGGAAGGAAAGCAGTGCCTTCCCTGGAGCTGAGGCATGAATATTTACTCCACGTCCTATTTCGGTTGTAAACTTGATGTACTGCAACGAAGACAGCTGTTCAATAATCACAACCTGGTTCCCCATAAGAGTTCCTATAAGAATAGTTTCATTTAATTCGTCCCTTAAACTGTGCATAACATCTATTGAATTCTCCACAAGACCATTGGTCCGCATACCAGCGTATCCCAGGTAGAGCATCCTGGGAGTAGCTCTGTACTTATGATTAGCTTCCTCGACATACCCATAATGCTCCAAAGTTTTAATTACACGGAAAACCGAGTTTTTTGGATAATTGAATTTTGCAGCAATTTCTGTAATACTCGCCTCATCCTTAACCCTGGCAAGATATTCCAATATCTGTAGCGCTCTGGCAATATTCGGGATAAGATATTTATTGGATTCCCGATCCTTTTCAAAATCATCAATAAAGTTCACAGTTTGTTCCATAATTATTATATCCTAATGAAATTTTCTAAATATTCCCATACCATTTGTTAATATACCAATATTTAATACACCGGCAATACCAGAACAAAGAGCTTCCTATTAATATTACGATAAACTAAAGACTATTCTGAAATTCTGCCAGAGAAGTATACACCCCACCCTTTTCCAGTGACTCATACAGCTGACAATACAGTTTATACTGCTTTTCATAGACGGCACTTATTTCCCGATCGGGAATATAACGATCCTTCAGCCGGACCATCTTATCAGCCCCTTCCTGAATGGATTTAAATACACCAACTCCTGCTCCGGCTATAATGGCAGCCCCTAGAACAGCGGCATCAGCCAATTCCAGAGTATCCACTTCCAGACCGTACATGTCTGCCTGCATCTGGTTCCAGACCTTTGAATTGGTTGGACCCCCAAGAATACGTATTGATTTTATCTCGTTTCCGGAATCTCTGATAGAATGAATCATATCGTTCATATCCATGGTAATTCCCTCCATGTACGCCCTGGCCAGACAGTTGCGGTCATGAGCAAAGGTCATCCCTACCAGAACTCCCCTGGCTTCCGGATTGAAACGGGGCGTACCTGCAGTTGCATAATGGGGAATAAAAACCAAACCTTTAGCTCCTGCGGGAACAGAAGCAACCATATCAGATAAAATGTTATATATATTTTCTCCGGAACTTTCAGCATAGGCATTCTCAAGCCTGGTAACCTCATCCCGAAACCACCGGAACACTCCGGCAGCCGCAGGCTGATAACCTTCCAGCATCCAGTCCCCGTAACAGGGATGATTGGTTACAAATGTTCGGCCTGTTTTATCCCTGTATTCGTGATCCAAACAGATACCGGTAGCACCTGCTGTCCCTAAAGAGACAAACATGTAGCCTGGATAAACAGCACCGGCTCCTACTGAAGCACTGTTCTGATCCCCGGCACCAACACAGACAGGAGTGCCTTCTTTAAGACCACAGCGAGCGGCCGCTTCTGAAGAAACCTTACCTACCAGAGTACCCGAAGGTTTAATTTCCGGCAACAAGTCATGATCGATATCAAAGGCATCCAGCAGCTCCTCGCTCCATTCGAAGGCATAAGGATCCCATAAGCCGTAATAACGGGCATCGGATACATCACAAAAATAATCATCCACCCCCATGGCAGCCAGTATATAATCCTGAAGCTGAACAACTTTTCGGGTTTTCTTCCAGCTTTCAGATTCATTTTTCTTTAACCAGAGCATCTTGGGAAGCATCCAGGTAGTATTATTGGGAAAACCTGTTATTTTAAGATATTTTTCAAAGGGGACTTTCCGGTCAATCTCTTTAACCTCTTCTATGGGCCGGTTATCCATCCAGGAGATCATCGGCCTGATCAGCTGGTTATGCTCGTCAAGAAAGATAGTGCAGCAGCGCTGGGTGGAAAAAGAAACCCCCGCAATTCTGCCGGCATCAATACCTGACTCATCCAAAGCATCACGAATAGCATTCATGGCTGAATCCACCACAAGGCCAACATCCTGGTCCACCCATCCGGGTTTTGGATAAGTGCAGAAATATTCATAGTAACCACTTCCCAGCATTTTCCCTTCAGTACTAAAGATACCTGCTTTGGAACCTGTAGTTCCTAAATCTACACCGATTAATATATCCTGTTTCATTTTATCTACTTCCTCTTAAATTGCTGTAAACATATTTTCCACCTATAAGTTCTATAATAGGATCAATTATAAATTTGCTATCCTTTCCCGATTTTCTACTATTGTTTCAAGCATAGCTACAATGTTTTCAAGAGGAACATCACTCATTATCTCCTGAGAAGGTGCAACAATTAATCCACCACCCTTGCCAAGGATTTCCATTAACTCCAGGGTACCTTTCTTAACATCATTAGGGGATCCAAAAGGCAGAAGATCCTGTGTATCAATGCCTCCCCAAAAGGTTAGATCTTTGCCAAACTCAGATTTAAGATATTTTTGATCCATACAGGGCTGTACTGGATTTAAAATATCAAGCCCAAGATCGATGAGGGTTGGAATAAATTTTGTAACATTACCACAGGAGTGCATTGCTACCGGCAATCCGGCATCTTTATAAACTGACCATATTAATTTATAGCGGGGAACAATAAGTTTGTGAAAAACTTCAGGCGAAAAAAACGGACCTACCTGAGTTCCTAAATCATCTCCAAGATGGCCGCATGGGAAACCTATATCAATATACTTATGAGCAACTTTAATCCTATAGTCAGTAATTATATCCAGCAAATCACCTACCATAGCAGGTTCAAGCAGAAAGTTCTCAAACAGTGCTGGAATGCTGATCAAACCGTAAGCCCTTTCATATAATCCGAAATAGCCGGAGGGGATTACATATAACTCTTCCCCAAAATCATTTTTAGTTTTCTCTACAGGATCAAAATTCCCTTCTGCTTCAGGATCCGGTGCTGTATAGTATTTAATACGCTCTTTTAAAGTATCTGCACGTAAAGCTTTATGAATGCGTTCAGGCATCCACTTTTCAATGAATTTTTTATCTAATTTCTTCTCTAAAGGATGAAAACAGGCAAAAAACCCATCTTCACCTATTTTAATTCCCATACCCCAGCTGTCATAAACTACCTTATTCTCTAAATCAACTTTACAGAAACTTTCAGATTCAAATTGTTTCATAAGCTTAATATCATTACGAAAGAATAAAGGAAAATCCTGTTTTGTTAATGCTAAACCAAGATGATTCTCCAGGTAATCATCAAGAGAAACATCTTCTGCCAAAGAAAGAGCTTTATGTATTTCAGAGAATCTTGTTCGATCTGAAAAATCGATAGAACTGGGCAAATAATCTATCTGTTCTTTATTAACCATTTTGGTCATTCTTTCTTTTTTTGTCATTTTACTGTCCTCCTATATGGTTTTTTTACGGAAATTAAAACTATTCATGAGAGCTCAATAGATATTCTTAAAGTATTATAGATTCACCCCTATAGATTCTTCCAGTGTAAAATACTTAACCTTTGAATCATCCACTGTATAAGTGCCGTTTTCCATGGTCATGATATCATTTTTAAGTCCCATAGCAAAAAAAGCCTTCTCTGTCAAAGCAAAAGGAGTCCAGTGCCAAATTCCTTTATTTATTACAACACCATCACCGTCTTCAAGAAGAAAAGCCTTAAGAGTATCCATATCAGGCTGATTTGTCCCGGGATCATTCAGGGCAACAAATTGAATTGATGGATTTCTATCAATAGAAAGATAAATTCTTACTGATTCTGTTAACAGATCCATCATCGTCATCTCGATAGGAATTCTCTTTACTTCTAAAAAACCGAGAAGGCCATTTCCTGAAAAATTAGAAAGATCAACACAATTATCCCAGTATGCAAGCTGCTCATTCGCAACATCAAAATCTCTGTCAGGCTTCCTCATAACCCACCCGTAATTCTTAAAATTGTTATCATCCAGTCTTTCTGTCTTTACTAACTTCATAATACCCCCCAGTATTAATTCAATTCCACTTAGCTCTTTTTACTTAACTGATCAATATATACAGAAATAATAATAAGCGAACCGACTATTATATTTAATATATGCGGATTAACACCTAATAAATTGCCGCCGTTTCCAATTGTAGCGATTAGAAGCGCACCAAGAAGAGTTCCAAATATTGTACCCTCCCCTCCGTAGAGACTTCCTCCTCCTACAACAACAGCAGCAATAACCTGTAATTCATAACCCATCCCTGCCATTGGAAGTCCTGTGGCAAGCCTGCCGGCAGTTAAGACTCCTGCAAACCCGGCAAGGGCTGAAACAATAATATAAACCATATATGTATTTATTCTTATATTTATTCCACTCAACCTTGCACATTCCTTGTTACAGCCAATTGCAAAGATGTTTCTCCCTAATCGTGTATATTTTGATACAATAGTGGCGATAATTACTATAACTATCCATATTAAAAATAAAGTTGGAATGTAAAAAAAAGTATCCGCGGCAAATCTAATAAAGCTTTTTGGTAAAGGAGATATATAACTGGCATTTGTTATCAGAAGTACAAGAGATCTTATAATATACATCATTCCCAGGGTCGCAATAAATGGGGTGACCTTTAAATCATTTATTATAACCCCATTTATAATCCCGACAACAGCACCAACAGCAGTGGCTGCCAATACAGCCAGCATAATGGGATAACCATCCCGCATTATCATCGAACCGATTATGCCCCCTAATGCCAAAACTGATCCTACCGATAAGTCTATACCTGCAGAAATTATTACAAACGTCATTCCTACCGCTATTATTCCAACAATGGAAGTCTGTCTGGCAAGATTTGCAAGGTTATTAACAGTTAAAAACTTATCTGTAGCAATAGTCAGGACAACAAATAATAGAATAAGTATGCCCCCCAACACTCCTAAAACTTGTAATGAAGACTTTATTTTTCTGATAAGATCAAAATTCATAGTCATCTGTTTATCATTAACAATAGCCATTATTTCTCCTCATATTCTCAATTTTTTGCTTTAACTCCAGATGCAAGATTCAGAAATTTCTCTTCATCATATTCATCTTTCCTCATACA
Organism: Spirochaetaceae bacterium; assembly: GCA_030638735.1. GTDB lineage: Bacteria > Spirochaetota > Spirochaetia > B11-G9 > B11-G9 > JAJRQE01. The sequence continues at coordinate 6,546 of DAOWEB010000079.1, forward strand.
ACCCATAGACTCACCTTCATAAAAGACCATTGCTTTATCAGTTAAACCTATAACTTCCGGAAGATATGAGGAAACAAGAATTACTGATTTTCCTTCTTCAAGTATGTCTTCAATCAGTTTATAAATTTCAAATTTAGCACCAATATCCACACCAACTGTCGGTTCAACAAAAATAAAGATTTGACTTTTTCCGCATAACCATTTTCCAAAAACGACCTTCTGCTGGTTACCGCCGCTTAAATTTCTTACTTTCTGTTTTAGTGAGGGAGTCTTTATATTTAATAAATCAACATAGTTGACAGCATTTTCTTTCTCTTTTAATAAGTTTATGAAACCAGCTCTTGAAATATCAGCATAGGAAGCTAAATTTATATTTGTAACTACATCCAGCATCAATGCTAAACCTTCGGTTTTTCTGTCTTCAGGTAAAAAACTGATCTTATTTTTTATTCCATCAAGGGGGTTCCTTATATTTACAGTTTTTCCATTAATAAAAATTTCACCTGAATCGTAGGGTTCTCCGCCAAAAATACTTTTAGCAACACTTGCCATCCCTGATCCCACCAGGCCGTAAAACCCAAGAGCTTCCCCCTTATGTAAATCTAAACATACATTCTTAAAAACATTCTGTTTTGATAAATTTTTAACTTCAAGGACTGTTTCTCCTATATCTCCTGGCTTTATAAAATGGACATCCTCAAGAGACTTTCCTATCATCAATGAAATAATACTATCCTGATCTGTTTCCGCTACAGGCAATGTTTTAACCTTTTTACCATCTTTGAGAACTGTAACCAAATCGCATATATCAAATATTTCTTCAAGGCGATGTGATATATATAATATCCCCAAGCCCTTTTCTTTTAACTTCCTTATCAACTTAAAAATTAACGCCGTTTCTTCTTTTGTAACAAGAGCTGTGGGTTCATCAAATATTACCATCCTGCTTTCCTGATGAACTATTTTAGCTATAAGGATCATCGCCTGCTCGGCAGTGGAAAGTTTACGAACCTGTATTTTGGGGTCGATATTTAAATCCAATTCTTCTAATACTTCAGAACAAACCCTGTTTACCATTCGCCAGTCAATCAGTCCATTTTTTTTAAGAGGCATTTTCCCTAAAAAAAAATTTTCCCCTACAGACAGAGCAGTTGCCAGATGCAGATCCTGATATACCGCCGCAAGACCATGCTTATTTGCCTGGATTGGAGACTTTATTTCTACCCTTTCTCCTTCAATAAAAAAATCCCCCTATCCGTTAGTATAAACCCCCATCAGTATTTTTATTAAAGTTGATTTACCGGCACCATTTTCACCAACAAGACCATGGACTTCCCCTTTCTTAATAGTAAGGTCCACTCCCTCCAGAGCTTTAACTCCGGGAAAAGATTTATGGATATTATTCATCTCAACTAAAATTCTACCATTTACATCCATGAAACTACCTTTATAATTCTATTATTTCTTTAAGGCTGCTCTGAATTTTTTTTCAGAGCAGCCTGTTTTAATTCTTAAGCCTTAGCTTATTTAATCTCTTTCAAAACAGGATCAAGAAATTCCGCAGCTTCACGGGTTCCTACGTCATCTTTGGTAAAGATGACTGTCGGCATAAGATTATCCTTTTTCACTGTCTTGCCTTCTAATATATTTAATGCTGCTTCCATACTGTTGTAACCAATTCCAAAAGGATCCTGAAGAACCAGTCCTTTTAATTGTCCTTCCTCTAAACCAGTAATAGCTTCAGGACTTGAATCCCATCCAATCAGAACAATTTTATCAGATACATTCTGCTCATCAAATACTCTGATTGCTGCTGGAAGAGTGGGTCCTGCATCAAGGTAAATACAGGTTAATTCATCACCATAAGCTGATATCTGGTCCTGTGTCAGGGAGACTTCTTTCATGGGATCAACATCACTGTATACCCAGTCGATAAACTCCATATTGGGAGCCAATTCAAGTACTTTGTCCTGAAAACCGTTGCATCTGTTCTGCAGGGATATAAGTCCTGCAAGTGCTGAATGCACTGCAACTTTGCCTTCCAGAGGAATATTATTTTCTTTAAGATAATTTACCAGAAATTCACCCGCCATTTCTCCCCCGCCGTAATCATAAGAAAGGAATTCAGCACTGTAAGCATCTGTCCATAGTTTAACTGAATCACCGACCATTACAGTTGGTATTCCTGCAGCTGCAGCTTTATCCACAATTGTTGACATTGTTTCAGGATTAATCAGAGCCATTGCAATTATATCAGGTTCAGATACTATAACGTTTTCAAGTATGGCCAGTCCTTCTTCTACTGCGGCATCGTCTTTTGCAAAATAAAGTGTTGCATTCATCTTATCAGAATTTTCCTTGGCAAAATTCATACCGCCGATTCTGACATGGTTCCAGAAAGGCTGGGCCTGTGATTTAAGCACATATGCAATCTCATATTTGCCATCATCCTTATCTTCTTTTTCACCACCAGCGAATACTGGTAAAGCAAGAAGAACCACCAGTAAAATTAAAAACATTTTCTTTTTCATAACATCTCTCCTCTTATTACTATAGTTATTATTAAACCCATTCAGGATTTCTATAGACATAGTTTTAATATGCTCAGAACCATTTCTTTGTCATAAGCCTTAATTCCCCAATGCTCGGCTGTTATCAGTGCATCATCTGCTATAGCATCAAGTTCATTTTCTGGCATACCTGCTTCTTTAAAAGAAGTCGGTACACCAATTTTCCTAAACCAGTCAACTAGTGCATCTATTCCTGCTCTTGCAGTTTTTTCTCCGATCTCTCCCTCTATTCCAAAGATTTCTTTTGCAGAAACCGAATATTTCTCTATTCGGTTCTTCAAGTGAAACTTCATAACAGCAGGAATGGACACTGACATTGCAGACCCGTGGGGTGTATCGTAAAAAGCTGAGAATGAATGGCCAACCATATGGATAGGTGCATCAAATGCCCCCACTCCGCATACATAAAAACCATTCCAGGCAAATGTTGATACCCACATTATTGTTGCTCTTGCCTGAGCATCTTTTGGATCTTTTAGAAGCCGCCCCATGCATTCCATAACAGTTTTTATCATCCCCCGTGCAAACCTGTCCTGCATTGGTGCCCATGGATCATTATGATTGATATATCCTTCCATGAGATGTGAAACCACATCTGCTGCCGAAATTGCTGTCTGTAAAATCGGGATAGAATATGTTAATTCAGGATCCAGGATTGAGACCTTTGGAAACATCAAGGGGCTTCCAAAACC
>DAOWEB010000128.1 GCA_030638735.1 Spirochaetaceae bacterium
TAGTTATTTCCTATATTAAGGAAGAGTATTCTTTAGGAAAGACCCCTAATCCCTGTGTTATGTGCAACAGAGGAGTTAAGTTTGGTTTATTTATAGATAAGGCACTCTCCAGTGGTATTGAATTCGATTATTTTGCAACAGGTCATTATTCAATTATAGAATATAATAAAAAAACAAGTCGTTATTTGCTAAAAAAGGGTATTCATGAAGGAAAAGATCAGGCGTATTTTCTTTCAATGCTAAGTCAGAAGCAGCTTGGCAGGATATTATTTCCTCTTGGTGGAAAAATTAAATCTGAAGTACGAAAGATTGCAGAAGAAGCGGGTCTTTTTACGACAGATAAAAGAGAGAGCCAGGATCTGTGTTCTGGTGATTATAGAGATTTTATTGATAAATCCAGGGGACCTGGCAATTTTATTAATGAAAACGGATCAATTCTGGGACAGCATAAAGGAATAGAAAATTATACAATTGGACAGCGAAGAGGTCTTGGTATAAGTTCCAGTACCAAACCCTGGTATGTTATAGGAATCAGACCTGAAAGTAATGAAATAGTTCTTGGTTTTAACGACGATCTGTTAAATAAAGGTATGATAGTTTCAAAATGCAATTGGATAGCATCTCCCAAACCGGATTTTCCTATAAAAGTTGATGCTAAAATTAGATATAGGGATAATGGTGCACCTGCACTAATTACAGAAACCGGAAAAGATCTTATTCAGGTTTTATTTTCAGAAGAAAGAAGAGCTGTAACTCCAGGTCAGATTGCCGTGTTTTATGACGATGACATAGTTATTGGAGCAGGAATTATTGTAAAAGGGTTTTGATATTTTAATATAAAGCATTATCCTTAATATAAGAAGGCTGGTCGCAAACAAGTTTGCTACTCGCCTATGCGACCAAAGGAGTTATACTATGTTTTATAAAAAAGAGAAAACTGACTATAAAGAAATAATACCTGGTGTTAAATTAAAAACACTTACTTACGGTGAAAAGACACTTTTATCAGAGTTCTTAATTGAACAGGGTATTTCTCTGCCTAAACACCATCATCCCTGTGAACAGACCGGTTATCTTATTTCCGGAGCATTGATCCTTACAATTGGTGATGAAACCTATGAAGTATTACCTGGAGACAGCTGGGCAATTAAGTCCGATATAACTCACAGTGCTGCTGCTATAGAGGATTCTGTTATTATTGAAGTCTTCTCTCCGGTTCGAAAGGAATATTTACCGGAAAATTTACTATAAATTTAATAGTTATTTATTTTGATTTAACACTATGCATAAAAAAGAGCGAGAGAAGGGAATTGAACCCTCGACATCCACCTTGGCAAGGTGGAGCTCTACCGCTGAGCTACTCTCGCATGCTGTATTTTTAATCAAAATCAAGAGTTTTGTCAATTGAATCTTAGAAAAGCCTCTAGAAAAGATAATATGAGTCTCGTTTGTAAGCGATAATTATACAAATAATTTTAAAATACCTTGACATTTTTTTTTGATAGCTATACATTACAAAAAGTTAGTGAATATTAACTAACAAAGAGGTGAAATGAAAGAATTAACTAATAGACAGAAACAGATTATAGATATTTCTATTAAAATAATTTCAGAGAGAGGAATTCAGGATCTTACCATGAAAAATCTTTCAAAAGAACTTGGCATCACTGAACCAGCTATATATAGACATTTTGAAAGTAAACAGAAAATTCTTATTGCTGTACTCGATTCTTTTAAACATCAGAATAAACTAATAAATGAAAATATACAAAATGAAGGTGAAACAGCATTTCAACATCTACAAAGATCAATAGAAATGATAATGAAAAAGTTTAATAAAAATCCTGCTATGTCTGCAGTAATTTTTTCTGAGGAAATATTTCAAAACCAGAGTGAACTTTCTGAATTAGTTAAAAATATTATGAATTCCACCATAGCCTTTTTTACACAATTACTTGAAAAAGGGCAGCAGGATGGAAGTATTCGTTCAGATATAGGGAAAGATGAACTGAGCGTTATTGTAATGGGTTCAATAAGACATATTGTAACTGTATGGCGTTTATCAGGATTTACAGTTGATCTTAATAAAAATGCAGAAAAATTAATTAAATCTTTGGAGGTAATGATAGCATCCTAGTTTTTCATTTTAAATTTAATATACAAGTTAGTAATCGATAACTAACAATTAAAATAAGGAGATAAGTTTTGAACAATAAAAAATTACTTAGTTTATCATGGTTTGTAATACTGCTGATTGTAGTACTTACCGGTGTATTTGTAACTTCAATGAAATCAAAGACAAGAATGGATACAGATCTGGATGAGTATATGCCGCAAAAACATCCGGCTTTCATTTACAGTAATGAGGCAGAGGATCTTTTTGGAATTAAAGATGGTATTATTGTAGCCATTGAAAATAAAGATGGTATCTATAACGAAGGTACTTTGCAGAAGGTTAAAGATCTTACAAAAGAGATTCAGTCCATGGAAGGAATTGAGAAAAGTGATGTTACTTCTTTGTACACCGCTGATAATATAGTCGGCAGCGAATATGGAATGGAAGTAAACTCTTTTTTTAGACGTGTTCCTAATACAGAAGCAAAGCTTGAGCAGCTACGGGATGATGTTCGGGCCAACGATATGATTTATGGCCGATTAGTATCACTAAATGAAAATGTTACTATTGTTATAGCAGAAATAGGCGATGATACTTTTACTGATGAGTTCTATGAAGCAATTCTTGCCCTGGGTGAGAGTTATGAAGGCCCTGAGAATATTTATGTAGCTGGAAGTCCTATTGTAGAAGGTACACTTGGAAAACTTGCACCTGCTGATATGAAAAGAATGGCACCTCTGGTTGTAGGAATTATTATAATTGTTTTACTGTTAATCTTAAGAAGTTTTAAAGGTACAGTTCTTAATTTACTGGTTGTTTTACTTTCAACTATATGGACTTTCGGGCTTATGGCTGTATTAAATATACCAATTTATTCTGTTTCTACAATGATACCAGTCATGCTCATAGCCATTGGTGTTGCCTATGGAATTCATTTATTCAGCCATCTTGAGCTGTTTATGCAGAAAAATCCTGATTCAACAAAAGTTGAAGCCCTTAAAAATATGATGAAACATATGTGGAAACCTGTAGTTATGACAGCAATTACTACAGCAGTAGGTTTTACCTCATTGATAACATCAGAAATTTATCCTGTTAAGTACTTTGGACTATTTACAGCATTTGGAGTATTGTCAGCTTTGTTTTTTGCTCTTGTTCTTATTCCTGCAGGGTTGATGATAGTGGGTCTTCCAAAACCAAAGCAGTTTAAAATAAAAAAAGCTAAAAGTGGAAATTTTGCATATAAGGTTTCTGACCTTGTAGTTAAAAAGAAAGGTATGACAATACTAATTTCAGTATTTGTAATAGCAATTTCCCTGTTCGGGATATCAAGAGTATGGATAAATTCAAGTTTTCTGGCTAATTTTGAGGATGATAGTGATATTGTTTTAACCAATAATTTTATAAATGAAAATTTTGCCGGAACTTCAAGTTTTAATGTAATTCTTGAGGCAGATGAAAATGATATCTTTAAAAATCCAGATGCTCTTATATTAGTTGATAATCTTCAAAATGATCTGGAAGAGCTTGAGATGGTTGGTGACAGTTTCTCTTTGGCAGATTTTATTAAACGAATGAACAAAGTTATGAATGAGGACAAAGAAGAGTATAACTCAATTCCGGACTCCAGAGATATGGTTGCCCAGTATCTGCTTCTTTATGAGATGTCAGGAGATCCTGAGAACCTTAATTCTGTAGTTGACTATGACTATAAAACTCTTAATTTGACTACTCAGTTAAAATCTGATGATTCTAAAACAATTAAAGGTGCCATTGAGGTAATAGAAAAATATAGGGTTGATTTTAAAGATCTTGGAATAGAGATCAATTTTGCAGGTACAGGATATAAAGGTCTTGTATTTACAGATCTTATTTTAAAAGGACAAATATCAAGTCTGGTACTATCAATTTTAATAGTTATTATCCTGGTATCTTTCATGTTTAAAAACTTCTACATAGGGTTAATAGCTTCTGTACCAATTTTGATAACAACTTTAGTTAACTTTGGTGCTATGGGTCTGTTAAACGTTGCGTTGGGACCAACGACGGCACTTATTTCAAGTATTGCTGTTGGTATAGGTATTGATTATGCAATCCACTTTATAGACAGGTATAAAGAGTATTCAAAAGAAACAGGAGACAAAACTGAGACAGCAAGATTAACTATGTACAACACAGGACGTGCAATTCTGTTTAATGCAGTAGTTGTTATAGCTGGATTTCTTGTACTGTTGTTTTCCATGTTCCCTCCAAACAGACAGCTGGGAGCACTGGTTTCGTTAAACATGTTTTCAAGTTTTGTAGGGACATTAACAATTATGTTCTTACTGCTTTATCTATCAAATATATATTTTAAGAATGGAAA
>DAOWEB010000430.1 GCA_030638735.1 Spirochaetaceae bacterium
AATTGAATTAATAAGGAGTGAGCCTTTTTCCTGAATTCTATATCCCCCTGCTGCTCCCTTCCATTCCAAAGTATCAATATACCATGTTATCTCTCTGGGGCTTAGTTTTGCAAAAACAACATCAGTAACCGACATATCCTGTATAAAGTCCCCGTTTTTACCATTATACAGGGTTAATCCTGTAACTACCTGATGAGTTCTTCCTGAAAAAGAGAGTAGCATTTCATATGCATCAGTATTATTCTTTGGTTTACCTATTATATTCCCATCCAGATTGATACATGTGTCTGCACCAAGGATAATAGATTTATTCAGCCCGGGAATAGTTTGTAAGAGAGAGTTTACCTTGCCTTTTGACAGGTTTAAAACCTGTAATTCAGGATGTTCATTTGTAAATATTTCTTCATATGGAGACGGTTGAATGGAAAAAGGAATATTGAACTTTTCCAAAATCTCTTTTCTTCTGGGAGAGCTTGAAGCAAGTATAAGCTTATCCATACTAAATAGCTTTAAATACAAAGAAACCAGCAGTTATGCCAAGTACAGTACCTGGGTTTACATTTAGATAAAAGGCTATAATTTGAAGGTCAAATCCAATTCTGCCAGTGCTTAAAGAGAAAGGCAGGCCCAGGGATGTGAAAATAATTTCCAATATAAACCAGGCAAAGCTGCCTGCCAGAGTACACAGGATAACTACATATATTAATGGATTTAAATTCTTTTTTGTCAGTTTCATTTAAGTATAACCTGTACAGGACAGTGATCTGAACCCATTACATCTTTAAGTATATCCGCACTTTTAATTTTCTTCTTAAAATCATTATTTACACAAAAATAATCAATTCTCCATCCTACGTTTTTAGATCTTGAATTCATGCGGTACGACCACCATGTATAGTTTTCCGGCTCTGTATTGAACATTCGGAAAGTATCAGCGTATCCACTATCAAGGAATTTATCCATCCATTCCCTTTCTTCAGGAAGATATCCAGGATTTTTCTCATTAGGTTTAGGGTGGGTCAGGTCTATTGGCTTATGAGCTACATTATAATCTCCGCAAAGAACGACATTTTTGCCTTCTGTAACCAAAGAATCACATAAGTTATGAATTGCATTATTAAACCCTGTTTTGTATTCAAGTCGTTTACCCTCAGACTGACTATTCGGAAAATAACAGTTAACTAAGGTAAACTTTTTGTATTCCAGAACTATAGTTCTTCCTTCGTTGTCATATTCTTCAATATCTAAATTAGTAACAGAAACGGGTTTTTCTTTTGAATAAACGGCTACACCGCTGTAACCTTTTTTTTCTGCACTCATAAAGTAGGGAATATATCCTTCCTGTTTAAAAAATCTTTCAGTAAGCTGTTCTTCCTGGGCCTTAGTTTCCTGCAGACAGAGGATGTCCGGGCTTTCTGTTTGAAGCCATTCATATAAGCCTTTCTTCTCTGCAGCACGTATTCCATTAATGTTCCATGATATTATTGTTTTACTCAATTTTTTCCATCCTATCCAGCTCCAGTTCAACCTTTTCCCACCTGTTACTGGTCTCTATTTGATCTTGTTCATTCTTTTCAAGTTCCAGTTTTAGAGCTTTACTTTTTTCTCCATCTGAATAATTAGCAGGATCCGCCATTTTATTTTCAATATTTTTTTGTAATTCTTCAAGTTCTTCCAATCTGAGGAGTAGAGTACTCTCTTCTTTTTGTAGTTTCTTTATATTACTTTTTAACTGTTTTGTTGCCTGATGATCCTGTTTCCCTCTGGAAATATCTGTTTTAATCACCTTGTTTACTGAATCAACTTCAGTTTCCTGATTAGAAGTTTTCCACATATAGTACTTATAATCACCAATAAAGTCTCTGGGGCCGTTCTCGCCTAGTTCCAGAACCCGTGTAGCAAGATTTTCTATAAAATAGCGATCATGGGATACAAACAAAAGGGTTCCTGAATAACCTTTAAGAGCATCAAGAAGGATATCTTTAGAGTGAATATCCAGATGATTTGTAGGTTCATCAAGAATTAGTAAATTTACAGGAAATAGTAAAAGTTTCAGGAGGGCAAGACGGCTTTTCTCTCCACCACTAAGTACATTGAGAGGTTTATATATATCATCATTTCTAAAAAGAAATGCACCTAATAGAGCTCTAAGTTTTGGAATAAGCTCTGTTGGTGTAGATTCCTCCATCTCTTCAATTATTGTATTGTTATTGTTAGTAAAAGATTGCTGTTCCTGTGAGAAATAAGCTATTTTGACTCCAGTTCCATAGTTTATATTTCCTGTAAATTCCTTATCAACCTGTGCAATAATTTTTAATAGTGTAGTTTTTCCTGCACCATTCTTACCGGCAATGACAATTCTTTCACCTTTCTCAATTTCATAATCAAGATTAGATAATACTTTGTTATCTCCATAAGCTTTTGTTATTCCTTTCAGAGAAAGTACTTTTTTCCCGGAATGGGGAGGATCCGGAAAAGACAGGTGCATTTTTTTTAGATTTTCAGGTATTTCTATTTTTATGATTTTTTCTAGTGTTTTTATACGGCTTTGTACCATGGAAGCTTTTGAAGCATTATATCTAAACCGGCTTATAAACTCTTCCAGTTTTGCAATTTCTTCCTGTTGTCTCTTGTATTGCTCAATTACAATTATCAACTCTGCTTCCCTGGTTTTTTCGTAAGAACTGTAATTCCCTTTATATCTTTTTAAGTCACCGTTAAATAACTCTACTACTTCATTTACAGTTACATCCATAAAATATCTATCGTGAGATACAATTAGTAAACCACCTGGAAACTTCTGAAGAAACTCCTCCAGCCAGTTTCTTGCTTCTATATCAAGATAATTTGTCGGTTCATCCAAAAGCATTATATCAGGATTTTCCAGAAGAACTTTAGTAAGAGCTATTCTCATTTGCCATCCGCCGGAGAATTCATCACATGTACGTTTAAGATCGGAATATTTAAAGCCAAGGCCTGTTAAAACCTGGGCAATTAATTCTTTTCGATTATAATAAGAGCTGGATAAGAGTTTTTCATGAAGCTTATGGTGTTTTTCCAGTAAATCGGGTAAATCTTTTGAATCCTCTTTTAAAAGACTAAGATTCTTTTCAATTTTTACAAGAGTTTCTGATTCTCTATGTAAAAAAGAAAATGCTTCGTCTGCCTCTTCTTCAAGAGTTCTTCTTTTGTATGATAAACCTGATTGAGGTAAGTATGAGATTCTTACCCCAGGGCCGGACGAAATAGAACCACTGTCAGGTTGGACCAATCCTCCAATAACTTTCATAAAGGTTGTTTTTCCGCTTCCATTTCCTCCGGAGAGTGCGACACGGCTTTTGGATGATAAATTAAGATTTAAACTTTTGAGAATGTCCCTGTCTCCAAAGGATACTGTAATGTCATTTAACTGAACAAAGGACACATTTAACTCCTAATTAATGATAAAAAAAATGAATCTACCACATCAGGATATCTCATCTTATTAATCATTGCTGCTAATTTGCATAAAATGCTATTACCACCGGTGATATACTTTTTTTGCTTACAATATTTTTATTATCAATATCTTTTTCAGGAACATAAGTAAGCCTTAGTTTTTTTCCATCCAGGGTATATAAAAAGTGTATAGGAATTATTCTCTCTCCATATTTGAAATCAAAGGATATAATACTTGTGTATTCCTCTTTTAATTTATCTGAAATAAATTTATTAAAACGAATCTTTCCTGTGCCTTCAGATCCGGCAGGTATTATTTGCGGTACTAATCGATCATAGTTTTCCCAGGAAAAGCTTCCGTCAATCTGCATTTTGATATCACCATAGGCATTACTGGAAAAACTTGTACCTGCTTCAATAAGTGAATTATAAAGATTCTCTCTGCGTTCTGATTCGGCAAGTATAATATCTTCCATACCTTCAATAATATAGTAGGTATTTACAACTTTTTGGCCTTCATAATAATAATTAACCTGTAATTTTGTATCTGACAGCACATGGATAACAATTCCATCTTCACCCAGTGCAAAGGATCGTTTGTCAACTAAAACAGGAGTGTCCCATGAAAAGTTTATACTGTATTTATTTGTCACTATTTTTAAAAATTTATTTTTCAGGTCAGGAAAAAGTCCCACCTGGGGGATAAAATATTTCAGATCAACAGCAGAATCTTTAATCATCTCAATAAAGACAGATGGGTGATAATTTTTTGTAAATGCATTGTTAGTAAGAATATCTGCAGGATTTTCTTTTTCTTCCAGGCTTATGGAACTATCATAAATATCAAGGTAATGATCAAAACAAAAACCTGAAATTCCCTCTTCTGTAATAACCTTATACCAATAACCTTCATACTGTCCAATGGTAGAAATTTCTGCAGTTCTTCCGTAAACTTTTAGTATCTGATCTTTTCTCATTTTATATGCTCTATCAGAATTAATATCCGGTTCTTCTCTGATAAGTAAGCCGTCTTTTAGATTCCGGGCATAGATATTCTTAAATTCGGATACAATTTTTGAATTTTCCTCTGCCTGAACCGGGTCATTAAAAAGAGCAACTCTCCATCTCTCTATTTGAACAGGTTCATTTCCACTTTCATCACTAATTAAATATACATCTGCCAGTTCTGATTCACTTATAATTGTAATTTTTTGTCCAGTTGAAAATAAGTTTTCATCAGTTGACCATAAAATAGTTCCATAGCCCAATACTTTCTGACTGCATGACATAAAAGATAGAATTATTATAAATATACCGGCAATGATCCGGATACGCTTACTGTTCATAGATACCCTCGTTAAAGGTTTTATAAAACAGAAAGGAGTAATTAGTCAATGTAAATTTATCATTAAGAGTTATTTGTACGGTTAGACGAATTAATTAAGGTCGTTGAAAATTATAAGTATTTTCCCTTGTTTAATTAGATCAAGATTATTCTGTCTGGATAAAATCTTATCTGCATCTCTTTCTGATATTAGAAGATCTGTGTTGTTTATGCCGAAAAGACCTCTTGCTTTTATTTCCAGAGGATTCAGACCTGTTCTTTTAAGATCTAAAGAGTCAGAGAGTGTCTGATATCCTATTGTCCCTGAGGTCCTGATAATATCAGGATCAACCATAAGAGGTCCCATTAGAAGGTTTAATTTTTCATCAAATATTCTGGGGAAAAGGCTTGGTCTAAAAGAACCTTTACTTTGTTTTCCATACATGGGAAGTTTTTTATCTACATAAATTACAATACCTGTAAAATCAGCAGATGGAATAAAATTCAGTATAGGGGTCAGTTTGCTTATTCTTGTATGCTGAATAAATAGTTTTGCTATATTCGGGTATATATCCAGTGTATATTTTGTAATAAGAGTTTTAAAATTACTGGTAAAAAGAGAACTGACTTTTACCAATTCCGGGGACAAGTCAAAAATTGAAGCTATTACATCCGGATGTTTTTTTATAAAATCTTTTCCTTTTGTTCTGGAGTCTATTGTTAGTAATTCAATACCGTTAAGTAAAATATAGGGTAATTTTTGTTTTATTTCAGATTCTATACTGAATTTTAAGGAGGGGAGAGGTCTGGTAATATTATTAAGTGAACTTGTTACCAATATTTCAAGTTGTGTATTCTTCCAATTGAAAGAATATTCAATTTCAGAATCTGTTTCTTCTGTAAACCCGTAAACGAATGTTTGTAAAACCAGGAGAATTACTATAACTATAAAGGGCCGATAATGTATCATCTTTTTCAACATCGGTTGATTTTGTGCCTATCGTTAATTAATCAAGCTTTTTGTGCTGTGTCACATTTCGAATTTAATAACAGCTCTTCTCTAATAGAAGAGTTCATAGCTGGCACAAAAAGTCTCCCATCACTCTGAGCGGGAAAAAGGTTTATCTCCGAAATAAATACCTGCCCACTCCCATTGTCCATGAATTTCCGGATCAGCAGGAAAATTAACTCGTCTGAAGTACAAATACCAGGTGCTGATTCGATATGACCATCCCCAGGTTTTTAGATAAGCTTCCTGCATATTTGAATCTTTATCCATATCTGCTGAATATCTTACTCTGTTTTTCATAAAAGTATTTAATTTATCCAGAAAGTCAGAGTTTGCTTCAGTTTTTTCCTGCTCCCATGATACAGCAAAAAAGTTTATTTTAGCTCTGTATTTTGAGAGTCTTCTATAATCTTTAGTTCGAATGGCATATTTAACAGAATTTACCAGATCCTCTAAATTTTCCATAGTCCAGTTTTTATTTCTATAATCATAGAAATCAATTATAGGTTTTATTTTGCTTACAGCTTCAGGATAGCCAGGTACATTTGATTCAGGATACTGAAGAAAATTCTTGTAAGCCTGAATTGATAGATTCCATTCTCCCAGTTCTTCATATGTTTTGGCCAGATAAAAATAAGCTGGTCCTTTTTCAATATCGTTTCCA
>DAOWEB010000123.1 GCA_030638735.1 Spirochaetaceae bacterium
ATCTCTTCCAACAAATTTACTCATAAGAATTTTATCTATAAATATTTTTCCCATCCTGTCTTTTGAGGATGTTTTTAAAGATACTACAACTTCATTTTTATCGATAGTAGTATTATTTGATCTTACCTGTTCATAAGGAGAGAGTACCAGATCAGTTTCACAAGAATAAACTCTCTGATTCTCATAAGGAATTTTCAAGACTACTTTCTTATTTTTTACACCAATAGCATCAACGACAAGTCCTATCAGCTCTTCAAATCTATTCCCAACATGTTTTCTATTTGCATTTTGATTACCTAAAAGATCCAAGGCAATTCCAATTGATTGCTGAATAGTATACGTAACTTTATTAATTAGTTCATGATCATTTTCCGAACTATCACACATTCCTGCAGAAACACTATTCAATATTCTTTCAAATTCATCATAATCAGTTCCAAATTGGATGGGGTCTTTGATAAATAGTACCGAATTATAAGGTCTGGTAAATTTTTGAGTTCCTCCTGAAGTAGATTCTATAATAACATAACCTCTATCTTTTTTTATAGAAGAAATAACTTCAGGGATGTAAACTAAAATTCTTGTAGTAATTGCTTTGAAATCATCAAGAGATTTAATTTTTTTCTGTAAATCATCTATAAGTGCCATACTCAATTTTCATCCTTTTTAATTTTACTTGAATTTATTATCTATATTACGCTAATTGGTTTATAGCAGTCCAATTCCTTGTTATTTGGTTTATTCATTTTTTGGTATCGAAAATGGCTTCTTCGGGGTTTTTAATTGCTGAAAGTATATTTTCTGCTACTTTGTCAATTAGTTTTTGTCCCCAAAAAGGATCATTAACATCATAGTAAATAACACGGATATGATTTAAATCAAAAGGAACATCTTCTTCATTCGATGAAACTAATACGACAGGTTTTTTCAAAGCATGAGCCAAACCAAGTTCGTAAAAAACATTTGGATTTCTTGTTGTAAGCTCGGCAATTAAAATTTTCGCTGAATTAATTCCAGACCAAATTTGATCAATTATCTTTCCAGTTCCAAATATATCATCATCAGCTCGAACTGGTTTTAATCCAGCTTTTTCAATAGCAGGTTTATAAATTTTATCATAATAACTACCAAGTGGATTACGATATGGCATCATAACAAAACAAGAGTCATCAGATTTTACTTTTGCAGATTTTTCTAATTTCTTGAAAGTTTCCTTAACTTTTTCCTGAACAGCTCCGTCATCTTCTAATGCATCTATAATCCGGTATTTCCCTTCATCCTCTTTAATAAGTTCTGCAGTTTCGAGTGTTTCAAAGAAAATTGATTTAAACTCACTTAATTTTTCTTTTGGTATTTTGAATTTATCAGTTAGAGCATTATTAAAAAATTCCGTATCTGGAAGGTTTTCACCACGATAATGAGTATAGATATCAGAAATAATCGGAGCTTTCATAGCAGCATCTCGGGCACCTGAAAGATAATCATCACTTTCTTGTGGTTTTAACATTTTCCGGGCAAGAGTTGTTAATTGAAGTTTTCCAGATTCAGGACGTTCAAGTAGCCCATATTTAATTGCATTATTGATCTCAAGACTATATGGCCCTTTATTATATTTAACCCCAACATAAGTAGCAGATTCTTCATCTGAGCATTCCTTTCCAGCGTTCTGCTCCAATATACTTTTTGGAATCCTTAAGGCTTTTTCAAGAGACGATCTGGGATAGTTTGGAATTTTAGGGGAGCTAGGTCTTTTCACTTTTGTAGGCTTCTTTTTTCCTGCCATCTTATCTCCTTGATATATTATATCCGCTCTAGATGTATAACAGATCATATACACTACTTTTTATACATTTTATAACAAATTCTGAAAAATACAATTACTTTAATTTTATAGACACCATGAAATGTCAATATTATTAAATCAACAGGTGTAGAGGAGACACGCCCTACCAGTTCAGGAAATGGTGTGGCGAAGCTAGAGGAAAAAAATTTAAAATATGCAGAATTTAGATAGATATGAGCTGGACATATCAGGATCCCCTTCCCCTTTCAGAATAAATTATTAATAATTTACTGAATTTTCATAAAAAAGAATTGACAACATAACTTAACTTAATATACTTATTACTACTACAATAGTAACAAATACAAATTAGTCTGATCGAAGGCTGGTCGCAAACAAGTTTGCTGCTCGCCCATGCAACCAAGGGAGATATATATGGATAAAATCAAGGTGATTATTTGGGGTTTCGGTGCAATGGGAAGCGGGATGGCAGAGATGCTCCTTAAGAAAAAAGGTGTAGTCATAACCGGTATCTGTGATTCTCATCCTGACCGTAAAGGAAAAGAGATGGTGGATGTACTTAAAACCAATGGTAATCTTTCAAATGCAGATAGTATCAACCATCCAAAAGTAATTATAAAGGAAAAAATTGAAGACATAGTATCCCCGAAATGTGCAGATGTTGTCCTTCTAGCGACAGATTCATTTACAAAAAAGGCATATGGAAAAATAGTTTATCTCCTGGAAAACAAACTTAATATTGTATCTACAGCCGAGGAGATGGCCTACCCTTCAGCTTCAGAACCGGAACTTACAGCCAAAATGGATAAAATCGCAAAAGCCAATGGCGTTTCCGTTCTTGGAACAGGTATTAATCCGGGCCTTATAATGGATCTTCTTGTAGTACTTATGACCGGAGCCAGCATAGATGTTGATCATATTAAAGCTGAACGTGTTAACAGCCTCTCTCCTTTTGGTCCGGCAGTTATGGAAGAACAGGGAGTTGGGCTTACAAAAGATGCATTCCTCAACGGAGTTGCAGACGGAACCCTTGCTGGGCATGTTGGTTTTAACGAATCTGTAGGTATGATTTCAGATGCAATTGGCTGGAAATTAAGCAGTAAAGTTCAGCAAACCCAGGAACCAATAATTACAAATGTCCCGCGAAAAACAAAATATATTGAAGTGGAAGCAGGAAACGTAGCAGGCTGCAGTATGAATGGATATGGTTATGTTGATGGAAAGCTAAAAGTAGAGATGGTTCATCCCCAGCAGATTGAACCGCAATTAGAAGGAACAGATACGGGTGATTATGTGACTATCAAAGGAACACCGAATATCAACCTCTCTATCAAGCCGGAAGTACCCGGAGGCATTGGAACCATAGCAATGTGTGTAAATATGATTCCGCAGATAATAAATGCATCTCCTGGATTAAAAACAATGCTTGATCTTCCTGTTCCACGGGCGATTATGGGAGATATGAGAGATAGGATAGAATAGTTACCTCGATACATTTTTGCGGAGCAAAAACACTCGGCAACCGGTTTATAAAACACCGCTCTCTGAGTGTTTTGCGATATGCCCTATAATTTTCTAAAAAGCAAAATGTATCGAAGAGAGCAATTGTATCGAGGGAAGCAATTAGGAATAATAGTTAGTTAAAGGAAGGAAATATGACAGCTAGAAAAGGTGATTGGGTTCGGATTCATTCTGTATTGATGGAAGCTGGGAACAGGGCTCCTGGAATTCCTGAGGATACAGCTAAAGTTCCTTATGAGCTTTGGGATAAAGGATTTTTAATTTCTGATAATGCTGAAATTGGAAACATAGTAGAAATTGAAACAATAACAGGTAGAAAGATAACAGGGAATCTCCTTGAGACTAGTCCATCCTATGGACATGATTTTGGAGAGTTTATTCCTGAAATACTTATAATCGATAAACAGCTAAAGGCTGGTCGGAAGCAAGCTTCCTGCTCGCCTATGCAACCTAAGGAGCAAATGGGAGGATTCTCCCAATGAAAAATGACTATCTTGAGTTGCTGGAAAGAAAAAATGAAATTATGAAAAAATCTGTGGGTATTGATTACTCAGTCTTTGAATCCGGCTCCATTGCCTTCGATTATGAAGGAATGATGGAGAAAGTTGGTTACTCTCTTGAAGAGATAAGAGAAATTCAGAATGAAACATGTGTTGGAAATACTCCAATGTATGAACTCCGAAACCTTACCAATCTGGTAAGATCTCTGACAACAGAGAGAAAGGGAGCAAGAATTTTTCTTAAAGATGAAGCATCCAATCCATCGGGCAGTTTCAAAGCAAGAAGAGCAGCAACTGCAGTTTATCATGCAAAAAAGCTGGGATTTAAGGGTGTAATCGCAGCTACCAGCGGTAACTATGGTGCTGCAGTTGCCAGCCAGGCGGCAATGAGAGGAATGAACTGTATAATTGTACAGGAATGTTACGATTCTAAAGGAAAAGGCCAGCCGGAAATTATTGAAAAAGCACGTAAGTGTGAGGCCTTTGGAGCAGAAGTTATTCAACTATCTGTTGGACCTGAACTTTTTTATACATTTCTCAAACTTCTGGAGGAGACTGGATATTTCAATGCATCTTTGTATACACCCTTTGGAATTGCCGGAGTGGAAACACTTGGGTACGAATTGAACCAGCAAATGAAAGATCTCACAGGTAAAAACCCAGATGCTGTTGTTATAACAAATGCCGGTGGGGGGAATCTGACTGGGACTGCCAGAGGATTGATAAAAGCCGGAGCAGATAAAACAGAAATAATTGCTGCAAGTGTAAATCTTAAAGGATTACATATGGCTAGTGACAGAGACTTTAATAAAAAATCATTTACAACCGGACATACTGGTTTTGGAATTCCATTTACAACTATACCGGACAGGTCTGATGTTCCAAGGTCTGCAGCAAGGCCCCTGCGATACATGGACAGATATGTAACAGTAAATCAGGGAGAGGTTTTTTACATGACCGAAGCCCTTGCCCAGCTGGAAGGACTGGAAAGAGGCCCGGCAGGAAACATTTCTTTAGCTGCCGCATTTGCAATTGCTCAAGAGATGGATAAAAACAAAACTATAGTTGTTCAGGAAACTGAATACACAGGAGCAGGAAAGCACATTCAGCCTCAACTTTCCTTTGCAAGGAATAATGGAATAGAGATTAATTTAGGAAATCCTATAGATGAAATTCCAGGAAAAACAATTGTACTACCCGCCCATCCATCACTCATAAAAATACAGGATCTGGACCTTAATCAATTAAGAAAATCTCTAATTAAAAATTGCTTATCAGGATTAAAAAATAAAAATCAGAAAAACATTTCAGATACAGATATCCAGTTTCTCGCTGAAGAAACAAAAACCAGCACAACAAAAGTTAAAGAAATAATTAAAAATATTAGCCATAAAATGAAGCTATAAAGGGAGTAGTAATGGAAAGAGCATTGGAGCGATCAGACGATTATTTTGAAAGAAGAGTACATTTAAAAGATCTTTCAGAAGAACAGCTGGAAACAAGATTCTGGAAGTTAACAGAAAAACTAATGGATCCTGTAATAAAACTTGCAGAAACCCATACCAGCCCCTCAATTGAACGATCAGTCCTATTAAGAATGGGCTTTTCCAGTCTGGAATCCACAGCTATAGTTAATCAGGTTATAAACCATGACCTTATGGGAAAAGGAGCAGGTCATATTGTTTATAAAGCTGCAAAAGCACAAGGTATTGATATAAGAGAGGCAGGATTACAACTGGCAGAAGGACAACTCTGGGATGAGGTAGATATCCTTTTTAACAAAGACGATCACAGTAAGGGAGATCAGCCAAATGGATAAACTTAAACCAAACGAAAAACTTGATATTGAAAACATCCTGAAAGATCTTGAGAACTACCATCCAAGAAGGCGGGAATGGATATGGCGGTCACCGGGTAAAGACGCACGATCGTGCGTCTCTACCGGTGACAACATGAAGATAGGCAAATTCACATATCTTGAAACCTCACAAAACCTTAAAAACTCGGTCCCCCTTCCTGCTGCACATTACTTTGACGATATAGATCCTCAGCCAGCCTGCTCCATAACAACAGAAATAGCTTCCGGCAGAT
>DAOWEB010000020.1 GCA_030638735.1 Spirochaetaceae bacterium
AAAACCAATAAAGGATGGTGTTTTATATTTTGCAATGTTAAGTCTTTGTTTAAAGAGGCTTTGATAAATTGAAAGCAATGTCGGCCATACTGTAAACATAGTTACAAAGAATAGAGTAGGTGATATTAAAATATATGGTAATAAATTTATTTGTTTATTTTTCATAAAAATAATAAACCCGGGACATTTTGTCCCGGGTGGAAATAACTCCTATCTGAAATCTGCCAATGATTTATCTGCTTCTTCCTGTGCAATTTTCATTGCTTCAGCAGCAGTCATTTCGCCATTATAGGCTGCCTGCAGGTATTTGTGAAAAATACCACGTATCTGTCCAAGGTTCTGAAGGGAGAGTTCCTTTGCAGCGAAGTTTAACGCATCTCTTGTATCAGCTGCCTGGGGCACTTTCTTAAGGTATGCTTTCATTGCTGATGTGTCATATGCACTTTTTTGTACAGCAATATAACCGGTATTCATACTGAAATTAGCAGCAAGTTCCGGCTGGGTAATAAAGTGTGCAAATTTTACAGCAGCAGTTTTTTCAGCATCTGAGGCACCATCCATAATATAGAAGTTCCCTCCTCCAGGTACACTGGCATAGCTTCCTGCTTTTTTTCCCGGGAGCGGCATTACACCTACTTCAAAATCAGACTGGGCAATAATTTTTGCAAGACTTCCTGTAGAGTGAACTATCATAGCAGTAGTGCCATTTGAAAAATTAGAAGGTGCTGTTCCCCATGCGCCTTGAACTCCTGCTGGTGTTGCACCATAGGTTTCTGACAGGGAAATGTAAAAATTTACAGCATCTATTACTGCAGGATCATCAAAATATACTGTTAAGTCATCACTTCCAATTATATTCTGACCAGATCCAATAGCCAGGGGCTGAAATAACCAGTAAGGCCATCCTGAAGGAAACTCTATGCCCCACTGGGTGACTGTCTCTCCATCTTTCAGAGTTAATTTCTGTGCGGCTTCACCCCATGCTTTCCAACTGTTCGGGCTGGCTATTCCGGCAGCTTTGAACTTATCTTTATTATAGTACATTACTACTGCGCTTCTCTGGAAAGGGATACTCCAAAGCTTTCCATCGTATTGTGAATTTTCAAGAAAGGCTGAATAAAATCCATCTATATATTGATCACTTCCTGGGATTTCTGCAAGATAATCATCTATAGAAGCAATATATCCACTGTTCATAAGATCATAAAGATCTGTTGCCAGCATAACAGCCAATGCCGGTGGTTTCCCTCCGCCATCAATAGTTGTTTGAATGGCTGTTTTTACATCACCATAACCACCGGAAAAAACAGGTGTAACAGTAATATCAGGATTTATAGATTGAAAACTTGCTATATATCCACCCAGTATTTTTGCTATTGGTGCATCAACTGCTACCGGGTAAAATACTTCGATTTCTACAGGTCCTGCTTCTTTTGATGGAGCCTCTTTTCCTCCGGCTGCCCATAGGGATCCGCTGATCAGTATTACCGTCAACAAGATTGCTAAAATCTTTTTCATTTTTCTTCCTCCAAATATTTTTACCGCTATGCGGCTTAGTTAACATTTTTTGAATTGATCTCTTCTTTCTTCCAGTTCTTTTAAACTATTCTTTAGGGTTTCTCCTCCTGACAGCTCTACAGCAAGAAGCAGCAGGTTTGCAAAATTCATCGGTACAGCCATAGAATTTTTAAACTCGATGTCTCCGCGATTTACATATATCAGTCTGTCAGATATCTCTGCAAGATCGGGATCCACTGTACCCGTAACAGTAATTATTTCAATCTCTGTTTTTTTTACACTGTCCAGAGTTTTTATAAATGATTTTGTATCACTCATATACATGAATGAGATAAGCACATCTTTTGAAGATGCAGGAAAAAGAGCATCAACTACATTTGCAGAATCTTCACTAATTAATTGAACGTTTAGTTTGTAGCGTTTAAACCGTTGATGAAGGTAGTGAGCAGGATAAAATCCGGTACCAGGTCCATACAGGTAGACTGTATCTGCAGATAGAATTTTTTCTGCAGTATATTTAAGTTCTTTATCAGAAAAATGGTTTTTAAAAAGATTTAATGACTTAATATCCGTTTCTATAGCAGCATGAATTAGTTCGGAAAATGAAGATATTTTAGAAAAAATACGGGATGAAGCCTTGTATGAGTTTATATGATGCTCATAAAAACTCATCATTCCAGCCCTGAAATCCTGATAATTTGAATATTCCAGTTTTTTATAAAATTCGATTGCAGTGGGTTTACTTATATCTATTTTTTGGCATAATTCCTTAAGAGAAAGAAAAGCTGTTTCATGAGGAGATTGTCTTATATACTCTGCAATTTCTTTTTCTGATTTTGTGAAGCTTTCCGAAGCTTTTGATAGGCGCTGAGCCCAGTCTGTATCTACTGCCATAAATCCATCTTAGACCCAAAATCTTCAGTTGTCAAATAAAAAAGTAAAATAAATAAATAAAAATTTTACTTTATCACTAATAAATACTAAAAAAAGCACATATGGTAAATAAAGGTATAAAAAATATTACCTTAATGGAGTTGGTATATATTAATACTTTTCTGAATATTTTATCAGTGTAGTCAAAATTACTCCCTTCCTGTATTATGGAGAAAATTTATAATAACGATATATTCTCAGTAAGTATCGATAGAAGGATAATTCTCAATGTTTAAAGTAATGTTTGTTTGTATGGGAAATGTGTGCAGATCTCCTCTTGCACATATTCTGCTTGATAACTATTTACATAAAAAAGGATTAACGAATAAAATAAGTGTGGAATCTTCAGGAGTAAATGTTTTTAGTGAAGGTCAGGCTATGTGTGAAAACATAATAACTACAGCTGCCGGAAGGGGGCTTTCTATAAAGCACTATTCGAGGCGGTTCTATAAGGAAGATGGAGAAGAATTTAATTTGATACTGGCAATGGATAATACTACTATGTCCAGAATTAAAGGTTATTTAAAGGGTACAGGTTCAATTAGTGAAGTAAAGTTTTTCAGACATTTTGATCCTGTAAAATCCGGTGGTAACGAGGTTCCTGATCCCTGGTATGGTGGAAACGATGAATCTGAGATGGTTTATGATATGATAGAACGGACTATGGGACCATTGGTGGATAGTATTATCAATAAATAGGCAAAGTTCATTTATGAAAATCAGAATATGAGGGGATTACAGATGAGTGACAAAATTGTTGTAATAATTAGTACATCAGAAGTGGAAAAAGCAAAAACAGGAATGATGTATGCAGTAAATGCTGTTCTTAATAATTGGATGGAGGATGTTAAACTTATTATCTTTGGTCCTGCTGAAGAACTTCTGCTGGAGGATATTGAGTTTAAAGATTTCCTGATTCAGTTTCAGGAAGCTGGGGGTTCTCCTGTTGCCTGTAAATTTATCGCTGAAAGAGATGAAATTGATGAAAAATTAACAGCTCTTGGAGTGAGTGTTGAATATGTGGGAAGTATGATATCCGGGTTTATTAAAGAAGGATATGTTCCCCTTATATGGTAGATCCCAAATGATAAATAAAGTTCCAGTCTCATGTAATAAAGATTGTGGTGCAGGTTGTCCTCTGGAAGCTCATGTTGAGGATAGCCGGATAATAAAAATAACTGACAGCAGTTATAAAAAATCTCTTATGCATGGCTGCATGAAAGGTTATAAAATGACTGATGTTATATACAATCAGGATCGCATTCTAAAACCAAAGATTAGAACCGGAGAAAGAGGCAGTGGACAGTTTAGAGATGCCACCTGGACTGAAGCTCTGGATCTTATTGCCGAAAAATTAAAAAGTACAAAAGAAACAAAAGGAGCAGAATCTGTTATGAGATTGGGCGGTTCCGGTTCCTGTCGTGGTGCTCTCCACAATACCGTAACCCTTACTCAGCGCTTTTTAAATTTATATGGTGGATATACTGAAACTTATGGTGATTTTTCCAGTGAAGCTTCCAGATTTGTAAAACAGCCCATGTTTGGAACAAAGAATATTGGTATTGATGTAAAAACACTTCTGGCTTCCAGGCTTATTATACTATGGGGATTTAATCCGGCAGATACAAGGTTTGGATGTGAGACTGAAGCTTTACTTAAAAAAGCTGCTAATATGGGAATACCTTTTATTGTTGTAGATCCCAGAAAGACTCCAACAGTAACAAGGTATAATGCTAAATGGCTTCCGGTAACAGCAGGTACAGATTCTGCACTTATGTTAAGCATGCTTTATTTACTTATTTCCGAAGGGTTGGCTGACAAGTCATTTATAAAAAAATACAGTACAGGATTTGAAAAACTGGAATCATATATTTTAGGAAAGAGTGATGGAATTCCAAAAACACCTTCCTGGGCTGCAGATATTTGCGGTTTACCGGTAGATGAAATCGAAAGTTTTACAAGAAGTTATTCAGAGGCAAGTCCCGCAGCATTATTACCTGGTTTATCTATACAAAGAGCAATTGGGGGAGAAAATAATGATCGTCTTGGAGCTGTTCTTCAACTGGCAACAGCTAATATTGGAATGCAAGGAGGATCTACCGGTGCTGGACAGTGGAACAGTCTTGCAAAACCTGAGTGTGGAAACATAGCTGTTTCTTTAAACTCATCTGTAAAGCGAATTCCTGTTTATGAATGGGCTGATGCTGCTCTAGGTGGAAGAGATGCAGGTTATCCCTCGGATATAAGTTTTTTATACAACACGGGTGGAAATTTTATTGGTCAGAGCAGCGACACTTCAAAAGGGCTTGAAGCATTTAAAAAAATGGATTTTATAGTAAGCCATGATTATTTTATGACACCAACTTGTCTGTGGTCCGATGTAGTTCTTCCTGTAACAACATTTCTTGAAAGAGAAGATATTTTATTTTCCAATACAAACTATCTTTTTTACTCAGAAAAAGCTTCCGAGCCTGTTGGAGAGTCAAAAAATGATTATAATATATTTGCTGAATTATCTGCGAAGCTGGGTTTTGAAGAAGGTTTTACCGAAGGAAGATCAGAGTCTGACTGGATAGAATATTTTCTAAAAAGTTCAGAAATAAAAAATATAGATAAATTTAAACAGACAGGTATTTATGAAGCTCCTTATCAAATGAGGGTTGGTCTTTCAGATTTTATTACTAATCCCGAAGAGTCTCCTCTTGATACTCCTTCCGGAAAGATAGAAATAGAGTTGCCTCTTTTCCCT
Source organism: Spirochaetaceae bacterium (assembly GCA_030638735.1). Classification (GTDB taxonomy): domain Bacteria; phylum Spirochaetota; class Spirochaetia; order B11-G9; family B11-G9; genus JAJRQE01. Next base: position 5,201 of record DAOWEB010000020.1, read on the forward strand.
TCAATTGGTGGAAGTTCTGTTCCGGAACTTACTGTAATGAATGTGTCCGATAAATATCCTTTGCGACTTGTAACTCCCCATGATAAATTCCGTATCCATTCCCAAAATGATAATATTCCTTCTTTCAAAAAACTAATTGATGATAAATTATGGATAAATCCCCTTGATGCGCAGGAACGTGGAATTAGAGATAGAATGATAGTTTCCATTTACAGTGAGTTTGGTCAAATAAAAAATGAGGTACGGGTAACAGATAAAATTGCAGCCGGAACTGTGTCCCTGAATCAGGGAGCATGGGTTACAATAAGTAAAGGGACCATACTGGAGGGTTCTGTAAATATAGTAACATCCACTGAGCCTGCAATGCCAAGCAGGGGCTCAAGAACGCATTCCATAGCAGTTGAAGTAAAGGGACTATAATAATTTGTCCCATTTTATGGTAGAATCATCTTGACTTAATCCGGTCGTAGGATTATTTTGAATATATGAAGGAATTTGCACATATTGCAGATATATATAAGAAATTTCCCACAAAGGAAGACTGTATAAGGTTTATAGAAAAAGTCAGATGGAGTAATAAGCCTGTCTGCCCACATTGTCATTCTCATAGAATCAGTCCTATGAAGAAGGAATTCCGGTATCATTGTAATTCCTGTAATATTTCTTTTTCTGTAACTGTAAAAACTCTTTTTCATAATACACGAATACCCCTTCAGAAATGGTTTGCAGCAATTGAAATATTTAAGCAGAATGAAAAGCTTATAAGTGTCCGTAAACTTGCAGAAGCTCTTGATGTAAATAAAGATACAGCATGGACAATGATATCCAGGATAAAAAAAGCAGGTTCTGAATATGGGGAACTTTTTACAAGACTCGTTGAATCCGGTGAAATTTATTTAAAGGGAAGAATAAAAATAAAATAAAGCTTTTTTTGTACTGTTTCTACCATGGAGCGGGACAATTAGGGTGTAAAAGAGTAGATATCAGTTATTTTTTACATTTGTTCTACCGTATAGTGGGACAAAAATACATTTGGAGTCAGGATTATATAAATGGAATCGAAAAACAGAATAATTGGAATTGATGCCGGATCGGTAACCGTGTCAGTTGTAGTAATGGATCTTAGCGGGAAAGTTTTGAATCATCGGTATGAATATCATCATGGGAAACCTGCAATGGTTCTTAGGGATCTACTTCTTGAAATTGATTATTCTAATGTAATTGGAGTTGCAAAGACTGACAGTGCTCCTGATGTTTATGAAGGATCGGTTAGTTTTGATCCCAGTATCTCTATTATTAAGGGTGTAAAATTCTTCTATAATGATTTCAAGTCTATTCTGAATGTCGGTGGTGAAAAATTTTCTTTAATTGAATTTGATGAAAATGGAAATTATCTGAATATGAAAGCCAACACTTCCTGTGCTGCCGGGACTGGCGGATTTCTTGATCAGCAGGCTAAAAGATTAAATCTGGAGAGCAGTGCAGAACTAAGTGAAAAAGCCCTTGGTAATAAAGGGGAGATACCAAAAATTGCTTCCAGATGTTCAGTCTTTGCAAAAACAGATATTATTCATTCTCAGCAGGAGGGTTATTCTCTTGATGAAATATGCGATGGATTAAGTTTAGGGCTTGCAAATAATATTGCGGATACACTTATCAATGGTACTGCAGAGTATAGTCCCATGGTTTTTGCAGGAGGTGTTGCCAGAAACAAATCGGTAGTCAGTCATCTGGAAAATATTATAGGTCACAAACTTGAGGTTCATGAATATTCACATCTCTTTGGTGCTATTGGTGTAGTTCAGCTGTTTTTAGAAGAGAAATCGACAAAAAAATTAAACTTTTCAATAGATTCAATCCATGCAGTTTCTAATTTAAAAAAAGATTATTTTTATGAACCTCTGGAATTAAAACTATCAGATTATCCTGATTTTGATGGACTTGAGCACTACAACTATGAAATGCCTGATAATATTTCAGATGTGGAAGTTGATATCTATCAGGAACTTGAATCAGGTGTTTTCATGGATGTTTATATGGGGATTGATATTGGATCTACCTCCACCAAAGCAATAGTAATTAATTCTGATTTTGAACCGGTTGCCGGATTTTATACCAGAACATCCGGTCGTCCTATAGTTGCAATACAGGCTATTTTTGAGTCTTGTAATTCATACCTTGAGAATAAAAATATAAGCTTTAATTTTGTCTCAGTGGGAAGTACCGGCTCGGGCAGAAAGTTTATTGGAAAACTAATTGGTGCCGATACAATTCTTGACGAAATATCTGCTCATGCCAGAGCTGCAGTTGATCTTGACCCGGATATTGATACAATTATAGAGATAGGCGGCCAGGATGCAAAGTTTACAACTTTAAGAAAAGGTGTTGTAACTTTTTCCCAGATGAATACTGTCTGTGCTGCGGGTACGGGTAGTTTTATTGAAGAACAGGCTCTTAAGCTGGGAGTTTCATTATCTGATTATGCATCTTTGGCAGAAGGAGCAAGAGCACCTTTGGCCAGTGACCGGTGTACTGTCTTTATGGAAAGAGATATAAACCACTATCTTAATAAGAATTATCAGATCAATGAAATACTTGCTACTGTATTATATTCTGTCCGGGAGAACTATCTCCAGAAGGTAGCTACAGAGGGTAATATTGGTAACAGAGTATTCTTTCAGGGAGCAACTGCAAAAAACAAGGCTCTTGTAGCAGCATTTGAGCAAAAGCTGAATAAACCTATATTTGTTTCAAAATACTGTCATCTTACAGGTGCCCTTGGTTCTGCAATTACTGCAGCAGAAGAGCAGGCTGGACGATCCTCTTTCAAGGGATTAGGTATATACAAAGAGAGTATTCCTGTCCGTTCGGAGATATGTGATCTGTGTCTTAACAATTGCAGAATTAGAGTTGCAACAGTTAAGGATGAGGAGGTTGCATATGGATTTCTTTGTGGAAGGGATTATAAAACAAAGAAATATATCAAAAAGGAAAAAGCTCTGTCATTATTAAAAGTTAGAAGAAAAACCCTTGCTCCACTTAAGCTGAAAGAAATTACCAGTACAGAGTTTCCTGTTGTGGGTATTCCCGGAGGACTTCAAATATTTGAGGAAATCCCATTATGGGAGAAATTTTTTCATACCCTTGGTATAAGAACAGTTACAAGTGAATTATTACCAGATGTAATCCCCCATGGGAAGAAACTTGCAGGAGCGGAATTTTGTGCCCCTATGTCTGCTTTTTATGGTCATGTTGATGGTCTTGCCAGTAACACGAATATAATTTTTCTACCTATTCATATTAAGGATAAAAAGGATGAAAAAAATAATGCCAGAGTAAGAAAGTTTTGTTACTACACACAGTTCAGTTCAACTCTGGTTTCCAGAATTAAGCATAATGGAAAAGAAATTGATAGTATGATGCCTGTTGTAAATCATAGAGCTAATCAATTAAAAACCAAGTATGAATTACTTAAATCTCTTAATAAATTCCTTCCTGGTAAATTTAACTTCCTTGATATTTCAAAAGCATATGATAATGCTCTTGAGTATTACAGAGAAACAAAAGTTAAATTGAAAGAAATATATAAAGCTCCGGAAAATGGTGAAATTAAGGTTCTGCTGACAGGCAGACCTTATACTGTCCTTCTTGATTCTATGAATAAAGATATACCTGGTTATTTTGCGACTTTGGGAATTGAAACAGTTTTTACCGATTCTCTTCCGGATGTACAACCTACTAATGATGTTGATAGTTTATTAGATCAGTTCCATTGGGCTTATCCTTCTGCAATTCTAGCAGCTGCTGACTACTGCACCCGTACAGAGGGCTTATATCCTGTATTTATTACATCTTTCAAATGCTCACCGGATTCTTTCACTTTGGAATATTTTAAAAGAATAATGGATAAACATGAAAAACCTTATCTTATACTTCAGATTGATGATCATGATTCCAGTGTTGGGTATGAAACCCGAATAGAAGCTGGGGTAAGGGCATTTAAAAATCATTCTAAATCCGAAATTAAAGTAATTGATGAAACATCAAAACTTCCTGTATTACCAGTCCTGCAAACATCATTAAAAGGAAAAACTCTTCTTCTTCCTAACTGGGATCCTCTTGTATTGCCTTTAGTAGCCGCAAACCTTAAAAATGTGGGAATAGATGCCAGGGTCCTGGAAGAAACACCTCAAATGATCTCTTCCAGCATGAAAATGAATACTGGTCAATGTATTCCTGTAAATGCAATAGCCCTGGAATATGTGGAATACATCCGAAAGTATAAATTAAAAACAGAAAATACTGTTCTATGGATGATGAAATCTGATTGGTCATGTAATATTTCTATGTATCCCTCTTTTATAAAGAGCCTCATTGAAAAGGAAGGATTGGATATGTCCCAGGCAGGAGTCTATACAGGAGAACTTATAATGGTTGAGATAAGTCCTGTTGTCTCCATTAAGACATATTTTGCCTATATGTTTGGGGGTAATCTAAAGAAGATAGGATGTATGATAAGACCATACGAACTGGTAAAAGGTGAAACTGACAGAGTTATTATTGAAGCCAGAGATACTTTTACAAGAGCATTTATGGGTGAGTTAAGTTTTATTGATGCAGTAAAACAGGCAATAGAAAAACTGGATAAAATAAAGTATAAAAAAACCAATAAACCAAAGGTTGCTATTTTTGGCGATCTCTATGTCCGTGATAATGAAGTTATGAATCAGGGTCTTATAAAGTATATAGAAGATGCCGGAGGGGAAGTTATAATTACTCCCTACAATGATTATGCTAAAATTATCAGTGGTGCACTTTTTAAGAGGTGGACAAAAGAATTAAAGCTTCCTGAAGTTGTTTTATTTAAATCCCTTCTTTCTGCCATGGAGGCTCTGGAAAGTCGTTATCATAATCATCTGGGAAAATATATTGGTAAACAGATAAGCTCTAAAAACCCTCTTGCAGAGAAAGAACTTGCACAGTTTAATATTAGAATTGAACAGGAAGGTGAAAGTTATGAAAATATACTTAAAATCTTCCATATTATGAAAGTTCATCCTGATGTATCGTTGTTTATCCAGACAAATCCTGCATTTTGTTGTCCTTCTTTGGTTACAGAAGCTATGAGTGAGGAGATTGAAAGTCTGACTGGTGTTCCTGTTTTATCTATTACTTATGATGGAACTGAATCGCCTAAAAATGATATTATCATTCCTTATTTAAAATTTGCAGGTAAAGTGAAAAAGGTATCTGAAAAAGAAAAAGTATCTGTTGTTTAAATTGTGATTATTTTGTAGGGAACGGTTTAAAACCGTTCCCTACAAATAGATTGTGACCTGATTTACATACCGAAGCTTATGCCCATACTGTTTGTTCTTAAACTAATAAATTGTCCCATTAATGGGCTTGTGATTCCAAGATTAAATGTATAAATCCATGAAGGATCTGTTGGATCATAGATTTTTACATCACCAGTAAAACCATTAACAACCATTTTTACAGGTATAACCATATCCAGAACATCTTCTGTTAAAAGATATGCATATTTATTCAGATCAATATCAGCTAAAAGTTCCATCTTGATATTGCTCACACTTTTATAAATTTGAGCACTAAGGCCCTTTGTAATTCCTTTCGGATTTTCATCATAGTTAAGCCATAGGAGATATGATTTCCCATTTCCCCATGCTTTACCTTTTGCCGGTTTATCAACAAACAGATGAATCCCGAATCCAGCATGCATATCTTCTGCACCACTCTGGTATCGGACATTAAACTCATAAACCATCATTCCTGCCTGAGGAGCAGGAATATCAACACGTGCCATGCCCGCTTTAGTATTACTTTGATACAATCTGTCACCAATAACTGCCCAATTACCTTCTGCAAAGTTAAGGTCTATAGCACTAAGACTAAAGAGTGGAACGATTGAAAGAAGTGATAAAACCCATACTGCTAAGAAAATTCTTTTCATGAAAGCCTCTCTATATATTTATTTCCTCTTATTATAAGATGAGTTTTTAAATTTCTCAAGAAAATAATTAATAATTAACAATAAACTAATCTTTTTCTCTTAAAATCTATCAAAATCATCATCATCCAGCGAAATAACTTCAGAAGGGTCTACTGGCCTTATGCCAGTTTCCTTAACTTCCAGCTTACGTTCAGCCCCCCTTTCGGGTTCATATTCAATTTGTTTTGGAGTATTCCCTTTTTGTGTTGATTTGAGTTTAAAGGTAGCTATCATACTTTTCAACTCTGCGCTTTGAGATGCAAGTTCCTCAGCTGCAGCAGCACTTTCTTCGGCACTTGCAGTATTTGACTGGGTAACCTCATCTATTTGATCAAGACCTGTAGTAATCTGGTCAATTGCCTGGGCCTGTTCCTTACTTGCCATAGCAATTTCTTCAAGAAAATCTGCAATTTTTGATGATCCTGTCATTATAGATTCCAGTTGTTTCGCTGTATGTTCAACTCCTTTGTTTCCTGAATTGATATTTTTAATTGACTCTTCTACCATTTCGGTAGTTTCTTTTACTGCCTGGGAACTTCTTACAGCTAAATTTCTTACTTCATCTGCAACAACAGCAAAACCTTTACCATATTTACCTGCTCTTGCTGCTTCTACATTGGCATTTAATGCAAGAAGATTTGTCTGAAATGCAATATCATCTATTACTTTTACTATTTTTTTAATTTGATCTGAAGAGTTATTTATTTTTTCCATGGCAATCCGAAGGGCTTCCATTTGTTTATTTCCCTCTTGTGCATCAATTACTGCCTGTTTTGCCAAGGTATTGGCTTCAGTTGCATTATCTGCATTTTGTCTGGATTGGCTGTTGATTTGTGTTATTGACGCAGACACCTCTTCAAGAGAGCTGGCTGATTCTGTTGCACCCTGGGATAAGGATTGACTTGCCTGTGCAACCTGATCTGAACCGGAATTAACCTGATCGATAGAATTATTTACTCTGCCGAGAAGGCTGTTTAAAGATTCATTCATTTTTATTAATGAATGACCCAGCATATCACTTTCAGATGCAAGTTTAACATCTGCGGTAAGATCTCCCTGGGCAACTTCTTCCACCATACTGCTTTTATACTGGAGGCTTTCTATAACCCTTGCAAAAGATTTTGAAAGTACTCCTGTTTCATCTTTTTTTGAAGTCAGCTTTGTATTGATTATTATATCAAAATTACCATCTCCAATTTTACCGGCATAATCATTGAGTATTGTCAGAGGTTTTATAATTTTATTTATAATTATAATTATAATAGCTGATAAAATAATGATAGCTATTAAAAAGGCGATACCTGTACCGCTTGTAGCTTTATTGCTTAACTCCATCATGCTTTGTCTTGCCGAGGCAAAAGCAGCATGCTGTATTGATATATTCATTGACTGTAACATAACCCCTACAGTTTTTCCTGAGAAATCCCATATTGGAAAAGTACTTACAATATAATTGCCAATTTCTTCAGAATATATACCGTCTCTTCCACTGTTAAGAATTGCTGTATCAGCCAAAGGATTAGTTAATTCCTTATTTGTTGCATCTGTCAGTACATATGTATTATCAAGAACAGGGTATTTTTCAGCATCTGACAGTGATTTTGCGATTGGAAGTTGATCTGCATCCATGTAAACAGCATATTCTATATGTCCGGACGTTTTTATAATGTCAAAAATTTCATTAAATGCAAATAAAATCTCAACAGATCCAAGGTGTTGTCCATTATTTTCGGTCAGTGGTGCAATACCCCTAATAGCAAAACCTCCACGGCCGACTTCAATTCCTGTAATCGGGTCATGAGATCCTCTATTAATTTGCAGAACTGTATTTCGGAAGGAGGATAGATCATCAGAAACATCAACTTTTACTCCATCTCTGGTTGTCTGATACCCCTCTCTCCATAATCTTACCAGACTTCTTGCATTTGGCAGGTGAAAGTGGAGTTTCAGAAGTGATCTTCCTGTTTGTTCCTTATAACCGTCAATAAAGGGTTTAAGCTCTATTCTCAGCATTTCCCTGGCTGACTGCCCTTCAGGAGACTTTTCATCTTCTATATTTCCACTAAGAGCAATTTTGTAGGCACTTTGGATTTTGGGTAATTTTGTAAAAAAGGCAACTTCCTGAAGAGCTCTGTTTCCTATAGTTTCAATACTTGAGTATACAAGATTTACATTTTCGTTAATTCTTTCATTAATGGTATTATCAAATACTTGCTTACTGTTTTCACCTACAGTTGTATTAGTAAAACTGAGGAGCAGATTAACTCCCACAAATGATGCAATCCCAAGTATGGAAAGTAGAATAATAACAGGTATTACAATCTTGCCTTTTATACTTCGAAAAAAAGATATATGATTTTTTTCCATTTTCTTCTCCTTTGGTTGCTGAGCTCGTTCCTCATCGCTTCGCTCTTCCGGTACGACTCATGGCCGAGCAGCCAACTTGTTGGCGACCAGGCTTTGGTTGCTGAGCTCGTTCCTCTCATATTTTTTTTAATACATTCTGATCTTTTCCGGAAATTATTTTTTCTACATCCAGAATTATTTTTACCTCTTCACCTTGTTTTGCCAAACCTGCAATATATTGATTATGACCGGATGCATTTTTAAAAGATGGTGGTGGTTCAATATTTGAGTCCTGAATATCGTGAACTTCAGATACTGTATCTACAATAAAACCAAGAGTATTCTCTTCAACTCTTACAATAATAATACATGTACGGTTGTCGTATTCTCTTTCCATAAGTCCGAACCTTAGTCTTAAATCTACAGCTGGTATTACTTTTCCTCTTAAATTGATGACACCCTTCACATATTCAGGCATATCTGGGATGTTTGTTATTTTTGGTAGTTCTTCTATAGCTGTTACCCGGGCAATATCAATTCCATATTCTTCTTTGCCAAGGTGAAACAGCAGATATTTATTATTTTGGGTATCCAGATCATCATCGTCAAGTAGAAACAGGTTTTCATCAGTTTCTTGTTTTATAGTTTTACTCATGGATCCTCCATGAAAAAAGTTACTTACTAAACTATCAATGATTAAGAAAGCAATTGCAAGAAAAAACAATAAATAATTATAAAAAATGCATATGTTGGTGAAATAATTTATCTAATGGGCATATTAATTCTAATTTCAGTCCCTTTTCCCGGTGAACTGATTATTTCAAGCTCCCCCTCGTGAGCTTCTACTATATTTTTTACAATAACCATTCCCAGACCTGTACCACCACCCCGGGAAGATGAGTAAAAGGGTTCAAAAATATGTTTTTGAATATCCTTATTCATTCCTTCTCCATTATCCTTTATACGAAATTGAAGAGTGTTGTTTGAATTTTCTGTTGTAACTGAAAATATCCCTTTTCCTGCCAGGGCTTTTCTTGCATTCTCTGCAAGATTCATCATTACTCTCATCATTCTTTCAAAATCAAATACTGCATGATCGCTGAATTTATTTTCAAATAATATTTCAATATTACTGGAAGCGAATCGTCTTTGAACTGAAGCTTCAAGTTTAGAAAGAAAATCATCAAGATCTATAATGTTCATTTCCAGTCTAATATCTCCTCTGGAGTAATCCAGAAGTTCACTTGCAAGATTATTAATTCTTTCAGTTTCGAATTTGATATTTGAAATATATTTTCTTGTTTTTTCAGGAACATCAGAATCCATCAATAGAAGCTCTGTATAGGCTTTTACTGTGGAAATAGGATTTCTAAGATCATGGAGGATCATAGAAGAAAACTTACCCAGATTGGAAAGTCTTTCTTTTTTTATTAGTTCTTCATGGGCAATTTTTAGATCTCTATTTGCTTTTTCCAGCTCCATATTTCTTTCTTTTAAGTCTTCAAGAAATGTTTCATTACTTTTTCGTATCATAGAAGAAAGACTTCTTACAATTGAAAAAGCAACTGAAGAGTTTTCTCTGATCATATTTTGAAAATCGTGTTCTCCAATTTGAAGAAGCCTGATATGAGTTTTAGTTTTAACAGTTGCAGATCTTGGAAGGTTATCTATAAGTGCCATTTCTCCAAAGAGCTTACCGTGACTATGGATTGCAAGCATATCCTCATCATTTGTACCATAGGCTTTCCATACCTCTACCTCACCGCTCATAATAATATAGAACATGTCAGCAGGATCACCTTCGTTAAAAAGAATATGGCCCGGTCCAAAAATTTTAGCAGTGCAGTATTTGGATATGCTAAGAATATCTGTATCAGATAATTCTTCAAAAAAAGGGATACCTCTTAAAAAATCAAAATAACTGTCACTCATAACTTCCTCTTTATTTTTTTCTGTAGATATACTACTCTTAAGTTTAAAAATCTACAATAACATTTACTACTGGAGTTGTTATGGAGAAGGTACTTCAACTCGAATCAGGTAATCTATTTCGTACAATAGTAAAAAAAATTATAGAACCAAGAGGATATGAAGTAATTGCCACTGATATCAGTGCAAGCGCTTTTTCCATACTGGAAGAAAATAAAATTAGTCTGATTATTACAGGAAATGAACTTGTTGATATGTCCGGAGAGGAATTTATAGAGATTTTAAGTAAAAGTAAATTCTCTAATATACCTGTTATAGTACTAACATCAACGGACTCACTGGAACTTCGCACAAAATTATTTTCCCTTGGTATTGTAGATTATATTCTAAAAAAAGATGTAAATACAACAAAACTTGAAAACTATTTCGATTCTCTTATTAAAGAGGATATTCTTTTAAAGCAGATTCAAAATGAGAGTATTGCAGTACTTGATGACAGTAAATTTGGTTTGAATGTAGTAAAAAATATCTTTGAATTACATAAAATAAAGAATGTAACATACTATACTAATCCTCATGAGTTTTTAGCTGATTATAAAAAATATTCAATTTTCCTTGTAGATCTTGTATTACCTGAAATCTCCGGTGAAGAAGTAATTATACAGTTACGGAAAAAGAAAAAAGATTCTGTAATAATAGTTGTTTCGGGAATTACAAATTTTAAAACTATTTCCCATGCTATGATGTACGGTGCGGATGATTATATTAGTAAACCTTATGATAACAGTATTTTTATGGCAAGATTTAAAGCAAATGCAAGAACATATTTTTTGTATAAGGAGCTTGAAAAAAGGGCTGTTACAGATGGTCTGACTGGTTTATATAACCATCGTTATATTTATGATTATGTTGGAACCAATATAATGGAAAAAGAGAAACTCGGGTGTAGCTTTTGTGTACTCCTTCTTGATATTGATCATTTTAAACATGTGAACGATACCTATGGTCATCAGGTAGGAGATTTGGTTTTAATGACTCTGTCAAAAATATTTGATGAAGCATTTGGTGATAATGCTGTATGCGGCAGATATGGTGGAGAGGAGTTTATGGCTGTTTTAAAAAATACTAAACTTAAAGAAGGACTACAAGTAGTAAATGCTTTCAGGGAAAAAATAATGGTGACAGAATATCCGGATCAGGATTTTAAAATTACAGTTAGCGGTGGACTTGTAGAGCATTCTACTGAGACATCTGCGGATATAATTAAAAAAGCTGATGATTTACTGTATAAGGCTAAAGATGGTGGACGGAATAAGATCTGTTCGTAACAGAGTCCACTTCGATCATTCATTTTTCCTTAGTTTTGATACCATAATAATATTGCTTTGAGAAACAAACATTCCGCCAAGCATCAATGCACATCCAATAATTCCTTTTGCTCCCAGGTTTTCTCCAAGGAGCAGCCATCCTCCAATAACAGCAAAAACTCCCTCCAGACTAAGTATTATTGCTGCATGAGCAGGGTGGGCTTTTTTTTGTGCATAGACCTGAAGTGTGTAGGCTATCCCGACAGAAAAAATGCTTCCATATAGAATTGGCAGCCATGCAAGGAGAATAGTACTTTTTTGAACATCTTCAAATATAAAGGCTGAAATAAGGCTTAATACACCACAGAAAACATACTGCATAAAGGCTAGTTTCAAAGCATTTACTCTTGGAGAAAAATGGGAAATTGCAATAACATGAGAAGCCCAGAAAAAGGCACTTAAAAGGACAAAAATATCTCCGATATTTATATGAATATTTCCTTTTACTGATAAAAAGTATAACCCTGTTATGGACAGAACGGCACCTGTCCATCTCCTCCAGCCTGCTTTATGTCGAAAAAATATGCCTAGAATTGGAACAATAATTACGTACATTCCTGTTATAAATCCGGCCTTTCCTGCACTTGTATATACAATACCTATTTGCTGAAGAGAAGCTCCAAGGTAGAGTAAAATACCTCCTGCACCCCCATATATTATAAGTTGTTTAAAATTGTGTTCACCAGGGGAGTTGGATTTTTTTTCAAAATATATTAGCGGCAGGATTGAGACAGCACCTATTAAGAACCTGACACCATTAAAAGTAAATGGACCTATAAATTCCATACCTGCACGCTGGGCTGTAAATGAAAAACCCCAGATGACTGCTGTTATAAGTAGAAAAAAATCATTTTTTAGAGTATTGCTTTTCATAATTTGATTATATTACATAGAATTGTATATAATTCAAATACCTATTTAAAAATATTTTTAATTGGAGTTTATAATTTTTTAATTTGTAACTGTAGATATAAGACAGGATGGTGATATGAGTGATTGTGAAGAAGGGGCAAATATTAATGATCTGGTAAAATTATCTTTTTTTACCGAAATTGGTGTTGCTATAACATCAGCACGAACTATGAGAGAGATGCTGGACAGGGTCATGGAAAAGATTGGAACAATTTTTGTTCCATTAAACTGGTCTCTTTTACTGAGAAACAGTAAGACCGGGGAGCTGACATTTAAGATTGCTGTAGGAGAATGTGCAGATAAACTTGTTGGTGTTAAAATTTCAAAGGGAACAGGTCTAGTCGGCTGGATAGCGGAGAATGGAAAATCCTTAATTATTAAAGATGTTTCAAAAGATGATAGATTTATTGGGCATGTAGATAAAATAACAGGATTTAGTACTGATTCAATAATCGGTGTCCCTTTAAAGGTTAATGGAAAGGTATTTGGTGTTATTGAACTAATTAATAAACTAAATGGTGAGTGTTTTAGTTCTTACGAACTTAAACTTCTGCAGACCATTGCCGATTTTGCTGCTGTAGCTTTGGAAAAATTTTATTATCTAAAAGCTATAAAAAAAGTTGCATCTATGGATAGCCTTACTGAAGTTTTTAACAGGAGAAGTTTTGACAGGGTTCTCATTAAGGAGATTGAAAGATGTAAACGTTATAATCACCCTTTATCGGTACTTATGCTTGATATAGATTTTTTTAAACAGGTAAATGATAAGTATGGGCACCCTGCCGGGGATACTGTTTTAAAGAAAACTGCGGAAATACTTAGTAAAAACAGCCGTATGACAGACAGTGTTTACAGGTATGGGGGTGATGAATTTGTACTCTTAATGCCTGATACCTCAGTCGAGGATGCAGAGATAGTACGTGAAAGAATAAAGAACGACAGAGAATTAATAAATGAGCAGGAAGATATAATTCCTGTAACCTACAGTATGGGGCTGCATTCTGCAGGACCTGATGGTGTCGATGATATTCTCTCAAATTCTGATATTGATCTTTACAGGCAGAAAGATGAGAGGGGCAATGGAAATTTTGAAAATATGAATGTTCATGTAGAGGAGTTTCTTGATGAAGAAGAGTAGTATAAAAGCTATTGCTTTTGACATGGATGGAACACTTCTTACAGATGCAAAAGAGATATCATCCAGAACCAGAAAATGTTTTGAAGCTCTTGAAGACAGGGGAATATCTTTAATTTTATCAACTGGAAGAAGCTTCGAGGCACTTGAACCATATAAAAAAGATCTTAATTTGGATCATCCTGTAATTTGTTATAATGGTGCGCGAATTCTTGGCCGGAAGGGTGAAGTTATACGGGATCATATTGTTCCTGATACCCATTCCGCATATCTAATTGATTTTGCCAGAAAGGAGGGGGTTCATATTCAAATTTACAGAGATGGAAAACTTTATTTTGAAAAAAGAACCCCTGAAGCTGAGTTTTATGAAAATCATGTCGGTTTAAAAGGGGAGGTTGTAAATTTTGATAATTTTAAGCCTTTTAGGTTTACTAAATTAATGTATCTTGGCGATCATCAGTACCTTGCCGGACTTGGAGCTCAGATTGAAGAGCAAATTGGGCATGAAATATCGATTATGTTTTCAAACCCCATGTTTTTGGAATTTATGGATGGTTCAGTTTCCAAAGGGCATGCCCTTGTTGAGGTTGCAGAGTATCTTGGTATAGGAACCAGTAATATAATGGCTTTTGGGGATGGAGATAACGATAAAAGTATGATTGAGACTGCCGGAATTGGGGTTGCCATGGATAATGCCACGACCGAGGTTAAGGCTGTTGCTAATGAGGTGACTCTTTCTAATAATGATAATGGGGTGGC
>DAOWEB010000383.1 GCA_030638735.1 Spirochaetaceae bacterium
GTCATTACTTTAAGGGTGACGATGGTAATTTCAGGAAAGACAATTCTTTTAATAAGATCTGGAGAAGCTATACTTTTGACAGACAGCTTCGTTTAATTATTCTTGATGCTCTGGAACGTGTTGAAATTTCAATAAAAACAGATATTTCATTTGATCATGCTCATAAATTTGGTGTATTTGCTTATATACGACCGGAAACACTTCCAAATCTTTTACCAAGGCGTCATGAAGATTTTATAAAAAATATAAAACAGGAAACAGCTAGAAGTCGGGAATCTTTTGTAACTGAATTTTTCAGAGACTTTGGTGATTCTCATGAATTTCTTCCTGTTTTCAAAGTAACAGAGATAATGTCTTTTGGTAGTTTATTGACTTTTTTCAGAGGACTGGAAAGTCACGAAAAGAAAATTATTTCCGGAAGATATGGAGTTAAGGCACCAGTACTTGAAAGTTGGCTTCTTACCTTGAACTATATTCGTAATATATGTGCACACCACGGAAGACTTTTTAATAAAATACTGGCTATTAAACCTTTTATCCCTTATAAAAAACATAATCCTGAATGGCATGATCCTTATCCAATTCAAAATCATAAAGTTTATTCAATAATAATGGTATTAAACCATCTGGTACAAGTAATTGCTCCGCAGAGCAACTGGCAGAATAGATTTACAGATTTACTTGAAAGATATAATGATATTCCTGCCAGAGTAATGGGTTTTCCTAAGGATTGGGAGAAGCATGAAGTTTGGAAAGAGGGAACTTGATTTTAAAATTATAGTGGTTCTACTCTACAGATAAGAATCAGACATGCCCCTGGTTGCATAGGCGATGAGGCGAGCAGGAAGCTTGCTTCCGACAAGCCTGTTCCCTACGTAAACAAACCTATCCGTTTACCAAACAGAGGATACAGCCAGGTAATCCATAATCCGGTTAATGCATAACGAAGAAAATGGAAGGCATCCACAACAGGAAATAGTAATTTTAATCCTGAGAGGAGTAATAAAGCACCAACAAGTCCAATAACAAATCTGATAACTTTTTTTAATTTATTACCATTCGTTGAAAATTTAACATACTTTTCTTCCAGAATAAATCCTACAGAGGCTCCGGTAAAAACACCAACGGTTTTCATTAAATCTGTTACAAGAAGATCCCCTTCAAAATAAATTCTATTAATAATTAAAAACAAGGCCAGAATTAACAAGGCTCCAATAGAAGATATAACTATAAAAAGATCTCTGGAAACACTCTTATCGTATAAAGCACTAAGAATTTTATACATTATTATTGCAACACCTGCCCCTGCAACCAAACTACCAATAACATCTACCGGCCAATGAACGCCCAGATAAAGACGGGACAGGGCAACCAGGAGCGATATTGCTATGGCTGGAATAAATACCCATTTCTTTTTTAATATGAGAGAAAGAGCCAGATAAAAAGTAGTTGCTCCCTGGGTATGCCCACTTGGAAAAGAATATCCTGTTGCTGTATGAACTCTCTTCCCTAATATTTCAGGAATCACTTCGAAAGGTCTGGAGTTATGAAAGGATATTTTTAGCACAGCGTTAAGAAAAAGTGAAAAAAGCAGAGTAAAGCTAAGTATAAATCCTTTTTTCTTATCTATATTCCAGAACATCCAGGCAATACCTGCTATAAGGATATTCTTTTCTCCGAGCATAGTAATCAGCTCGAAGAAAATATCCAGAAATGGATTGGCAATATTTTGAAAAAATAAAAGTATACTCTCCTGCATATTATCTAGAACTCCTTACTTTCCGGTAAATATTTTTTTGTTTCAACTACATTAACAGCTGTGCCTTTCTGAAGATAGGTCTGACCCTGAATAACAAGCAGATCACCCTCTTTTATAGGTCCATTGATCTGTACAAGAGAGCCCCTGGACTGGCCTGCCTCAACAGGTACTTTATCTGCAACTCCATCTTTTATCCGGTAGATAAACTGATCCGGACCTTCAGTAATTAAACTCTCTTTAGGTATAATAAAATTAGCACTGTACTGCACCATCTGAATCTGTGCTTCCATAAGCATACCAGGAAGAAGTTTCTGATTGGGGTTATCAAACTCTGCAATTACCTCATAAGTACGGTTACTATCAGCCTTAAGTCCCATGGATGTTACAGAACCTTTAAGTATATATGCAGGTGCCGATGCCTGTTTGGCAACTACCTGCTGTCCTTGCTTAATTCTTGTTATTATATTTTCAGGGACCTGTACTGTTATTGCTATTTTTTCAATATCAATTATTTCCACATAATCACCGGAATTAACCAGCTCACCTTTATTAAATGTAATATTAGATATGTATCCACGACCTGTACTTATTGCAACAGTTGTACGAAGATTCTCCTGGAGGTTTTCTATTTCAATGGTTTTGGCCAGTTGTATTTTTTCATAATTAAGCTCAGCTTCTTCCCAACTTTGCTGTGCCTTATCAAACTCAGATTTCGCAATAAGTTCCTTGGAATACAAACTGTTTGTTGTTTCATAGTTTGCAGTGGCTTCACTTAGTTTTATAGAAGCAAGATCAAGGTCGTTATTCCATTTTTCACTTGATCTCTCAATATTTTTAACCAGATCATTATTATCAAGTGAAAATAACAGATCACCAGGTTCTACAAAGTCCCCCTCTCATACACATAAAGAAGCAACTCTCCCTGGGGAAACAGGAGGATCTCTGGTCGCTGCACCGGCGTTCAACTCACCAA
>DAOWEB010000176.1 GCA_030638735.1 Spirochaetaceae bacterium
GAGCTGTTGCCCACTGTCTAAATCTTGTTCCCTGGAAAGATTTCACTCTATACCCAACAGATATAATTACATCAAGGTTATAAATCTTAACTGGTTTATCAGAATGACCAATGTGCAAAAATTGCACATTGCTTTCCTGCTCCAATTCTCCTTCTTTAAAAACATTATTAATGTGTTTTGTTATTACACTTCTTTCTTTATCAAAAAGTTCTGATATCTGTTTCTGAGTAAGCCACACTGTCTCATTTTGAATAAACACATCTACTTTTACCTTTTTGTTGTCTGTGGTATAAAGCAGGAATTTTGTTGCCGTGGTGCTCATTTTAGTGCTCATGTCTTTTTCCCTTTAAGTTGAACTACCGAGTAATCCTCAGTTGTTGAGGATGAATACAGAACTTCTATGTTAATTTTCCCTTCGGATGTTTGATATACAGCAATTTGATTCTCTGAATTTTTAAAATCAATAAGCCACTCATAATCACCCCGACTGTGGCCGTCTATCTGGTAAGTAACTTTTATTCCCTCTGTAAATATCCGGTGAAAGGCTTCATTATTGGCAATGAGCTCCGTGGAATTAAGCCTTTGGATTTGTTTTACAGCATCTTTCCTGATATCCATAGGAATAGATGGATTAATCCTCCCTACTGCTGATTGCAACTTATCTATTAGTAATACATCTTCAAAGGATTGTCTTTCCGGAATCTCGCTGTCTGGTGCTATGGAAGGAGCATAGATATATTGATAGCCCTGTTTTTCCAGTAGTTCCATGGCATATTTTTCTATAGCTGATTCTGTGATTTTAGTCATTGCGTTATGTTAACATGTGTTCTTTTAAAGGGAAAGCTTTTCAAGAAAATCATTCCTGACAGCATCTGTTAAATACTTATTTCTTTGACAAATTTGCAGACCGTATTTCTTTGCTTTTGTTTTCGTAATTATCTTCTTTTTATACATCATCAATATAGTTTCCAGACCCCACAGGACATTATAACCCGATTCTTTTATAACAGATCGTAATTTTTTATCGTTTGTAATGCAACTCCCATGGGTTTTCTGAACAGCTAAAACACAAGACCAATCTTCAGTAGACAATCCTTTTATAGGAGATGTTTCAATTGGTGTTTCCAGCAGTTGAATACCAGCATCTATTAATTCCTGATCTGAAATATCCGTGATTTCATACAGAACCATATAAGGCACATATACCTGATGAAATAGCTTAGACAGAGTTGAGATAAGTGATATGTCACATCCTAAAAAATCAATTATAATATTGGCATCACAGACTGCAACACTCTGCTCAGGACTATTCAAGAGGCAAATCCCAGGATGTTATAAGTTCATCCATGTCTATGAGTGAAATCCTAAGCATTCCGGCAGCTCTGGTAGTGGATATAAAACCCGCTTCCAGGGCATTTTTTACCAGTTTTTGGAAACGCCCATATTCGGTACGTGAAATAATTTTTCCAAAACCCTCCGGCTCATCCTCGGCACAGAGATCATTAGAGTCCTCCCCGGCTTGAAGAGCATCTGGTTCATAATGATTTTTCAGATCATGATTGTAAACCCTTTTATACCATTTACTAAATTCCATGTATATATTTATATTGGAATCGGGAGCCTGGAGATCAGCAATCCTTTTAAGAACAGTACGATAACTAACTTTAAAAGTTTTCTTGATTTCAAGAACTCTTTCTCTC
This sequence comes from Spirochaetaceae bacterium, assembly GCA_030638735.1. Lineage (GTDB taxonomy): Bacteria > Spirochaetota > Spirochaetia > B11-G9 > B11-G9 > JAJRQE01. The sequence goes on from DAOWEB010000176.1 coordinate 1,701, forward strand.
CAATCGAAACCTCCCAACCTTTTCCACTCTTCAATAAATGCATCATTTGGCATTAAAAATTCAGCTGCAAATCTGTCTGCTTCCTTCTCCTGGATTTTGCTTTTTTCCTCAGATATATCTTCTATGAATAAATGTAGTAGTAAATGTCCCAACTCATGGGCAGAAGTAAATATCTGACGTTCTATGGGGATATCCTTATCCGTGTTAATGATGATGGCAGGTCCTTCCCGAGCCTTATCAATAGAAAAACCAAAAACTTTCTTTATCCCGAAGGGGTGTAACTTTATTTTTATCCCCATATTTTCTATGAGAGGAAGTACAGAGCTAATTGGTGCGAGTGAAGCTATTCCTAATTTTTTACGGATTTTTCGAGCTACTTCTTCCGGAGACAGAGATGGGAATGAAGGTAACTTAGTTGAAGTGTTTTCATTCAGGTATTTTTCAATTTCCCTATAGTCTTTAAGCCATCTGTCAACTTCTGAAATAAGTATATCCCGGGCTGCCTTTTCTTTGGCTGACATACTTTTTTGTTTTCGAAAATGAATAGCTTTTATGTCACTGGATTCAGCAAGCAGTACGTCAGGACTCTTTTTCAGGGTACGACAAATTTTGATAAAAGTTGATGAACGGGGCTCAGATTTACCATTTAATATATGAGACATTGCAACCTGTCCGATTCCGCATTCTTCAGCCAGTTTCTTAGCAGTTAATCCCTGTACTTTCATATATCTCCTCATGTTAGATGAGAGGTCTTCCATAGCCATGTATTTCTCCTTAATTCAGGCTGTCCCTAAACTTAATCCCACTGAATCGAGACTCAATTTTAAGGTTCAAGTACTGATATATTGCAGTACACAGAATATCCAGTAATATGATTAGTTAGTTTAAGGTTACCAGATAGCCTCACTTAAATTATATATAACTATAATAAATAAATCAAGAAAAATATTTTATAGTTAACAATAATACTTGACGTTTGTATATTTATTTTATAGTTTAGAGTATAAGGACAAAAAAAAGCCTGGAAGATAGTGCTTCCAGACTTTAATCCGTTCGTTGATCGGATTTGTCCATTCAACAAACAGAACTTGAAAAAATGTATACAAACATTAACCTGCATAGTGAAATTCGTCAAGTTCCTGTTGGTATTTAGGAGGATCATTATGAGTAATGATCGAATGGTGTACCGTCGAAATGACGGTATATGGGTAAACAAAAGGAATGACAGCGGCAGAGCTTCCAGTATCCATGATACTCAAGGAGATGCTGTTGATGCTGCAAGAGAAAATCTTGTAAATCAAGGCGGAGGAGAGTTGATCACCAAAGGTATGAATGGGAAAATCCGCAGTAAGGACACAATCCCTCCGGGGAATGATCCCTGTCCACCAAAAGACAAGGAGCATTAATTATGAGTAAAAGGTATAAAACCGGAGATATTGCTCCTGCCAAAGCATGGTACAATTGGGATGGCTATACTGATGGAACCAGAAGGCCAAGTCCCACGGCAGAAGAACGACGTATTCCCCTGGAAACAGGTGAAACCTTTCCTCCTATAAGGTCCTGTAACAAAGGAGCATACTGGGTATTTTCTTCTTATCGACACTAATTTTCTGCCGGGGAGATCCCTTCCCGGTATTTTTATTTAGAGACTCTTACTTCACCGCTCATTAGTTTCGGTAATAATGTATTGTGAAGAACCTCAACTGATTGGGTTTGCTGACAATTTGCTATTATTTTGTCATTAATGGGTTTGGCTATTTTTTCGAAAGCTTCAATAAAATTCATTGGAGGAATTGTAATTCTCATACTCTGAAAATCTGTTTTGCCAATGGAGCCAAAGACTGTACCTTCATCATTAAACATTTTTATTTCATCCATTAAAGACATCATTTTATAGTAGGTATAGGTATAGTACCCGGATTGTTTTTTATATCTAAAAGCAGCAACACCACGACCTATACAACAATGGTTAGAAGCCATATTTTGAGCACCTACAGGAGCCCTAACACTAATCAATGTATCTAAAGGTTCAGCAAATCTTTTGGGATCATTGGTAAAAACACGGTTCTTGGGAAATCTAAATCCAAAATCAGCATTCCCTTGAAACATTGGTGTTCCTGCTCCTTCTTCATTAAATGAACGACCTGGAGGAGACTGTCCCATTGTGAAATTAAATTCATCAGAAAGAGTTCCTTCCTTCCAATCTTCCTCCGTCTCCTCCACAAACCACTGCCTAAAAAGCGTTTCTGCCATGGTTTCGAGGGTTTTGTTTTGCCGGTGAAGCAGGTCTATTTTATCGTCGAGACTGGAAAGAACGGAGGCTATGGCTTTTTGTTCAGGGAGAGAGGGATATGAAATTGGTAAACTTTTTAAAATCTCAGTGTTGATAGATGGCATTGTTGCCCCAACAGATATATTCAAGATGTAATTTCGAAATCTTTTTTGTTGGAAAAAATAACTTAGGAATCGACCATCTCCTAATTTGCCAGGCCGGACTCTTAGCATTCTAGAAGAAAACATCCAACCATTTTGACTTTCTTTTACAATTGCACTTAAATCTACTGAACCAACTCTCGTAAAAACGATATCTCCTGTTCGAAGGAGGTACTTAGACAATCTATCCCGATCTATATCTGTCACACTAGGATAATTAAAATCTACAATTCGGAAATTATTAATATGTTCAACTGTGACAACCGGTATTCCCCCCGTAATGTATTGCTCGTTTTTTAGCTGACTCCCGAACGGTCCTGTTTGAACTTCAGCAATATCTTTAAGTTCTAAATCAATCCAATTACTCATAAAAAATCCATCTCCCCCTCATATAAAGGTTTAATTGGTTTATAGATTTCCTCATAAAACTTTTTCCCCAATTCATTTATCCAGGCTCCACCTAAATTCCCAGCAGAAACTCTTCCCGTTGGTAAACGAAGAAAACCAGTCGAAGATAATGAGGAAAAATCTAAACCACTCATTCTCATCCAAACCTCATTTTTGTCTTCTTTATTCAATGCTGACAGATATTCACTATTTAGCTTATAAAAACCCTCCAGACACTTCAGACCATCAAAGGGATGTATTAACTCAATACTATACATTATTTTATTATATTCAGGATGAGAAAAAATCTCTTCCATAAAAGTCTTTCGAAACAACTGACCCAATAATGTTGCCTTTATTTCTTTCTGATATCGATCCAGGGCAATAAGAGTTTGTTCAGCTATCTTTTCTACCAGCTTATTATCCTTCCTGAGTCCTTCAAAAAGCTTCTGCCGATCTACTTCCGACGGACAAGCTTCCTGTATAGGTCCAATAAAGGCTATATATTTTTTTATAAAGGAGGCTGTTTGTATTGATGACCGGAAAGTATTGAGAACTACAGCCCATTTAACAAAAGGTAATTTCTCAAGTAAATCAGAATCTTCAGACAACAAGGATATGACTTCATCAATCCCTATTTCAGCAAAATCTTTTGCAATATCAGAACTAAATGTAAAAAGTGATTTTGTTATAACTTTGTTATCGTTCTTTTTGTAGTTTATTATCTGATTCATATCAATCCCTAAAATCATCCCTGGAAATAGCCAAGACATCAAACGCTTCAGAATTACCTTCATCCTCGATTTCGTAAGCTCCGTATAATTCATTATTTTCTTCTTCATACCTGACAGAAATGATTTGCGGATAGAGAATATTATCATAACCGGACCTGTTGCCGTTAACCACTACGCGCAGATCATCAGAAAAGTTACTCAGCCACTTTTTAAGCTATTTTACAGTATCTCCTTCAATACTAATCATTTTACCTTTCCTGCCAATTTATTATTCAGTTTTGAAAGTATATTTAAAATAGCCATGTCCCATTTTTGGTACCGGTCACAATTTGTGACCAGTTCCTTTGTCTCTGTATCAGTTAATTGAAATCTAAATAATTCAGGAAAACGATTTAGGTTTCTTTTTACAGCTTGATTTAACACTTTAGTTTCTACAACATATAGCTCTGTCAGGTCTCTATCTACCATAATCTGAATATTACGGATAGAAAAAATACGGTTTTGTATCTGGTCTATATGCATAAGATCTTTACTCATCTTTCAGCATAACCTTTCCCAAATTCTCTAGTATGAGCTTATTAAGTTTTTCTTCCTCTTTCAACTGCTCCCTATCTTTAAAATAAACCATCTTCTTTATTTCCCCTCTTTAATCATATCTACAACCTCTTTCCAATGCTGGTCCAAATGATCCAACCATGGATCAAGACCATCTTGTCTGATATTACTGAAGTTATCCCCATACTCTGCCAGATGCATCAATTCCGGATTTATAAAACCAATGATATCCATAATCAGCTGGTGCTGGTCATCAAGGTCTTTCCAGTGAATAATGCGTTCATGATGAAAGACACGGTTTCTAAGATTTCTTATTCTATCTAATCTTGCTTTTATCTTTTTCCTGTTATGCTGCGATTTTGGGAGGTAGGGAAAAACACCTTTTATCCCCCTGGGTAGAAAAACAGTATTCTGCTCATAATGGGCTTCAAAAAAACTCGTCCAAAACCCAAAATGAAGCTCTGCTATTACCTGGCCCTGCGTTGTATCTTTTCCAGACTTGCCTAGCTTTTCAATTGCATTGTTTACTTGACTCCCGGCCCAATCTGTAAGAATAAAGGAATCCATTTTAAACCAGCTTTCAGATTCCAGTTTAGCCGTAAGATAATTATGAATAGAGTTTCTAAGGGCTACTTCACAAAACTGCAAAGAGGAATAAAGACTTTCACACAGAGCCATGTTTAACATGTATCGAGCAAGAACAAGTTTCTGCTGCTTATTCACATCTCCGTACGCATTCATTCGTTCAATGGACAGCGCTGAGATTATTTTTTTGTAAAAATCTTGATCATTCACAATATTTGTGGCATATTTGTTAATGTAAGCCCTGAATAGCCCTCTCCCGTCCTCTGCGGCGGTGATCGGAATCGGGGTTTCTTTTTTTATACTGCCTTTATTTGCCTTATTAATCACGGTTTTGATTCTCCCGGAAGCCTGATTTTATTCAGGTTATCAAGTATAAGCCTATTAAGCCTTTCTTCTTCCTTCAGCTGCTCCTCAAATTCAGCCTTTAGAGCAGTAAACCTTTCATTAAAATCAAAATTATCCTCATCATCCGGTAAACCCACATACCGTCCAGGAGTAAGAACATAATCCAGCTCCTTTACTCGTTCTATAGAAGCAGAATTACAAAACCCCTTAACATCTTCATAATCACCATCAGGATTACGCCAATTATGGTAGATACCAGCAATACTGGAAATATCCTCTTCTGAAAATTCCCGGGTCCTGCGATTAATTAAATGCCCCATATTACGGGCATCAATAAAAAGAATCTCTTTACCTTTTCGGGGAAACAAACCGGTGGCTGAGCTTGTCGAAGCCCTACTTAAAAACCAAAGACTAGCTGGAATCTGGGTGTTTAAAAATAATTTAGCAGGCATATTGACAATACAATCTACCATACGAGCTTCAATAAGAGCCTTCCGAATGTCCCCTTCACCAGAAGTTTTTGAAGTAAGAGAACCTTTTTGCCAGAACAAAGCCAGCCTGGCCACTAGGGCTTAAGTGATATAGGAAGTGCTGAATCCAGGCATAGTTGGCATTCCCTGAAGGAGGAGTACCATATTGCCATCTACCATCTTTACGAAGGAGATCGCCAGACCAGTCACTGTCATTAAATGGTGGATTTGCAATAACATAATCAGCCTTTAAATCTTTATGATTGTCATTTAAGAAAGAACCCTCATTGTTCCACTTAACCTGGGAACTATCGATACCCCGAATAGCCAGATTCATCTTGGCCAGTCGCCAGGTAGTCTGATTACTTTCCTGACCATAAATAGATATATCATTAACCTTACCCTGATGGCTTTCTACAAACTTCTCCGACTGTACAAACATACCACCGGAACCACAACAAGGATCAAACACCCTGCCTTTATATGGCTGCAGCATTTTAACCAGTAATTCAACAACACTCCGTGGAGTATAGAACTGACCTCCCTTTTTCCCTTCTGCAAGCGCAAACTCTCCAAGAAAGTACTCAAAAACATGACCCAATACATCCGCACTACGGGATTTAGCATCTCCAAGAGCAATATTTCCTATAAGATCAATCATACCGCCAAGATTTGTAGGATCAAGATTTCCCCGGGCATAGACTTTAGGTAATACATTCCGCAAGGAAGGATTATCCTTCTCAATAGCATCCATAGCCTGATCAACATCTTTACCTATATCCGGTAATTTGGCTTTGGACTGCAGAAAAGACCATCTGGAAATCTCCGGTACAAAAAAGACATTTTCTGCCTTGTATTCATCTTTATCTTCCGGATCAGCTCCTGCATATTCACCTTCACCTTTTGTCAGCCTGTTAAATAATTCCTCAAAAGCATCTGATATGTACTTTAGGAATATTAAACCTAAGACAATGTGCTTGTATTCTGCTGCATCTATATTTTTTCGGAGTTTATCTGCTGCTTTCCAGAGTTGTTTTTCTATGGGTTCTTCGGTGTTGTTGTTTTTTGCTTTTGCCATTGTGTTGCTCCTGCTAGTTACAATTTTTTATCATTAAATGTTATTGTTTTATAACTTTTTTCTCTGAAATCCATTTATTAATAATATCATGAGCGGTACTTTCTAAATATATTATTTTACTCCATAGAATTCCAATCTATTTGTTTTTTTTGAATTAATCCCAATAGAGAGTAGAAGCATTCTTTATTGTATATTTCATGTTTAATGATATCAACTGAATAATTCATTTCGTACAAAATAATGGAATTTATCATTGTTCTTATAAGCTCAGTCAAAACGTCTATATCTTTCATATTGAATATAGCCTTATTTTTTGATTGATCACTTCTGTGAGTAAAGTAGTTCCTTGTTCCAACAATTTTCTTAACTAACTCTGATTTCGTTTTACCATTAATTTTTAAATATACTTCAAATATTATTTTGAATTCCTTTATTATTTCTTGTATTCTATCAGGTAAGGTAACTTCATTACCAATTTCTAGTTTATCCCTTAACCATACAGCATGCTTTGGAGGACATGATTCCAAAATAGCACTAATCATTTTATGATATTCTAGATTTTTGTCCTTTTGTGAGTCAGAGGGTTTCTTCTCTTGCCTAAATTTATTTGAATGTCTATGAATATCTTCAAGGATTTGAACATGTAAAACAAAGTCTTCCTGGATGTAATATTTTTCCGTTGATAGTGCATAAAAGAAATTTGATAGTGCAGATTCTTGGTCTTTATATAATTTAAGCCAGCGTAATAACTGTTCTTCTAATGATACCTTCGATGATGTAAACATTACACTTGATGACATCCCTTGGTTTAGTTCTGGGAGATCTCTTTTTTTATTCCAGTAATTTAGTATACCTATTTGATTTTCATTTTCATCCAAAGCAAAAACACTGATTGTGTTACTTCTCTTGTTAGTTAAGAATATTAAAAAATTATTAAATATATTTAATTGCTTTTCGATATCATCATAAGTAAAACAATTGGACGACTTTATATTGAGACATTCTTTTTGATTAATACTTCGATCTTTTCCAAATAGATTAAATTCAGTAAGAAAAAATATTTCATAGGACAAATTTTCATATTTGCAAATAGAAATGTTATTTGGAATATCATAATTAATAGAGACAGCTTCCTCTGTATAGTTACTTTTAAAATTATCATGAAAAGTTAAATTCGACAGACCTGTAAAATTAAAGTTAAGCTCATTTAGGATAATTTCCTCAATGGTATTAAAGTGTTTACCAATAAGTATAGAACCGTAAACATCACATTCACATGAAAAAAAACTATTTTCATTTGTTTTTTGTCTGGATGATCTAAATGTAACATTTAAAAGTGTAATAGGCGTCCCATTAGTTAAATGCCCCAGGAATATTGAGTTATTATTTATATCTTTTATATCTACATTATTATTTGCCCAGAAATTTAGTTTAGGAACAAACATTTCAGGATCATAGATTAATTGTCCATAAAAGGTAATGCTATGCTTTTTCGGGAAAAACCATTTCCCATCAAGTGTATATTTATTGTTTATTTTGTACTCTTCCATTTACATCCAATCTTTTGCTTTAAATTAAATTGAGTTCTGTAGGGGCATTGTTCCGCTTAATTCCATATTAGTATTACATATAAGATTATTATATGTAATTTATGATAAAAGACCCACTCAATATTACTTTAAAGAAACTTTAACTAATCATATACCATCAACCCAAAACTTCAATCAAAAAAATCTTCCCCTAGATAGGGTAAACCCTACCCCGACACAACCCCAAACCCCCGTAAACTACAAGTATAACCAATAAACGGGAGAAAAAAATGATAATCCACGTAA
>DAOWEB010000284.1 GCA_030638735.1 Spirochaetaceae bacterium
AGAAAAGGCTACTCAGACTGGTGTTTCACTTATACAGACAGCAGAAGGATATCTTCAGGAAACACAGGATATTCTACACAGACTTCGTGAACTTTCTGTTCAGTCAGCTAATGGTGTTTACACAGCTGAGGATCGAATGCAGATTCAGGTTGAAGTGTCACAGTTGGTTGATGAAGTCAACAGAATAGCTTCCCATGCCCAGTTTAACGGCATGAATATGATGACTGGTAATTTTTCCAGAGATTCAGAAACTATTATGCAGTTCCAGGTTGGTGCTAATATGGACCAGAGTGAAAGAGTATACATAGGGACAATGACAGCCCAGGCGCTTGGTATTCAGGGAGCACAGGGAAGTAGTGAGACAATTAATATTTCTACACCGGAAGATTCCAATATGGCAATCGGTATGGTGGATTCTGCATTAAAAGTTGTTTCCCAGCAGAGAGCTGATCTTGGTGCTTACCAGAATAGATTTGAAATGGCTTCTAAGGGTGTTGCTATAGCATCAGAAAACCTTCAAGCAGCAGAATCAAGAATCAGAGACGTAGATATGGCTACTGAAATGGTAGAATACGTTAAAAATCAGATTCTTGTTCAGTCAAATACAGCAATGCTTGCCCAGGCAAACACAAATCCACAGTCAGTACTGCAGTTACTGTAGTAAAAACCGTTCCAGCGGTGTTGATAAGATTTCTGGACGTTATCTTATCACTAATGCTATCGGGAGGGGTCGCGCCCCTCTCCCGTTTTTCTTTAGGTGAATATTATGGATATTGATGTTCAAAAAATGACAGAACTTACTACTTCCAGGACTGAAGTTTCATCAGAACTTCAAAAGGAACAAGTAAAAGTTGAACAGCAAAGGAAGGCTGATCAACAAAATATACAGAACCAGGCTATAGAAAAAGAGAACAGAAGAAAAGCCAAATCAAGAGCTGCGACAGATCAGTATATGAGACAGGTTCTGAATATATCTAATGTGTTAAACAGAAAACTCAGCTATTCGGTAAATAAAGAACTGAATCAAGTTGTTGTAAAGGTGATTGACAGCAAAACCGATAAAGTAATTAGAGTTATACCCTCAGAAGCACTCCTTAAACTTCATTCCAGGATGAAGGAGGTAATAGGCTTAATCTTCGACGAAGAAATTTAGCCACCAACTATTCTCTGGGGTTTAGGAATTATAATGTCTGATATAAGCATCCCTGGTGTAAATAGTAAATACGGAACCGATAAGATGATTGAAGGTCTTATGGATGCCGAAAGAATCCCTTTACGTAGACTTGAGGATCAAAAAGAAACTTTTGGAGAACAGAAAGAGGTATGGCAGGAATTAAGTGCTACACTTTCACGTTTTAAAGAGAGTTCAAAATTACTTTATGGTTTTCAGAACCCCTTTCAGGAACATGTTGCAGAATCAAGTGATGAGACAATAGCAGGTGCTACAGCAGGACGTGATTCAGTAAATGAAATTATTAAAATAAATGTTAATCAATTAGCCTCAAGTGATCGTTTTTTATCCAGTTCATTACCAAAAGATTTTCGTGTACCCGAAGGTATTTATACTTTTGGTGTAGGAGATAATGAAGTAACCTTTAAATTTAAAGAAAATAGACTGCAGACTTTTGTGGAAGCTCTTAATAAAAGATCAAAAGGGTTGTTAAAAGCAAAGTTGATAAATGATTCTGCTGACACAATAGTATTTATGCTTGAAGCCACAAAAACAGGTAGTTCCAATAAACTGGACTTTCGCGATGAGTCAGTAGAACTGGGGATTTCCACAGGGTTAATAAGAACAGTAAATGAAAGTATAAGTACTGCTAATTTAGCTTCTTTAAGTACAAATACCGGAAATAATTCAAATACAAATTATAAACTGTTAAATGATATTCTAACTCTGGAACCGGAATCTGAAGTTAAAATACCATTCTCCCCTCCAGCTTCAATGAAAGAAAATCTTGTTCTGGAATACACCGTACAGATAAAGAATCTTGATCAAAGTGAATATATTCCTCAAACAAAACCTCAGGGACCTCAAATTGACTCTCCCGGAAGCATTAGTTTCGAAGGTATAAAAATAGACAATGCTACCAGTACTGTAAAACTTCCGGAATGGACACCACCTCCAAAACCAGTTTTTATAGATTCCCTTGAAATTATGTACCTTAATAATGATATTGTATTGCCAAAACTTAAAGATATTGAAACAGAACAAAAATTTTCAATCCCCTACTCCTTAACTGGTAATAGAATTGACAGCATTGATATAAAAAATATAAATACACACAGACAAATAATTGTCAGTGAGATAAAAGTTATGAATCCGGATGCCAGAAATGGTTACGAACCGGTAAATCCTGTTGCAAGTGCTCTGGATTCAAAACTGGAAATTGACGGTATTCCTGTAACAAGGGAAACAAATTCAATAGACGATCTTATTCAGGGAGTAACTCTTAATCTGAACTCTGTCAGCAGCAAGGAAATTGAAATTGAAATTAAACCTGATAAGGATTCTATTAAAGATGGTATAATAGCATTTATTGGTAATTACAATCAGGTAATGCAGAATATTCATATCCTGACTAGTAATGATCCAGGGGTAATCTCTGAGCTGGAGTATCTATCAGATGAAGAAAAAGAAGATGCAAAGAAAAAATTAGGCATATTTCAGGGAGATATGACTTTTTCACAGCTTAAAAACAGATTACAGCAAATTGCAATGAATGTTTATGAGACAACCGGCGGAAGCAATCTCAGTCTTCTTGCACAGATAGGAATTTCAACTAATTCAAGTGGTTTCGGGGGGGGAGTAAATAAGTCCAAACTTAGAGGTTATCTTGAAATTAATGAAGATAATCTGGATGAAGCACTTAATGGGAATGTATTGCAAATTAAAGATCTATTTGGATCTGATACCGATGGAGATCTTATTATAGACTCAGGTGCTGCATTTGAAATGGACAGATATATCAATTCATATACACAAATTGGAGGTTTGGTTGCTACAAGAATTTCAGGAATAGATAATAAAATTAATCGAACCGAAACAGATATTTTAAATATGGAAAGAAAGCTTGATGATAAGGAACTTGAACTGCGAATAAAATTTGGCAGAATGGAGAGTGCTCTTAAAACTATGGAAGACAGTTCAAGATCAATAGAGAATTTCAGCAATAATAACAGCCGATAATAAAAACAATGGGGAGTGATAAAAATGAATTGTAATATACAAAATAATTTATCTGCTTCATTTTATCATTATACAGGAGATAATAGATGGAAATTACACTAAATAGTGAACCCTTCGACGTAACAATAGAGAATGAAAAAACATTAAGTGAATTATTTTCAGGTTTATCTAACTGGCTTAATAAATCAGGTTATGAAATAACAGGGTTGATTCAGGATGGAGAGGAACTGAAACTTAATGAAAGTAATGAATGGCAGGGTAATCTCCTTGAAACTATTACAAATCTGGATGTAAAAGCAATTTCCGGTTCAGACAGATATATTTCGGATCTTCAAACCCTGTATCAATATATTACACTTCTCCAAAATGCAATATTAGCCGGGAATAAATCTCTTACTACTGACCTATTATCAGAACTGCCATATATAACCAATACTATAGACTCTTTTTTAACAAAAAAAGATTTAACCGCATATGGAACAGTTATTCTGCAGGAACATATAAATAATTTTCAAAATGATAATAATGGGAAATCAGAGAACAGGGATAATCTAATACATCTTCTCCAGGGGATTTCTATAATTCTCCAGACAAGAATTAAGGAAGTAACCTCACCATTTAACGAGATTCAAAATACTGCAGAACAATTAAAAGATTTAATCCCATCTATATCTGATGTATCCGTGATGCTTCAGACAGGAGAAGATAAAAAAGCAATGGACTCTGTTTTAGGTTTTATCGAATTATCTGAAAAACTTATCAGGACATTTCCCTTTCTCAAAAATTTTGGATATACTGATATTAGTAAAATATCCATAGACTCTGAAAGCTTTAATGACTTCTATAAAGATTTAAATAGTATATTAACTGAACTGGTTGAAGCATTTAATATAAACGACTCAATCCTTATAGGTGATCTCATGGAATATGAGATTGCTCCAAGAGTGAATAAACTTTTAGAATATTTAAATTTAATTGAAAAAATAGAGGAGTAATAATTGAACTATATTATACTTCAACAGGCTATTATGACACTGAAAAAACAAAGCAATACCTCAATTATAATAGGTATTATTGTATTCTTTGTTTTTGTGATTCTTCTAATTATTTCAGGAAGATCTTCA
>DAOWEB010000431.1 GCA_030638735.1 Spirochaetaceae bacterium
AATTTGCTTGCTGATGAACATACAAAAGAAACCGGAATTGCATTAAACTGGATTGAACAGGAAACTCGAAGAATAGCCAGAATTGTAAGTGAACTTCTGGATTTTTCTGCTTCAATGCCTGATGAAAATGATTGTGTAGAGGTAAATGCCTGTATTATAGATGTCATAAGATTAATAAATTATGGATTGGAAAGAGAAAAACTAATAGAGATAATTTCTGAATTTCAGAACAATTTACCACCTGCAGTTATCAGTAATAATGAGCTTAAGCAGGTAATAATAAATCTTGTACAGAATTCTATTTATGCAATTGATGGTCGTGGGAAAATATTTATAAAAACAAGTCTGCTCAAAAATCGGAAAAAGATTAGTATTCAGGTAGAAGATACTGGCATAGGAGTGGATGAAGAGGCAATACTTCATATTTTTGATCCTTTTTTTACTACAAAAGAAAATGGAAAAGGAACAGGTCTGGGATTGTCCATCGTATATGGTATAATAAATAAGAATTCCGGATCAATAGATGTAAAGAGTAAAAAAGGAAAAGGAACAATATTTACTCTTACAATTCCAGTTAGTGATAATGCTAAATAAACTAATATTGATAAAAAATGAGGACTGTAAATGGAAACTCCATTAAAAGACAGGAGAAGCATCCTGATTGTAGATGATGAAGATGGAATAAGATATGGTCTTGAAAAGCTTTTTAAAAGAGAAGGGTTTCGAGTCTTTTCAACTGGAAACTTTGAAGAAGCAGTTACTTTTGTAAAAGAAAATATAATTGATATTGCTCTTCTTGATATCAGACTAAAGGGTCAACGTGATGGAATTGATCTTTTAAAGGAACTAAAATTCGCAGAGCCTGAGATCGTTATTTTAATAATTACCGGACATGGCAGTATTGACAGTAGTGTAGAAGCTATGAAAGAAGGTGCTTCCGATTATATTCTTAAACCCATTGATAACGATAAACTTATTGTCACTGTAAGAAAAAATCTTGAAATAAAAAGTTTGAGAACTGAAAATACTTATCTAAAAAAGGCCCTTCTTAACAGTATCTTTACTTATGACTTTATAACTGATAATTCTGTTGTAAAAGAAGTTTTAATAGTTGCAGATAAAATAAAGAATACTCCTGCAACAGTATTAATAACAGGCGAAAGTGGTACAGGAAAAGAGGTATTAGCAAGGTATATCCATTTTACCAGTAATCGCAAAGATGGAAATTTCGTTGGAATAAATTGTGCTGCTCTTTCTGATACATTGTTATTAAGTGAATTATTCGGTCATGAAAAAGGATCTTTTACAGGTGCCGTAGAGCAGAAAATTGGAAAGTTTGAACTTGCAGATTCCGGAACTCTTTTCCTCGATGAGGTTGGAGACATGTCCCTGGATGTGCAATCAAAATTATTAAGGGTTCTGGAAGAACGAAGTTTTGAAAGAGTTGGAGGAGTTAAGAAAGTTCAAGTGGATGTAAGGCTTATAGCAGCTACAAACAGAGATATGCAGGAACTGATAACAGTAGGCCGGTTCCGTCAGGATCTTTACTATAGGCTTAATGTTATTTCCTGCCATCTTCCACCACTTAGAGAAAGACCTGAAGATATACCTCTTCTAATGAATTATTTTTTAAAATTATATAATCAGCGTTATAATAAAAATGTTCAAAGTGTAAATACCGGTCTTTTTACAAGGTTAACCAAATATAGTTGGCCTGGAAATGTTAGAGAATTACAGAATATTATAAATCAGGCGGTCCTTTTGTGTGACGGGGAAGAGATTGTATCATTCAACTTGCAGGATGGTATAATATCCGAACGACGTGAATCTATGAAAATGATAGGTCAGGGAAAACCATTAAAAGCTGCAATTGAAGAAATAGTTAACTATCATGAAAAAAAGCTTATTGCCAAAGTTCTTACGGATAATAAACAAAACAGAACCCGTACAGCTCATGATCTGGAAATAACAAGGAAGACTTTAGCACGTAAGATTGATAAATATAATCTTTGATACTTTACAGAAATTGTTGGAGGAAAAAATGAAAAGAAGCGAAATAAATAATTATATTAGAGAAGCGGAAGCAATTTTTAAAAAAAATAATTTTCTACTTCCACCCTGGGCATCCTGGTCTGTAGCTGACTGGAAACAGAATAAGGGTACTTGTAAAAATATTTTTAAAAGCTCTCTTGGATGGGATTTAACAGATTTCGGCAGTGGCGATTATCTGACAACAGGGCTTCTTCTTGTTACATTACGAAATGGAAACAACCTTTTCGATAAAAAACCATATGCAGAAAAAATTATGGTAGTAAAAGAAAATCAGGAAACACCTTTTCACTTTCACTGGAGTAAGACAGAGGATATTATAAATCGTGGAGGTGGAAGGCTTGTTATAGAACTCTACAATTCTGATAAGAATGAAGAGTTTACGGACAAACCGGTTGTTTTTCTTACAGATGGTATGAAAAGAGAAGTAGAAGCCGGAGGAAAGGTTGTTCTTTCTCCAGGAGAAAGTATTACACTTAAAACAGGAATTTATCATCGTTTCTATGCAGAAAAGGGGAGTGGTATAGTCATGGCCGGTGAAGTGAGCATGACTAATGATGATTCAAAAGATAACCGGTTTCATGATGCTCCCGGAAGGTTCCCTGAAATAATAGAAGACGAAAAACCTTACCGGCTGCTTGTTGGAGATTACATTAAAGTGTTGGGACTGGAATAGATGCGAATAAATTGTCTTGGTTGTTCCCTTGTTGATAATTTATATTCTCCAGTAGATTTTAAATCTAAAGCCTATAACAAATGGAATCAAGAGGATTCCTCCGGCAATGGGATTATTACCGGAGGTCTTGTATTTGGAGAGGAGCTTGAAAGAATATCGGGTAAAAAATATGAAAATATCTTAAAGGATATTATTGGAAAAAAATTATCTGCTGAAAAAAATGTTGGAGGTCCTGCCATTGTTGCCCTCATAAATATTGCCCAAATGACTTATGAAAATAATATTAAGCTTGGGTTTTATGGAGCCAGAGCAGATGATGAAAATGGTCGTTATATTGCAGATAAACTAGGCTCCTTTGGTATCAATATAAGTGGATATGCAGTAACAGAAGGTAAAACACCATTTACTGATGTTCTGTCCGATCCTTCCTATAATAATTACAATGGAGAACGCAGTTTTATAAATTACATAGGTGCTGCGGGTAAATTATCCGGTAAAGACCTGGATGTTTCTTTTTTTAATGCGGATATTCTTATTTATGGAGGAACAGCCCTGACTCCCGGACTGCATGATGCTTTAAGTTTATTACTGAAAAAAGGGAAAGAGGCCGGTTGCCTGAATTTTGTTAATACAGTTTACGATTTTAGAAACCAGAATATTAATCCGGATAATCCCTGGCCTCTTGTTGACGAAGATAAGGATTATCAAATGATAGATCTTCTTATTGCTGATAACGAAGAGGCCCGGAGAATATCAGGATATGAATCCAAAGAAGAAGCACTTGCTTACTTTTCTGGGAAAGGTGTCCATTCTATAATAATTACCCATGGTTCAGAAGATCTTATCTGCTATTCGGATGGTCTGTTTTTTGTGGAAAAAGGCATTTTTACTCTGCCTGTTTCTAAAAGTGCAGGCGATCAAATGAGAGCATTGTCCTCAGAATCAGGAGCAGATACAACTGGATGTGGTGATAATTTTGCCGGTGGAGTTTATGCATCAATAGCTCTTCAGCTGGAAAATAATAAAGATGAAAAGCCCTCACTTAAAGAGGCTGCTTCATGGGGTGTTGTTTCCGGTGGATTTGCAGGACTGCATCAGGGTGGTTTTTATTATGAAAAAAAACAGGGTGAGAAACTGGAAAAACTGAAAATTCTTTTTAAAGAGTATGAACAGCAGACAGGCTGGTCGGAACTTCGTCCCTGCTCGCCTATGCAACCAAAGGAGTAACCTTTGAATAAAGCAGTAATATTCGGTGCCGGTAATATTGGACGCTCATTCATTGGTAATATTTTTTCATCTAATGGTATGGGTGTTACTTTTATTGATGCAAATGCTGCTCTTGTTAAAGAACTCAACTTAAAAAAAGAATACCGAATTATAATTAAAAGAAATAACAATACTGATGAAGAAATTCAGGTTAAAAACATTAAAGCAGTGCATAGTTCGGAAACAGATAAAATTATTAAGTACCTTGCTGAATGCGATATCTGTGCAACCTCAGTTGGTCAGGGAGCACTTCCTAAGGTCCTTCCGCTAATTACCAAAGGGATTAAAATTAGAAATATGCAGACTTCACCACCTCTTGATATAATAATTGCAGAGAATATAAGGAATGGGGCTGATTATTTTAGAAAAGTTTTTAAAGCGAACGGACTGTCAGGAGATAAAGCAGGATTAATTGAAACCAGTATAGGTAAGATGGTTCCACTTATGACTGCAGAGGATCTTTCTGATGACCCTCTTGTTCTTCATGCAGAAGAATATAATACACTTATACTGGATAGAAAGGGTTTTAAAAATAAAGTTCCGGATTTTCCTGAAATTAGGGCGGTGGAAAACATAGCTGCCTGGGTAGACAGGAAGCTATTTATACATAACCTTGGACATGCGGCATCTGCATATCTTGGATTTGAGCAGAATCCTGAAAAGAAACTGATTGCAGAAGTTTTGGAAGATGATTCGATAAAACTTAAAGTTCGTAAGGTTATGATTGAATCGGCTGCAGCGCTTGTAAAAGAATATCCGGCTGATTTTACTGAACAGGCTCTTATCGGACACATCGATGATCTCCTTTTCCGATTTCAGAATAAAGCACTGGGGGATACTGTTTTCAGGGTAGGTCGTGATTTACCAAGAAAGCTTGGTCGGGATGACAGGATCCTGGGAGCAGCAGGACTATGTTTAAAACATGATCTTTCCTGCAGAGAGATAATCGATGTTTTTCATTCAGCTCTTCAATTTGAAGCTTCCGATCAAAACGGAGAATTATTTAGAGTGGATGCAGAATTTATCAGGGAATTTTCAGCATCAGGAAGTAAAAAAGCACTTACAAATCTTTGCAGCCTGAATCCGGTTAGTGACAAAGAATTAATAGAAGTACTACTAAGGGTATTTTAATCTGATTATATCTATTACCTATGGAGGGGTTGAGATTCCAAACCTTCAGTCTAAGCAGGTAATTGTATCCAGTATATTGTATTATCAATGATATTGTGCTACAGTTTGTGTACATAATTATATAGTGAGGTAGTTTATGAATAATATAGATGTGTTTTCAGTTCGTGATTTACGAATACACTCAGGCACACTACTGAAAGATGCTGAAAATGGACAAATATCTTTAATTACCAAGCATGGAAAACCAGCTATTCTGGCCCTGCCTTTTGATAAGCAATTGCTGAAGATCGGTATAAACATGGATCTTGCAATAAAACTATTTGAAAACAGGTTAATAACTTTATCCAAAGCTGCAAAAATCGCTTCTTTGTCTATGGAAGAGTTCATAGATCTTATGCAGGAAACCGGAATCAGTGTTGTCGATTACTCTCCCGATGATCTTGATGATGAAATGAAAGTGCCAATTTAAATGAAAATCATTGTTTCTGATGCCGGACCTCTTATCGGATTAGCTAAAACAGGATATTTGTATCTTCTTAAAGAAATATTCAGTGAAGTACTGATTCCCTTGGCTGTATATCAAGAGCTTAAACTAACAGACGATAGACCCGGCTCAAGATCCCTGAATAAGGCTGTCGAACAGGAAAAATGGATAAGGGTTTGTAAGATCGATTCGTTAAATAGCAAACTTCTTCTAACACTTGATAGAGGTGAAACTGAAGCCATAATTCTTGCGAAAAAAAGAAGAAATTTAATTCTGATGGATGAAATAAAGGGACGTAAAGCTGCAAAGAAAGAGGGACTGGCAGTGATTGGAACGGGAAGACTCCTGATTGCAGCGAAAGAAAAAGGATTAATACTTAATGTTACAAGCGTGCTTAATGATCTTAATAATAGTGGTTACAGATTATCTTCTAAACTTTGTGATAAGATTAAATTGATATCAGGAGAATAATAATATATGTACGGAAAAAACTAACGTACCACAGAAAAGATTTGTCAATCTTACTCTCCAGGGAATTATTATCTATATTTCATACTGCTTCATCTTTGTAAAAAGGGTTTTACGTGTAATATCAAGGACTTCTGCTGTCTTTGTTTTTATATTATTGTTTTCCATCAGGCAGTCCTTAATAATTTTTGTTTCACAGGCGGTAATGACCCCCTCCATTCTGCTGTGAAGACTACCTGAATTGGGTAATGTAGAAAATTGTAATTGTTTATCACAATCTTTAGATGCGTCAGAACAGTTATGCAGTACTATTTCCAGATCTTCTGTAGTAAGCAGATTGTCCTGACCAAGTAATACTGCCCTGTTAATAACATTCTGAAGTTCTCGGATATTTCCGGGCCAATTATAGGCTTTTAGTACTTCTTCTGCCGGAGTGTCCAGTCCTGTTATTCTTTTACTATATCTTAAATTATATTTTTCAATGAAATACCTGGAAAGTGGAAGGATATCTTCAGACCTATCCCTTAGAGCCGGGATATTTAGAGAAATAACATTTAACCGGTAGTATAGGTCTTCTCTAAACAGGCCTTTTTTGATAAGCTCCCCCAAATCTTTGTTTGTGGCAACAATGAGCTGAAAATCAACATCTATTTTTTTTACACCCCCCAACCGTTGAAAACACCTTTCTTCAATAACCCGAAGCAGTTTTGCCTGAACATCAATATGCATATCTCCAATTTCATCAAGAAAAAGTGTTCCTCCATCTGCCAATTCGAACATGCCTGCTTTTTGAGTAACTGCTCCTGTAAATGCTCCCTTAACATGACCAAATAATTCACTTAGAATTAGTGAATCTGAAATTGAAGCACTGTTTAGACTTATAAAGTTACCATTAGCTCTGCTGCCTGTAAAATGGATGTATCTGGCCAGCACTTCTTTTCCTGAACCGCTCTCACCTAATATGAGTATGTTTGTGGCTGCATTTTTTATTTGATCGGCCATACTCAATACACTTTTCATCTGCTTGTTTTCGGTTATTATTTTGTGCTCAGTGTAATTTTTATTTAATTCTTTTTTTAAAAATAAATTTTCCGTTTTAAGTCTGCTGTACTCAAGGGTTCTTTTAACTTCATTAAGAATTTTATCATTTTTAATTGGTTTAAGAATGTAATTACTTGCACCTCGTTTTATTGAAGCAACAGCTGTATCAATACTGCCGTACCCTGTTATCATAATTACCTGAATTTCTTCATTGACATTCTTTAACTGGCGAAGAAGTTCAATCCCGTTTTCACCATTCCCAAGCTGTATATCGATAAGAGCAATATCGATTTCTTCTTTACGTACAATTGAGAGTGCTGTAGAAATATTTTCTGCTTCAAATACCTTATAGCCGTTTCGTATAAAAAGGTTTTTCAGTCCGAACCTTATTCCTTCTTCATCATCAACAATTAAAATATATCCTGAATCAGGCATTCAATTCTCCTTTGGTTGCATAGCCGAGCAGGGAGCTTGCTTCCGACCAGGCTTTCAGTCCGGACGGAAGTCTGAGAAGGACTGTAGTACCCTTCCCGGGTGAACTTTCAAAGTTGATATCGGCATTATTTTTCTTCATAATTCCGTACACAACTGAAAGCCCAAGGCCAGTTCCATCTCTCCCTTTTTTTGTAGTAAAAAATGGATCGAAGATACGGCCAAGTGTTTCCTTGTCCATTCCTGTTCCGTTATCTTCAATTGAGAGGTTTATAGTATCCATATCCTGGGATAGGTTAATCATAATCTCTCCCCTGCTCTCAATTGCCTGTTCCGCATTATGAAGAAGATTGAAAAGTACTTGCTTTATCTCATCTGCAGGAATTGAACTAAAGATTTCTTTATCCGGTAGATTATATAGTAATTTAATATTTTTCTTAGATATTGAATAACTTGAAAACTGAACTATTTTTGTAATAATTCTCTTAAGCTCTGTTCTTTTTGTGCTGTTTTGATCGGTATTTGAAAAATCGAGAAGGTCTCTGACAATTCTTGCTATTCTACCCGTCTCCTGATCGACCCACTTTAAGGCTTCTATTTTTTTAGGATTGGTTTCGGCATCAATAAGGTTCTGTACATTTGTCATTATTGATGATAATGGATTATTGATCTCATGGGCAACTCCAGCTGACATAATCGATAAAGATGAGAGTTTTTCTGATTGAATAAATCTATTCTCAAGTATTGTCCGGTATGTGATATCATCAATCGATAAGATACAACGCATACCACTGAGCGGATAAAGCCGAATCTGGAAATATTTCTCACCAGTTCCAAGCTTGTCTCTACTATAAGATGTCAATTCGCCTGTTATTACTTTATTTACAGCACCCGGAAGTTCTTTTTCAAATATTGGAGATTCAACCTGATTGAACCTTGGTCGTGCAGGCAGATCAGTATTACTCAGAAAAGTATCCCTGAATACCTTATTTGTTTTTTCGATACAGAGTTCTTTGTCGATGATGCATATTCCGGAACCAATTGATTCAATGATTTCTTCGTTATATTCAGATAACAGCATAATTTCGTTTATATAGTTCTGCTGTGCTCTCTTATCTTCTTTCAGGTTTTCGGCCATTGTATTAAATCCGGTAACCAGCTGTCTTACCTCTTTCCCGCTGAATGCCGGCAGAACTACTGATAAATCTCCACTTTGAATTTTCTCCATAGCAGCAGAGAGTGCCTCTATGGGGCGTGTTATTGTTTTTGAGAAAAGCAGACTGGTAAAGGCTGCCAGTATTGCTGATAAAAATACAACAAGAATAATTCTGGATGAGAATCGTTCAATACGCTGTGTATATGGATAATTAGAGAACAGACTGAGAAATAAAATATCTGAATGGTCATCATAGACAATCCCCATGCGTTTTAAAACAGCGTTATATTCCTCTTTATCTCTTATAATTCCAAAATATTCTTTATATGACCAGGTATCATCTATTTCCGGTATATCAATAAGCAGATTGTTTTCATTGAAAGTTCCCTGTACTATTCGGTTATTATTGATTAGAAGGAGGTCAGCAGTTGTATTGTAAGTAAGCCTTTCACAGAAATCACGGTTGATATCTTTTACAAGAAAAATATCGACATAGTTTTCTCCTGTTCCTTCAATGCGGATAGAACCTGTCAGACTAAGTCCATCTTTCATGTCTTTTATCCCAACAAAAGGATGCCATCGTAATAGAGAAAGACTATAAAGCCCTGAATACGTTTTAGTCACACTTGAAAGGGGTACTACGGAGTACCCTCTACCTGAAAGAACCAGAAAATCAATATCAATTGGCTGGGGCATGGAAAGAATTGTCTTAACAATATCATCATGCCCCCATTCTGATGTCTGGATAAGCTTTTTCAGCTCTTCATCATTCTGGATTCTGACAAGATACCGCCACATGTTTCTGTTGAAAGATTCGAGATTTATCGAGATAATATTGGAACTTGTTTTCATATTTTGACTGGCTTCTTCAATGTTGGATCTTTCAATAAATTCAAATAACAGAAAAGCCGAGGAGAGAGAGGAGAATAGTATTACCAGTAAAAACAGCAGATATATCTTTGTAAAAAAATGCATAATCAATTTAATAATATCTATTTCTATTGAGTTGTCAACAGTGAAGGGTAATGGATTACCCGTTGTAGGGGTAATTGAATATCCATTTTAAGTAAGATTGGTATAATTATGTCTGGATAAAGGCATTTTGTTCGTGAATTTTACCTGGCACACTATTTGCTATTAGTATATATCTGTGAAAACAGAAAAATCAGGAAGGAGATTTTTATGAAAAAAATTGTATTAGTACTGTTGGTGCTGCTTATTGCAGGTACATCAGTATTTGCCGCTGGT
>DAOWEB010000041.1 GCA_030638735.1 Spirochaetaceae bacterium
AAAGTACAAAAAAAGGACAGCACCAGTACTAAAGATCAGGCGCCGCCCTATACAGCATAAAAATAGCTCCAGTTGTTAATTACATAGATTAGAAAATCCATTTTTCTTCAGAATGCCAAATATCCTTTGAATTCCTAACTCCTGGAGCATTATTCTTCCTTTATTTTTATTAGATCAGTAAACATCTTGATTATTTGAGTACCTGTATTTTCAGAAAGACTAAAATGTTTTACTGCAAATGTTGATTCTCCATAATAAATTTCATCTTTTTTCTCTGAAATTATAACTTTTTCACTTAAACTTTCCCCAAACAGTTCTATTTGAAAAAGAAGATCCGGGATAACAGAGTCTCTGTTTTCAATATAAGTATTAAATCTTGAATTGGAAAGATATCTTAAACTTTGTTCCAGCTTATTTTTTTCTATAGCTATATCTTCTGAACTGGTCCAGATATCTTCATTGCTGTCACCAACAGTTTTTTCAAGAGTATAGCTTGCATCAGAGAAAGAGAGTATGATTTTATTTATACTGGATATGTTTATATTTAATACTCTTTTATCAATAAGTGAATTTTTTGTTATGTCAAATAACCCCTTTGTATTTCCCCTTACTGTAAAAACACTTTTATAATCCGGTCTCCGGATAAAAGTAAAATTGCCGGTAGTATTAATGTTTCCTATATACAGTTCTCTTGCAGGATAGTTTTTATTATTATCTGTCCATGCTTTTACTGTTATATATTCTTTGCTCTCCAAACCATAATTTATATAATTACCAGAGTCTGAAATCAAATCAACAAAATCAGGATTTACCAGGAAAGATAACATTTCTGTAACTTTACTTTGTTCTATACGTAAATCATCCGAACTAAATCGCCAGACTCCATTATCGTTGTATATTTTAAGGTTTTCTGATATTCCTTCAATTTCAATAATAGTAATTTTTTTACTATCTATAATATTAAAGGTTGGAATTTTGTAATTCATTTTTCCAGTACTGTGAAATCCAAGATATAGACCCAGGATCAAAATTATAGCAACTGGTATAATTGTCTGTTTTCCAATTTTCATAATTAAAAATCTCTCCTGAACAACAGTTCTATTTTTTTCTTTCTGGATCTCCATAACAACCATGTTATCAGCCCTGATATTATAACGATAATTGGTAGCCCAAATATAGAAAACCCTTTAATAAAAGATCTTTCAGATGGGATAGTTTCTCTTAAAGGATTAAATATTTGTCCTTTACTCCTCATTTCAGCAAAATCGTCTCTATCATTTAGTGTATCCAAAATGTTGTAGATAAAAACAGAATTTGGTGACATACCAGTCTGGTCGAGTATATTATCCATAAGTACAGAAGATGTCCCGATAACAAATACTTTTCCAGTTGTAGTTTCCTGAATGAAAGTTTCATTCCCGGTGAGTAAGTTTAATGATATAAGAGATTCACCCTCGGTCAGATGTTTTTCAGGTATCTCTTTCCCAATAAAATAACTTTTCATACTGCCTTCTATAAGGGCTGCCAAAGGATATTTTTTGCGTTCATCATCTAAGGGTGGAAAGATCATCATAGGGTTGTATAGGTTTATATTTTCTGACATTTCCCAGCTTAGATCAGAGGAAGTAAAAAGAACTTCAATATTAGATAACTCGTTTACATCTTTATTTATAATAAGAGGGGAAGCATTCAGCATTATCAAACCTTTAATATTATTTAGAAAAGGTAATGATCTGTTAATATTTTCTGATAAAATTTCAGGTGCAAAGTAGAATATTGTCTCTGCAAGTCCTCCGGAAGCATCTCTTCCTATTTGTTTGAAACAGTTTTCATCAAGAATATAGGAATTACTTATTTCCACTCCGTAATGTTTAATTAAATCTCCAAGCCCTGTATCTCTTGGCTCGTAAACAGGGGGTTGTGGATTATATGGATTCTGATTTTCTGCAAAAACCTCAGAATGAGTATCAATAAAAAAAGCAACAGAATTACCTTTCATAATATACTGATCAATTTGATAGAGATCTCTGGTTGTTAATTTCTCAAGAGGGCTTGCAATAATCAGAGTTTTGATATTTTCGGGAATTCCAGTATTTAGATTCTCAATTGGTTTAATTAAATAGGTATCGGATATCATTCTATTAAAATTAGTTAAAGAAGGTCCCTGGTTTGATTGAGCATAGGGGTTTTGATAAAGTGGAGGAGTACCATAAGAGGAAAGATATGCAATCTCTGTATTCAAGCCAAGTAGTTTTTCAATAATTCCTTCAATGTTTGCGGATAATTCTTCATGTCCAATAA
This sequence comes from Spirochaetaceae bacterium, assembly GCA_030638735.1. Classification (GTDB taxonomy): domain Bacteria; phylum Spirochaetota; class Spirochaetia; order B11-G9; family B11-G9; genus JAJRQE01. The sequence goes on from DAOWEB010000041.1 coordinate 2,302, forward strand.
TATCGTATCCAAAAATATTTTTTCGAAGAAGAGTAATTGCAATAGAATTGTCTCCATTTTTTATTATAAGATCTGCAAATACATTCTTTGAGGACCCATTGGACATTTGTAGATTAAAGGATGTAAGGTTAATATCTTGTGGTTTTTGAAAAGTTAAGTTATCAGGATCAATATAACGGTAAGATAATCTATTATAATTTGTATTATTAAGATCTTCTACCATGTTCTTCAGTGTATCGGGATAAGAGGATAGTCCTTCTCCCATAGCATAGAGTGAGGATGAGAGGTATAGGTCAATAGTAATATTTTCTTTTAAAGAAATAAGAGAAGATATTTTTTTACTTATTTTATTAATAGTTCCTGTAATTTCATACTCAAGATTATTTACAACTGCAATAGAATTTATTGTCTCCTGCATATTACCATGAATTAATGTAATACCCATATATACACTTTGCAGTTTTACTTCATCACTATCCAGAGTTTGAATTTGTACAGGGAAAATTGAGTAATCTTCTGCAAGTTCCTTAATATTTTTTCCTGACTTATCCTTACTTGTTCCCTCACTATTAATGCTGTAAATTTGATAATTAAAGTTGTTATTTGCAGCCAGAGAATATTCTTCCAGAATATCACTAAGTTCCCGGCGTAGATTACCATAGGAACCTGGAAGGTTTTCAGAGAAAAAAGCTTTAATTGTAAGGGGTTCTTCAATTGTTGAAACAGTATTTATACTGGCTTTGGATAAGGAATATTTATTATTTTCTGTAATATCCCATCTGAAAAAGAGAGATCCGGAAACAATATTAACCAAAATCAGTACTACAAAATAAAGTGACAAATTAATCTTAATTGATCTGCTTTTTTCTTTTATAACGAAAAAAGCTCCTCCTAGAGAAATTATCATTAAAGATATAAAATAAATAATATCTCTGGAATCAATAAGTCCCTTTGCAATGTTATTAAAATGAGAGACAGCACTAATGTACTGTAAAAATCCTGCTAAAAAGGCTGGAAGGAAAATTAAAATTGAGCTTAGAACAGTAAGAAAAAAACAACCTGCAGCACTTACTATAAATGCTATTATCTGGTTCCTTGTAACTGATGATGCAAGAATACCTATTCCGGTATAAGCTCCTGCCAGAAGCACAGCGCCTGCATAACCACCAATTACCGGCCCTATATCAAGATCCCCCAGTATATTAATAAATAATGGATAAATTAATGTAGGTAAAAGCATTATAATAGTTGAAAACAGTGCTGCAAAAAATTTTCCACCAATTATATCAATAATATTTACGGGAAGAGTAGCAGTTATTTCAAAAGAACCGCTGCGGTACTCTTCCGAAAACATACGCATGGTAAGTGCCGGAATAATAAATGAAAAAATAATCGGAAGCAAATTAAAGAAGTCTCTCATATCTGCTCTCTGGTTAAGAAAAAATGTTGAAAAGAAAAACCAGCCTGTCAGAAGGAGAAAAAGACTTATCACAATATAGGCAACAGGAGAAGTAAAAAAAGATCTGATCTCCCGTTTGAAAATAATAAAAGTATTTTTAATGGACATTTAAACTTCCTTTGTTAATTCTTTGAAAATATGTTCGAAAGACTTCTTTTTTTGTACCATTTCAAGAAGTATCCAGTTTTCTTTTTTAATTAGCTTGTAAATTTCTTTTCTCATATCTTTATGAGAGGATATAGTCACGATACTGGTTTCTTCAATTACTTTCAGATTATCTATAACAACGTCCTTGAGTCCATTAAAAACTTCTCTAATTTCATTAGAAGCTGCATTTATCAGTGTGATACTAATTTCAATACTGTCAGACTTATTGCCTTTTAGCATTTCTGTAGTGCCGTCGGCTACAAGTTTTCCCTTATTCATTATTACAATCCTGTCACAGGTTGCTTCTGCTTCACTTAAAATATGTGTAGAAAAAATAATTGTTTTCTTTTTACCAATTTCTTTAATTATTGATCTGATCTCTGCAATCTGATTTGGATCAAGGCCGTTTGTAGGTTCATCCAGAATAAGGATTTCAGGATCATCCATAAGTGCAAGGGCAAGTCCCACTCTCTGTATATATCCCTTTGAAAGGGTAGAAATACTTTTATGCATAACCTCTCGTATTCCGCAAAGGTCTGCAAGTTCTTTTAATCTTTCAATTACAAGATCATTAGGGATATTTCTTATATCTGCAATGAACTTTAAATAATCGAAAACAAGCATATCTGAATATACAGGGGAAGATTCCGGAAGGTATCCCATTAGTTTTTTTACTTCCAGTGAGTTTTTTGCTGTATCCATACCGTTTATTTTAACTGTTCCTGATGTAGGGTTTAAATACCCTGTCAGCATTCGCAGGGTTGTAGTTTTTCCAGCTCCATTGGGACCAAGAATGCCAAGTATAAGGCCTTCCGGAATCTCTAAACTTATTCCATCTACTGCCCTGGTTTCTCCAAAATATTTTGTTAAATTGTTAATACTTATCACCTGAGTATAACTCCTTAATTTATCAAATTGTCAAATAGATTTTAAATGTTGCAAATTACATCAACCTTTCTGTTTTATTACAATTTTGTAATTTTATATTAATTTTGCTGTTTTGCAATAGAAATAGTATATTATTTTACCTTTCCTGTTTACTACTGGCGTTTCCCCGGTATCCGGATATCTCGATACAATTGCCTGTGGTCAAGAGAATCAGATATATTTGTATTAAATTCAGGCAATTACTCGATAACCGGATCCCGTGGACCTGGCTTTGCGGGGGTTCCGTTATTTTATATGGGCGAATATAGAATTCGCCCCTACAAAATAACCGCTGCGCGCCCCTACAATCTAACGCATAGGAACACGGAATGTGAATTATTTATTATCAAGAGGGCTTTTAACACGAATTAGATGTTCCTTCAGAAGAGGTATAACAGTTTCTGGAAGGACTGTTAATCTATCTTTAAAACCTTTACCATTGCATACCATAATTTGTTTTGCAGTAATATCAATATCTTTCACTATTAATCTGTGGCATTCCATTAATCGCAAACCACTACCATAAAGTAATCTTGCCATTAGTTGCTTAACACCTGAAAGTTGCGATAACACGAGCAGTGTTTCCTCTACTTGTTAATACAACAGGCAAACGCTTTGGTTTTCTTGCTCTAATAGCATCTATCTAACCAAGTTGTTTTTTAAGAACATTTTTATAAAGAAAAACAATAGCATTTAACGGCCTGGTCGCAACTTCGTTGCTGCTCGGCTATGCAACCGGACCTGGTTCTGAGTAGAAGCAGATACATGCTGCTCTACAGTCAAATAACTTAAAAATCTTTGAACATCCAAAGCTCCCATTTCTTCCGGATGTCGTTTATTATGGAAATAAATGTATCGCCGTACCCATTGAATATAGGATTTTTCTGTCTGTAATGAATAATGCTTTATTCTTATTACATTTTTCATTTGGTCCAGTAGTTTTGGTTTAATAGTATCCATTTTTTCTCCCATATATTATTTAGGTTCTATATTGATATATAGGGGGAAATCGGTTTCTGCTTCAATATCCTGGCATTTTTTCCGTATAGCATCCAATACCTAATAATTTTAGCAGGGTTATTAACTACTTATACTGCTAATAAACTGTATTAGACAAGTTTTTAGGCAATATCCATCTGAAAGTCCGTATTTTTATTATTATCATTGTTTTTAAGCAGTAATTGTTTTAAGATTCAGGAAATAATTCTTGTGTATTAAGAAAATAAAATGGATATTTAACAAAAAGTCAGCATTTTACCCCTACTATCCTGCTTAATTTCAGTATACTCAAGAGTTATGCATATCAAAGGAGAAATGATGAGTTTTAAATTTTGGCAAAAGTGGTTATTTGTTTCTGGAATAATAGTCTCAATTTTTGGAATATTTATGGTTCTAAATATTAATTCGGAAGGATTTAATTCTCAGATTGATCCTGTTTTCTGGGGTAAAGAGATACCAAGTATACAAGTTAGAAATTTTCAACAATGGATATATGGTGTTTTGGGATCTACAATGGTAGGCTGGGGTATATTTATAGCTTTTATTGCTGCTATTCCATTTAAGAAGAAAGAAAAATGGTCAAGGAACTGTCTTATAATTGGAATACTTTCTTGGTACATATTAGATATATTTATTTCCCTTAAAGCAAATGTAGAATTCAATGCTGTTGCCAATACAATTTTGGCTATAATCCTTTTGACACCAATATGTTTTACTTTTACAAAATTCAAAAAAGATGAATAAAATAACAATAATGAAAATGCATAACAAATCACTGCACTGGATTTTTACTCCGCTACGCTCCGTAAAAACCAGTGAGTTCAGACGTTGAGGCTGTAAAGCCCTAAACACTTGATTCCTGGCAGTGTTGCTGATGAAAGTTTAATTGCTTGGAGCATAGCAGAAAAGTTTGAATATGCACTTCCTTTTTACAGACAGTCAAAACGATTGGGCCAGATAGGAGCTCCATTACCAAGAGCAACTTTAAGTAATATTACAATCAAGGCAAGTGAGTACTGTGAACCAATATATACGCTTTTAAAAGAAAAAATCCTTAGTGGTCCGGTAGTTAATGCTGATGAAACAAGAGTACAGGTTTTAAAAGAACCTGGCCGAAAGAACCAATTAAAATCCTGGATGTGGGTTTTCCTTGGTGGAGGTAAAGGATCTGAAAGTGTTATTTTTCAATATGAGACAGGGCGATCTCATGAAATACCTTACGATTTTCTGGACGGATATTCTGGATGGCTGCAAACAGATGATTATGAGGCATATCACACAGCAGTTAGGAGACTTAAAACAGAACAGGGTGTAAAAATTGATCATGTGTTATGCTGGGCACATGTCAGACGGAGATTCTTCCAATACTGGGAATCCTCTAAAGATAAAGATGCAAAGAAAATCATTGAACTTATCAAACAGCTCTTTGAACTTGAAGACCTACGGACACAGTTTTCCGAGAAAGGTTTTGTAAAACAAAGAAAAAACAGGGCTGGACCAATTTTTGAATCATTAAAAAAGTTATTAGTATATTGTTATCCTCAGACACCTCCCAGTTTATCCTTTGGAAGAGCTATTGCTTACACTCTTGATAACTGGGAACAGCTAGTAACTTATGTTGAACATCCGGATCTGACCCCCTCAAATAATGCGGCAGAACGGGCTATCAGGCCATTTGTAATAGGACGCAAAAACTGGCTTTTTTCAGGGAGTCCGAAAGGAGCAAAAGGATCTGCGATTCTTTACAGTCTTGTCGAATCAGCAAAGTTGCATAATTTATCGGCATTTGAATATTTAAATTATATTTTCAGTAAAATCCCTTACTGTAGAAAAACTGAAGATTATGAGGCTCTTCTACCGTTTAATATTTCTTCTGATCAATTAAGAAGAGAGAGGTAAGAATTACCGCTTACGTAAAAAGCGTAATTGAAGGTGCTTTTAATATTATTCTTGATGAAGCAGAACTTAATACTACAACTGAAAAGATTTCAAAAATCCTTGGTGAATAAAATCAGGAGAATAAGAGGGAATAATCCTATGTATACGGTTCTAAAAGTACGTCCCTGTACTTTTGAAAAAAGCGGAACAAATTCATCTGACACAACACTTAACAGCAAATTACCTGGTTCCGTTTCACTCCACCTAAATTGCCAGTTTTTGAGGTTGCTGAATAGCAATTTAGCCAATAGAATAAGTTTTATACCAAAAGAAGGCAACTTCAGGTATTTGCAGAACGTCTATGAGAAAAGTCAAGCAGCAATATCAAATTCTTCAGGGTAATCCACCTCTTTCTTTTTCAGAAGTTCAATATATTCATTCATCTTCTGTTTATGGTTTTCAGGATCCATGAAATAATGATACTCCTCTTTCTTTAGCATTTGATATATTTCGGTTATAACTTTTCTGCACATCCCCATCCGAACAATTCCAGCTTTATTATATACTCTTAGACGGTCATGCCATCTTCTAATTTTGGGATTGGAATTTCGAAAATGATTTAATCCCTGGCTTAACAAAGTAATGGCTACTTTTCGTCCAGCTTTATTTGTACTTTTTATTATTGTCTTTTCATTAGAACTTTCTACTCTGGGAGTACTTCTTAAATATGAAGCAAACTTCTTACTGTTGGAGAATCTTTTTACTGTGATGATATCTGAAATTATTGCTATTGCTGTAAAAACACTTAATCCTCTCATACTTGTATGATTATTGATCTCTTTCATGTAATAGGAACCTTCGCATAGGATTCTTTCTTTTAAGATTTTTATCTTTGATTCAAGCTGCTCCAACTGATCCATAAGAAGGTTTATCTGAAAGTTAAGAACATGCTTTTCTTCACATAAGGTTCTTATTGTTTTCCGGATTTTCTTACCAAAAATATACTCTTTTATTAAAGGGTACAAGTTCTGTTTAAGAAGAGAGTATATTCTATTCTTTACAGCAGTTACCTGTTTTCTTTCTAAACGGTAAGTGGTAAATAAAGCCCTGAGATCCTGGATCTTTTCAGGAGCAACTACGACTGGACGAACCTGTTCCTCTCCGCTTAATATTTGTGATTTCATTATTCTGGCAAGTTTGTATGCATCAACTTTATCTGTTTTCTTATTAGTAAAAGAAATAGTTCTCAGTTCGTAAGTATTAGCCACAAGAATCTGACCAACATTCGATTTTATTAGATTCACAAAACAGAATGTGTTGATTGTTGCTTCTACAAGGGCATAAGAATCCAGATCCACTTCCTTGAAAAACTTCCCAACTCCTTCAGTATTCAAATTATAAATTATAATTAATTTGTTTCCCTTTTCATCAAGAAAACAGGCAGTAAAACAATTGGTATAAAGATCAATTCCTATAAACTTCATTTCCAGCTTCCTTGTTATTGTGTTCTGAAAAAAGTGAAGGTATAATAATCATACGTCTATGTAGGATGCATAGCCGAGCAGGAAACGAAGTTTCTGACCAGGCAGGGGTAAGTGTGATGGCTTCCCCAATATTCAGATACGGTTGATGTCTGCTAATCGTTAACAGGGGATCCTTACTGGTCCCAGTCTCGCGGCAGCCATTAATCGTATCTGGTTTTATCATAGCATCGTTAGGCGACATGAATCGCGGTTCAATATTTTAGAATATTTATTATTTAGATATTCAAGATTCTGCTCAAAAAATAAAAAATGATTGACTCTCCACTTAAGTGGAGGGTTTAAGATTTTCCTATACAATCAGATAGGAGCTTCATAGAATATTATGAATGGATCATTTACAAGTTATAAGCCAATATCGGGAATGCATTGCGAGAGTTCTGCAATGGTTAATGCATTGGCTTTTCTGGGATATAGGATCACAGAGGAGCAGATAATCGGGGCCGGGGCAGCTCCGGGGTTTGTTTATGAAAAATCAACCTTAACCAGAGAAGTCAAAAGAAAAAATAGAGGAAAATAAATGTTATCAATAGGAGAATTTGCACATGCTGCAAGAATGAATGTTAAAACAATTCGCTATTATCAAGAGATGGAAATTCTTATCCCGGCTAAGGTTAATCAGGACAATGGTTATCGTTATTACGACAAAAAATGTTTTGAGCGGGCTCAAAGTATTCTAATCTTGAAAGAGTTAGGATTTACTATAAAAGAAATCAGACAAATCTTATTAGAGTGTCGTGACGAGGAAGACTTGTCTCTTTATATTGAAGAGAAAATCAATGATATTGAAAATATGATTCAGAATTTACATAAAATAAAAGATCAGCTTCAGCGACAGAAAAACGCTACTTTGGTCGGGCAGGAAGAGATAAAAGAAATTGCTGAATACGACTTTTATCTCCCCTGCTATGTCAGTAAAAGAATTTATGGAACGTATGATCAGCTTGGTGAGTTGTTTTCATCCCTATATAAACAATACGGTCGATTTTCAACAGGAAAACCTTTCGCTTTCTACCACGAATTTGGATATTCAGAGGATAAAACAGATTTGGAGGGGGGGATTGAGCTTGAATTCAATGCTGCAAAATCAATCGACTCTACAGAGGTATTTCCTCTAACTAAAGCCGTAAAGCTGATACATGAAGGCCCCTATGGGACACAAGGCAGTAGCTATTTTAAGCTCCTTACCTATTGTAGAGAGCACAATTACAAAGTAAAGCTTCCGGTAATAGAACATTTTATAAAAGGCCCCGGAATGATTTTCCCCGGAAATCCCCGGCACTACAAGACAGAATGTATCATTTTAGTAGAGGAGGAATAGTATGAATAAGTTGATAGATGAATTGGCTCCCTGTGGAGTTTATTGTGGAGCATGTCC
>DAOWEB010000343.1 GCA_030638735.1 Spirochaetaceae bacterium
CCACTGGTCAAAAAGGATATCAATTTCAGCTGCATTGATATGCCATTCAGCTTTTCTTGATGTAAAGTAGATTGGTACTGTAGCTCCATCTGCAACAGCATCTTCAATGGAATACTTATCAAGATACATCTCATCTGCAGGAGAGAAGTTTGCATAGGTATTTTTATCTGCTTTTTTAATAGGAGTACCGGTAAAGCCGAAAAACCATGCCTCAGGGAAAGTCTTATGCAGATAGGCTCCAAGATCCTTCTCCTGGGTTCTGTGAGACTCATCTACAAAGATAATCCAGTTACCACTGTTTGGAACAGGCTTCCTTGAACCTTCAAACTTGAATATGGTTGCAAGTAAGGTGAGTCCGGTTGTATTACTATGGATTTTATCCCTTAGTTCATTGACTGATTTAACTGCTTTTGGATTTGGCAGTCCACAAGCCTCAAATGTTTTAACAATTTGAGTATCCAGATCAACTCTATCTGTGACAATAAGCAGGTTAGGAGAGGTTAAAAGGTCAGAATGGATTGTTAGATGGCTTTTAAGCTTAAGTGCTGCAAACACCATGGTTAATGATTTTCCAGACCCTGTAGAGTGCCATATAAGACCCTTTCTATCATTTGGTATTCTATCTTCAAGAAACCGGTTTGTTATTTTGTTTACTGCTCTAAGCTGTTGATACCTGCATATCTTTTTAGTGACTTTGTTATCTCTTTCTTCAAAAACAATAAAGTGTGCAAGAATATCGAGTAATCTGGATGGTTCAAGAAGGCTGTAGAGTCCTTTCTCAAGTTTACTTGAAAAATCGTCATCCTTTTTAGGCCATGGATTTTTCCATTCTCCCCAATAAGCTGATGGAGAGCCAGTTGATCCGTAAAGAATAGATTCTCCGTTTGTAATTATGTTGAACATATTTGTATAAAAAAGTCTGGGAATAATTTTCTCATATTTCTTCATCTGCTCGAATGCTTCACCAGTTTTATCTTTAAGTGAAACAGGTGTTTTTGCTTCTATTACAACAACCGGAATCCCGTTTATGAAGCAGACCATATCTGGTATTCCTGTTAATTCTGCCTTTACCCTAAACTGATTGGTTACTGTGAATGTATTGTTCTCTATGTTCAAGAAGTCTATTAACAGTATTGTCTTTTTTGTTGGAAAGTATGGTATGGTTTTACTGAAATCGCCCCTCATAATTTGGGTCCATTTTTCATTATCATTAAGTGCCAGGAGTTCTAAGTAAATCGATCTTGCTGTTTCTTCCGGAATATCATTGATTAGTATTAAGGATTTGATGAAGATATCTTTCAAGATAACATGATTTAGCTCATCTCTTGCTTCAATATTCCGGGATTCATTTATGAACTCATATCCAAGGGTCTGTAGATATTCAAGAGAGGGTTTCTCAACTAAGCTGTATTCTGTTCCCAATTTTTGATGCTCCTTCTAATGATATAAATTACTTTATTAATATGGGAGTGCCATTTACATATTTGTGTAATATGCTGGAGATTAGGGTTTGATAAGGTAATCCTTCTGACAGGGCTATACGTTGTAATTCATTAAGATCTCTCTCGGAAATTCGGATATTGACCCTTTTATCTTTCCGAATAGTTGCACGGGCATAGGATTCCATTTCTACTTTTCTCTCTTTAACATTTTCAACTGACTTCCATTCATTATTTTCGAAAGAATTTAGTAATTCTTTTTCTTCTTTGTCTAAATTATTCATCTTTTCTCTCCAAATATTTTTTTGTAGCTTTTCTGCTGGGGATAATAGATTTAAGAAATACTTCTTTTTCTGATTCGGCATAAGGAACCAGATAAATATAATTTTTTATTTTCATGACCATCATTCTTTGACCTTTGTATTTCTTTTGATTGGGATGTTCAATGTCATCTACAAGACATTTCTTATCAAGGTAAAACAAAATATCTTCAAAGCAGATACCTCTATTTTTTTTAAGCCATCTATTTTTTTCTTTGTTCCAATCAATTAATTTCATATTAGAAATATATCACATTGTGTGCATTTTGGCAACTTTTTTTCTATTTAGTTTGTTGTGTGGAATGTAAATCCTGGTCTACTATTTTAATATAATCAGCTAATCTCAACTCGCCATTATCTTATTTATTGAGTCTTCAAACTGACAAGGGTTCTTATAATAAGCTTTTGCTGTATCTACTACTCTTTTTAAAAGAAGTTTATCCTCATCTTTAATATCAGATACAGATAATCTGAATTTAATTTCATTTTCATCAAAATTATCATATATTTTCCCTATTGCAGTATTCAAAAATGCTGCAGTAAGCATTTCTATATTGAGAAAAGAGAGATTTATCGGCATCTTTTTATCCATTGCTTTCTTTAATTGCATGAAAACTTTCTCACCATCTTCAGCTGCAATACAAAAAGAATCACCTGTAATTGAATAGACTTCAAGTTTAATTTTCTCTATGTCATTATCTGGTGCCATTTCTTTCCCTGCTTATACCTTATATTACATCTTAAAAATAACTAATGCAAACTATGTTTTATACTTTTACCCTTACTTTTCCTGCCAGAAGATCCTGCATAAGTATTGTACCACGGGACCTCCCCCATGTTTTACCGTTATCATTACTTTTGTATAAAATCCCCCTCCTTTCCAAGGAGGGGGATATTTTATAAAAAGTTCCAGTTAAAAATACCCAACAGGGGGGAGGTCCGTGCTTGTATCATTTTTCAACTGAAAACTCTCCTCTTATGGTTTCCAGCACCACTCTTGGACTATTAAAGACAAGTTCATTTTTAAAGCGTAGTACCTTAATTCCGTAATCATTTAGGATCAAATCTCTTTCTCTGTCAGAGGCGGCCTGTTTTGGTCTTTTGTGGTACCCGCCATCCAGTTCAATTGCAAGTTTTTCACCG
>DAOWEB010000235.1 GCA_030638735.1 Spirochaetaceae bacterium
AGATAATGCAAGCAGATACTCGACCGGTTTATCCGGAGGGCTTGCAATAATAAACAATAAATTAACAGGTTTACCGTCCGGGGAATTATACGAAATTCCCTGCCGGGAAATACCCAGTACAATTACAGGTTTTTTAACTTCCCTGGTTTTCCCATGAGCAATTGCTACTCCATGGCCAAGACCTGTACAAAGTATTTTTTCTCTTTCGATTACCGCATTTTCGAGTTCATCAATATCTTTTAATTTAGATAAAACAGAAACTTTATAAATAAACGCTTTTAATGCTTCATACTTAGCTTTACTGTCAATTGTCTGAACAGTGCCGCCTTTGAAGCAATCAGTTTCTTCCATAAAATATTAATCTCTACAAAAACATTAGTATCCCATAGAACCGATCATTAAAAACTTTATATTAAACAGTTTTATTACTAATATTATCGGTAATAAAATTCTTCTATACAAGCTAATACTTATTTAAATTAAAATCAATGTATAAAAATAAATAATGTATAAAATCAATTTCGGAGTACTTGCCAAGCAGAGCATTCTTGTATAATCTATTTCAAAATGAGAATAGAAGTATTTTATAAGAAGAAATATAAAGACGGCAGAGCCGGCAGGCTATTGGATTCCTTAAAAACCCATCTCGGGTTAGGCATTAAGGATTTAAAAATAATAGATGTGTATATTCTGGAAGATTTCACTCTTAAGGAATATGAAGTAAAAGAAATATTCCTGGACCAGGTAGCTCAGGGATATCTTGTAAATTCTTTTACCGGAGAATCGGAGCTCATTCCTGCCTGGAGGACCTTAATAGAAATATCTTATAAGCCTGGCGTAACAGATACATTGGCTATTACTGCTGCAGATGCTTTAAAAAACAGATTCGGGGAAAATCTGCCCGAAAACATCAGTATTAAAACTGCACGACAGTTCTTAATAGAATATCATCCGGGAAAAGATAAAATAACTGCAAAAAAGAAATCACAATTACTTAATTTCCTTCATAATCCTCTTATTCAGAACTCAGTATTAATAGAAAAGGAAGACTGGGAAAAAAATACCCGCCCGCCCCTGCATTACAAGGCAAGTGTTCAAAAAAGTGAAACAACAATTGAATCATTTAATCTTGTGGATATGAATACAGGAGAACTTGAAAAATTATCAAAAGACAGACTTCTTGCTCTATCCTTAAATGAAATGCAGTCTATTCAAAAAGAATTCACGAATAAAGACATACACAAAGTAAGACAGGAAAAAGGACTATCAAAGGACATTACAGATGTAGAACTGGAAATGATTGCACAGACATGGTCCGAACATTGTAAACATAAAATTTTCAATGCAAATATCTCATATATAGAAAACGGCAAAGAAGAAAAAATTAAATCTCTTTTTAAAACATATATTCAAAAAACAACAGATGATGTTTCCAAAGTAAAAAAATATTTACGGTCGGTATTTCATGATAATTCCGGCGTAATTCAGTTTGATAAAGATACACTCTTATGCTTTAAAGTAGAAACCCATAATTCTCCATCTGCCCTGGACCCTTACGGTGGTGCCATTACAGGTATTGTAGGCGTAAACAGGGATATTATGGGTACAGGTAAGGGTGCTAGACCGATTTTTAATACTAACTTTTTATGCTTTGGATATCCCTCGGATAAAGTACCCGGCGGGCTTCTACCCCCAAGAAGAGTAATGGAGGGAGTACATCACGGTATTATAGACGGCGGAAACCAGTCCGGAATCCCTGTTGTAAGCGGCGGATTCTTATTTGATGAAAGCTATATGGGTAAACCCCTGGTTTTCTGCGGAACAGGCGGTATTTTACCTGCAAAAGTTAATAATGAAGATTCATGGATTAAACATATAGATTCAGGCGACCTGGCGGTAATGGTCGGAGGCCGAATCGGTAAGGATGGTATTCATGGAGCTACTTTTTCCTCTCTTGCATTAGATGAAGAATCTCCTGTATCTGCAGTACAAATCGGAGATCCTATTACTCAAAAGAAAATGCTGGATTTTCTAATAGAAGCCAGGGATCTGGATCTTTACAAAGGCATTACAGACAATGGTGCCGGCGGATTGTCATCATCTTTGGGAGAGATGGCCGAATTCAGTAATGGTATAAAAATAGAGCTGGACAAATGTCCATTAAAATATCCTGGACTCGCGCCATGGGAAATCCTGATTTCTGAGTCTCAGGAAAGAATGAGCCTGGCTATTTCCAGGGATACAATAGATGAATTCCTGCGCCTTGCCGCTGTTCGTGAAGTAGAAGCAACAGTAGTCGGTGAATTTTCAGATTCAGGATTTATAGAACTATTATATAATGATAATTATGTAGGTCTTCTGGAATGCTCATTCCTGCATGAAGGTCTGCCCCCTATGGAAATAGAGGCAGTCTGGGAAGCACCTGTACGGGAACATATTAATATATCCGGAACCAGAAACTTAAAAACAGACATTTTAAAC
>DAOWEB010000130.1 GCA_030638735.1 Spirochaetaceae bacterium
CAACAACTGTTCCGTACCCAGCAGAAGATTTATTTGTCATAATCGGTGCAAGTTTTGTTTTATCAACAAGCTCAGGATCAAATCCTGTACCTTTCAGATTTTCAAAGTTTTCAGATGAAAGAGAACCTGCTGCTACTTCAGCAAGAGCAAGGTCATCCATAATGTATGTGGAGTAGTAGAACATTGCCAGTTTTCCCTGAAGATAATAATCTCTTGCACTCCATGTCTGAGGCCCCGGAGGATTGTATTTGGCAAGTTCTGCATAATATTCCACAGCTTCCTTCATTTCAGGAGAGTTGAATACCAGGTTTCCGTCTTTATCAAAAAGCGCGGCGTTGTTTGCCATGGCTATTGGTGTAAAACACTGTTCTGCGTAACCTTCCGGTTTTGTTCCTACAAGAATACCATATTGATTTTCGTCCGGCTTGTAGAAGTACTTAGCAGCTTTAAGTGTTGCTTCCCAGGTTGTAGGAGGTTCAAGACCTGCTTCTTCAAACCAGTCTGCTCTATACCATAAGCCCTGTACCCATCCGTGGTATGGAAGTGCATAATAACCGTCTTTAGCACTTGTTTCGAGGACCTTTAAGGCTCCGGAATAGAATTTGTCCTTTCCTATTCCATTTACAATCTTTGTTACGGCATTGATATCAACAATTCCTTCTACTCCGAAGGCAACTGCAGTTTCTGCGGGTGCTTCGAACATTGCAGGAAGTGTTCCGGCAGCTGAAGCCGTCTGTACATGGGTTGCCAGATCGTTTTCATCCACTGCAACCAGATTTATGGATACATCAGGATACAGAGTTGTATAAGTGTCAATAAGAACCTGAATTGTTGCTAATCTGTCTGACTGTGTTTGTGTCGTCCAGAAATCGAATGATACTGGTCCTGCTTCCTGTACTTCATCTTCTCCACCTGCAAATACGCTTAGGGGGAGTAGAATCAATAGGGAAGTCAGGATGATTAAAATTGCTTTTTTCATAAAAGACTCCTTTTTATGGTTAATATATGTTTATAGTAGAACTGGATACACGAGGATACAACATCATTTTAGTACTATGCCGGTACTGTTTTTATAGTACTGGTACTACGAAAGGGAGACGGGAGAAGGGAGAACGGAGGAAGGAGGAAGGAAGAGGTCGCGGCGCAATGCTTTGCGCCCTGAATTTGGAAACCACAGAAAGCCAAAATCCCCCGGTCTCCATTCTCCCTACTCCGTTCTCCCCTTATCTACCTGCGTAGTCAGGTCAGATGAGTAAATCGTTCATTGAGATTTGAGGCTTTGGCAAGTTTAATTGCAGCAGCCCTGTCATGAATTCCCAGTTTTGAATAGATAGAGCTTATGTGGTTTTTCACTGTTTGCTCTGCAATAAAAATTTTATCTGATATTTTAGAATTTTCCATATTTGCAGAAACTAAAAACAATATTTCCTGTTCTCTTTTACTAAGCTTATCTATTTCTCTGGTAGCATGCCTTATATCTGTCAGACTGCTTGAATCTCCGGAAGAATCCATTAACTTAACCATAATTTGCGGGGACATCTGTATTGTTCCATTATTTAGAGCTCTTATAGAGTTTATCAGATCTGCCGGAGGAACATCTTTAAGCATATAACCCGCAGCACCATATTCCAGAGCTTTGTGTACATATTCATCGTCATCAAAAGTAGTCAGCATCATAATTTTAATTTCAGGGTACTTTTTATGTAGTACTTTTACAGTTTCCACTCCATCCATTCCCGGCATTCTTACATCCAGAAGTATAATATCCGGGATCTGCTTTTTTACCAGTTTAACTGCTTCAAGTCCATTATGTGCTATATTTATAATTTTAATATCATGTGCCAGGGTTTCAAGAACTGCTTTTAGACTTTCGATAAAAAGTATCTGATCATCTACCAGTAAAATTTTAATTACATCCAATTTTTTACTCCAGAGGGATCTCTACATCAATTTTGAATCCATCATCTACATTTCGTATATCAATATTTCCACCAATACTATATATGCGCTCTCTCATTCCTGCTACACCAATACCATCAACAATCTCTTTAGATCCAATACCATTATCATGTATTGATACCCTTAATGTTTTTTTGGTAATCCAGAAATTAATTCTAATAATTGTTGCCATTCCATGTCGGAAGGCATTTGTCATTCCCTCCTGAATGGTTCTAAAAATAATAGCATCTATCCTGTCATTTGTAAAACCGGATAAATTGCCATACTCAACTTTAATATCAATACCTGTTGCCTGCTGAAACACTGAAACCAACTCTTCAATCATATTAATACCATAGGTTTTCACAATAGTTTCATTTCTTAAATGCCGCAGAGCAGCTCTTGTTTCTTCCAGCCCCTTTTGAGCCTGATTTCTGGCTGTAAAAAGTATTTCATTTCGTTTTATTTTTTTCTCATCCGTCAGGAGTGCAGCATCTTCCATCATCATTATTATATTAGTTAATACATATCCCACTGTATCGTGAATCTCTCTGGATACACGTTTTCTTTCCTCTATTAGTGTTTGTATTTCAAGTGTTTTTACATAACTTTGAAATCCAATATTTGCATCTGTCAGCTGGGTAATTGCAGAATCAAGATGTACAATTCTTTTTGTTTTTTCAGTGCAGTTTTTTGAATATTTTTTGAGCATCAATGAAATTACAATAATAATAAGACTGTATACTGCTGTGGCTGTTAAATCATGAAGAGATACCCTTTCAATATTTTTCTGCCAGGCAGAAACTTCTCCCTGGGAAAACATAAAAAGAAAAAATATAATTGACTGAACCATCATGTTTCCGGGCGATGAAAGATAAAATGATGTTTCGATTATAAGTGATGAATATAAAATTAATTCTATACCAATGTAATTTCCAAGGGGATATCCTATTAGAAATAGTACAAGATAATGTAAAAAAATGAAAATTACTTTTGTACTGGTTTCCTGTATAAAAAATAGAATAAGACTGATAATTATTGAAACCAGAATGAATGCATAAAACTGCCATAAAAAGTAGTGCCCGATTTCAATTTTTAAGTAATATAGGCTGAATAGGATCAGGGAAACTAAATGGCTGATCACTGATAATACCAATGCTGAAATATGAAGAGGGTTATTAAATTTATCAGATGAAATATTTTTTATCAAGATTATTTATTCTCACCTTTTTTTCAGTTTTAGTCTACTTTTATTTTAATTTTCTATATCATTCCTCTACTTGTAAATTCTCTAAATCATAATATACTGGGTAAATATATTATGGGAAAAAAAACAGAGAAAAATACAAAAGGTATAGATCTTTTTTTAAATTCTACTCTTAAAGAAAAACTCAACTCATTAAAGTCTGATTTATCAGAGAGTAAAATTGAAAATCTTTTAAAAATTATTAAAGAACAGAACGATTATATAAATGCTCTCTTTGATAAAATGAGGGAACTGGGGCTTTTTATTAACGATGTTGAAAACAACAAAGTATTTCCAAATGATCTCTGGTATAAATTAGGTTATACGGAAGATGATATGCTTAATATCGGTTTTTTAGATTTCATACACCCTGATGACCTTCAAAAAGTTAAAAACCAAAGTATAATTCCTTCCTTGGAGGGGGAGGATGTAAATAAAATAATTTTCAGATTTCGTTCAAAGGAAGGATCCTGGCACTGGCTTATTTCTTCTACTGTTTCAATAACAACTAACAATAAGGGATATGTAAAACAATATATTGGGTTTGATTCTGATATTACCGAAGAGATGGAAACAAAAGAACTTCTTGAGAAAGCACTGATTGAAGCCAATACTGCAAGGAAAGAAGCTGAAGCCAGTGCAATTGAGGCACATACACTCAGGGAAGTCAGTTCTATAATAACTTCTTCTCTTGATCTGGAAGCAACTATTAAAGCTATTCTGGATCAGGCTAAAAAAGTAATTCCCTACGATACTGCATCAGTACAAATTCTAAGGGACAAGCAGCTTGCAATTATTGGAGGTGGGGGTTGGGAAGAGCCTGATAAAGTTCTTGGATTAACCTTTCCGGTACCAGGGGATAATCCAAATACTGTTGTAATGGAGACAAAA
>DAOWEB010000067.1 GCA_030638735.1 Spirochaetaceae bacterium
GCAGGGAAAAGTACTCTGGCATCATTGATACCACGGTTTTATGATGTACAGGAAGGTTCCATAAATATTGATGATCAGGATATTAAGGGACTAAAACAAAGAAGCCTTAGAAAAATAATTGGAATTGTTCAGCAGAATGTCTTTTTATTCGATGGAACTATTCGGGAAAATATTACTTATGGTAAACCCGATGCAAATAATAAAGAACTGCTTGCAGCAGTTAAGATGTCAAACCTTGCAAGTTTTATTTCCACATTACCTGATGGTCTGGATACAGAAGTTGGAGAAAGAGGTGTTCTTCTATCCGGGGGACAGAAGCAGCGTATATCAATTGCCCGTGTTTTTCTAAAAAATCCGGAGATTCTAATCCTGGATGAAGCTACCAGTTCCCTGGACAATGAATCAGAAAGTCTTATTCAGGAAGCTCTCTGGCAGCTTAGTAAAAACAGAACTACAATTATAATTGCTCATAGATTATCTACAATAATGAAGGCAGATACAATTTATGTAATGAAAAATGGAGAGATAGTTGAAGAAGGGACACATCCGGAGCTTCTGGAACAAAAAGGATACTACAAGACTCTTGCGGATAAGGGGACTTTGGTTGCAGGGGTCAATATCTAAGGGTCAATCCTTAAATTTTTAATGAGAGAGTTGGAAGCCATGAGAAATGGGGAGCTGTCATAAGTAAATTAAAATAAAATCCTATACGAAAAGTGGTGTAATCCCCTTTTTGTTCACAAAATTTTTCACTTCATCATCACTTATTTTGTTACTAAAACTGGAAAATGCCTCCAGTACAGCAGGAAGAAGATGAATGTCGCCGGCAGTATTAATAAATATCTGATCATTGCTGCTCAGTGCCCAGTGGATAGCAAAAGATATATCTTCTGGTTTTGATAATGGTTCATACCATGTTGCAAATCTATTCCCGGAATCTTCTTCCTTTGGTCCTTTAGCAATAGTTTTAATAGCCTGGAGTGCAATGCTCTTTTCATTACATATAGAAGCCAGTTTCTCAAATCCCTTCCTGTAATTTTCATTCTGAAGTATTGTATAGTTGTATGGAAGAAGAACAGAGTTAAAAGGATACTTTTCCAGGCTTTTTAAATGCATCCAGGGGGCAGTAATTCCATGCCCTGTAACACCGAGAAATCGAACAAGTCCCTCTTCTTTTGCTTCAATAAAAGCTCGTAATGCTCCATCCTCAGACATAGCAGTTTCCCATTCCAAAGGATCAACAAGCACGTGCATTTGCCAAAGATCAACAGAATCTACCTTAAGTCTGTCCAATGAACGGTGGAGCTCTTCCTTTGCCCCTTTATATGTTCTTTCCCCAGTCTTTGTAGCCAGAAACACTTTGCTTCGATTTTGCTTTAACCAGGGTCCCAGTCTTATTTCCGCATCACCATAACTTGCAGCTGTGTCTATGTGATTTATCCCGAACTCTTCGAGCAGATCCATTGTTTTATCTGCCTCAGCTTGGGTAACTTTAGCAAGTGCAGCAGCTCCAAAAAGAGCTCTGGTACTTAAATGTCCGGTTGCACCGAATTGTTTTTTTTCTATCATCTGGGGCCTCCATTATAAGAATATAATATTTTATATATAAGGTTCAATCCTGGTTAAGCCATCAAAAACGTCAAAATCTTTGTCATATGAGTACATTGAACTGATGCTATTATTTTGGCAGAAAGCAGCATGAAGAGCATCTCTGGCCATAATACCAGTGTACTCATTCAGTAAATCAAAACACTTTTCCATGATAAAAGTATCAACAGGAAATATGACAGGAATTATTTTACGGGTTAAGGAATATACTAATTTGCCGTTTTCCCATCTATTTATATGTCTGTATCTATGTAGTATCTCCTGCAGTACTTCGACATTTATGCAGGCATCAACTTTCCCGGAAGCAATCTTATGCAGCAAATTAACGGAGGGGATTTTGTTGGGATGTTCTCTTCCGGCAGCATACATAAAAATATTTGTATCAATAAAAACCATCAGTAGATCTCTTTTAGGGGGACCTGTTCCATCTTCATTTCCGAAACAGAGGCTACAGGTAGGTTTAGTTTTTCTAATTCCAAAACTGCACTTACAGCTCTATCTCTGTCATCTGAGGCATATACCTGCTCACAGGCACTCCGGATAAGCTCACCAATGGATTTGCCATTTGCTTTGGCCATAGTTTTCAGGGACGAAAACTGATCCTCAGAGAACAGGATTGTTGTTTTATGGGATAGCTCCATATACACCTCCATATATGGATAATAATTCTTTTTATTCCACTAATCAAGAAGGAAAGATGAAATCCAGAGTTACTAAACCTCCTGGCCCTGTAAGCTCAATGAAGTAGAGTAAAAAAGGTGTAAAATGTAAATTGAATTGA